>JACPPM010000164.1 GCA_016191015.1 Acidobacteriota bacterium | reverse complement strand
GTCATCTCCGGAGCTCAGGGTGGGATCGAACAGACCCCTTCCTGCCTTCCTAACTTCCTGCTTTCCTGAGAGGTGCTCGGAAGGGTCTTGCAGCGTGCCTTGGTCTTGCCTGTTCGGTTGCGGCTCCGCCGCGTTGGGGCACCGCCCGAGCTTGACAGCGTTCGCCCCTACCGCATAAGATCCTGAACCCTGAAGAGGAGGGATGATCGTAATGGGTAGAAAGACCTCGTATGTTATCGCGCTCTTGGGACTCATTCTTGTCGTGGCATCATGTAAGCCCAAGGCGCAAATCAAGGTGACGGCGTCTGTCGAGTTTAATCCTGCGGACATAGAAGACAACTCCCTGAGTAATGTTACATATCACTGGAAGATGGACCCGGGCTTCAAGCCGATTCAAAAGGATCTCGCGGTATACGTGCATTTCCTGGACAAGAACAACAAGATTCTTTTTCAGGATGACCACACGCCCCCCGACGTTCCCACCTCCCAGTGGAAGGAAGGATATCAGCTCAACTATCCGCGCCTCTTGCTGATCCCCGGCATTGTCAGGACCGACACCGAGGAGGAGAACATCCCGGTCAAGCTCCTGGTCGGACTCCACGATCCTCAGGATCCGAACGGTCCTAACTATCGAATCCTCGAGAAGGATTTGAAGCTGAAGTACAACCCGAAGGGTCCTGAACGCGTGCAGTACTCGGAGGGGTGGCATGACGAGGAATGGGACCAGCAGATGACGCAACGCTGGCGCTGGACCGGGGCGCAGGCCGTGGCACTCGTCCGTAACCCCAAGAAGAATGCAATCCTCTACATCGACGGCCGGGTGAACAAGGATGCCGTGGCCGACCAGATGGTGAAGCTCGAAATCGCCGGCAACCTCGTCGAGGAGTTTGTCCCCAAGTCCGCCGGTTTTGAAAAGTACTATCAGATTCCCGCTGACCAGCTTGGCAGCGAAGACCTCATCCAGATCCGGATTTCGGTGGACAAGCCCTTCGTCCCGGCTCAAATCGTCAAGGGCTCGACCGACCAGCGCGAGCTGGGAGTCCAGATCTTCCACATTTTCTTCAAGTAGGACGCCGAGGGTCCAGGTCGGAGCGCCGGCAGCGCGCATGCACGGCGCTCGGCCTCTGCCCCCCATCTTGAACTTCGGTTCCGCATTCTCTAATAATCCAGAGGTAAGGTTGATGCATGGTATCGAATCTTTTCCCCCCGCTCGCGAGGATGATAAAGGTCTCAGTCCTGGGGAAGGAGTTCGATGTTCCGGAGAAAACCACTATTCTCAGAGATTTACAGTTTCTTTTCCCGTGGGAAATATCGCTCGGGGATTTTTGCTGGAACAACGAATGCGGCAACTGCGAAGTCATCTTCAAGACCGACGGAGACGGCGTCCTGCGGCGCACACGATGTTGCCAGTACCAGATCTGCGACGGGATGCGGATCGTGGAGGTCTCCAAGGAGCTCCATCGTTGCATCAAGGCGAAACTCGAACAGACCTGAATTCCGACGTGAGGTAGTTTGACACCGGCGAAAAGGATCGGTTAGGATGCCGGAGTGAGGTGCTATTGTTATGAATTATCAAATGCTTAGACGAAGAATCTCTCCATTACATATCTCGGTCAGCCGGAGTCCCCTCCCATTCAGCTCGTTCTCAGCCGTCAGGAAAAGTTCCTAGCTGTCTCGGTAATCGTCCATCTAGTACTGCTAGGACTGCTGGCCAGGATAACGCCAAGGAAACGCGCCGAGACAACGGACAATACTCTTATGCTCGTGCTGAAGAACTATCCCCAGGTTCCCGAGGAAACGCCTGAGTTGCGGTTCCAGAAGCCAGGCCCCGAATCCGAGAGGCACGAGCTCGGTCTGCCTCCATCGATCCGGCCGTCAGGGCCCGCGCAGCCCGCCCGTGAGGCGACAGCCGGTCCGGGGCGGGAAACGACGCCGCCGGAGGACGGGCAAAGGGGGAGCCGCGCGTTAGTTCCCCCCGAACCGATCCCCGATATCGACGTCGAGAAGAAAATGACCGTCCCGGCCGATGTCCACCAAGCGGATGGAGCACCGTTCACTTCGTCGTTGGAGAACCTCGGAACGTCAGGTCCGTCGGCGGGGTCGAGCCGCAGCGGCTCGGGCGCTCCCACGGGGTCCTTCGAGTCGGGTGATGCGACCTTCGCGTTCGACAGCGGGGGTTTTGACCTCAGCGAGTGGGCCGAGCTCGTCAAGCAGAAGGTGCGTAGCAATTGGGTGATCCCCACTGCGGCACTCATGGGAATGAAGGGAGTGGTCTCGATCTACGTCGTGATCGAAAAGAACGGAGAGATCACTCGGGCCGACATCGTGTCATCATCGGGGATCATCAGCATGGATTCCTCCTCGCTCAACGCGATCCGATCGTCCAACCGCCTGCCGCCTCTGCCAGCCGGCTTTCCCAAACCCAACTTGCAGGGCCGCGTCACCTTCTTCTACAACGTCTCCCTGCCGCGGTCGTAGATCATGTCAAGCCAGAGTCCGCAGTTGAAGGAGCAATGTCCCCGGAACGGTCCGGGGCTTTCCCCCATGGGCTTTGGCGTTCGGTCCTTGAACCGCGGACCGCAGAGTTAGGTCGATATGCGCCTCCTCTCACGACACTCTACGTTTGTCGGCTTCGCGGCCGGGGCTGTTCTGTTGGCGTTCCAGTCGTGCACGCCGGCGCATGCGCCCCTCGCAGTGGCACCACCTGCTGTCCTGAGCAGCCTCAGGGTCCCGATCATTCGCGTCGGCATCGGCACCGACTTCCGAAGTGTGGAGATCGTGGCAGACCAGAGGGTCCGCCTCTACCAGGGGGGTTCTGGGGAGACCTACATCGGAGAGGCTTCGGGGCAGCTCTATGCTGAGCTGACCGGGGACGCGATCGTTCCTGGTGCCAGCACTCGCTACTCGGTCCAGGCCGGGGCTTTTGCTCTGGAAACGGATGCAGTGGCGTTTGCCGAGCAGATCGGGAAGGACAGCGGACAGAGGGCATCGGTTGGGAAGGTGGCTGCGCCGAAGTCGGGCGACCTGCGGCTTGGCCCTTACGAGACGAACGCTGACTGGGCCGACGCGATGAGCGTGGCCGAAAAGCGGCTCTATCGAGTCCGAGTTGGGCCGTTCCCGAGCCGCGCCGAGGCCCAGGCAGCACTCGATTTCCTGGCCACGCGCGGCTACCCTGATTGTTTCATCGTTGAGGAAACGACACAGGTCAAGCCGGCGCGCACCTTCAGGTTCTCTTACTCTGGAGGCCGGCTGGAACAGGTCGCCGGTGGGACGATCTACCTGGTTCCTGAAGGCGGCTCGGATGCGGCTCTCAAACTCGGAGGAAAGAGGTACCGGGGGATCCTGACCGTGCGGATGAACAGCGCCAATAGGCTGACGGTCGTGAATGCTCTGAATATCGAGGACTACCTGCGCGGCGTCGTCCCGAACGAGCTCTCGCCGAGCTCATTTCCTCAGATCGAAGCGCTCAAGGCACAGGCCGTGGCCGCCCGGACCTATGCCCTGAAAAACCTCGGTGGCTTCGAGGGATTCGACATCTGTTCGACGCCGATGTGTCAGGTCTATGAGGGGGCGTCGAGCGAGCACGTGCTCTCGGATCGGGCCGTCGCTGAAACCGAAGGAGAGGTCGCTCTTTACGGCGGGGAGCTCATCAACGCCCTCTACACCTCGACATGTGGCGGCTCGACCGAGTACTCCGAGAAGATCTTCGAAGGCAAGGGCGCCCCGTATCTGCGCCCGGTCGAGTGCTATCCGGAAGCCAATGTGGAGTACGAAATCCACTCGGACGTGACTGCCGTGGAAGACCCGGCTGCCGCCGAGCTGGCAGTCCTGCGCTCCCTTGGCGTCCTCGATCTCTCCGTCGCGAACCTCGCGGAGCCGCTCACCTCCGATCAGGCCGGCATGTGGACCGACGCCGCACTGGCTGCATGTCATCGCAAAGGGGTGCACGCTGAGGCGGGCGATCTCGTTCACCTTGCTCCGATCGCCACTCACCTGCTCGACCGATTCGGCTGGTCCGAAAAGCGCGACCGCCTCGCCGAGCCAAGGGACGCCGAGCTCGTCCTCGCGCCGTATGCCGACGCCGCCTCCCTCGTCGGAGAAGACAGGCTCTCCGTCGCGTACCTGCTGAGTGAAAAGATCCTGCTTCCAACCGATGAGAGCTCCCTCGACGTCCAGACCTCCCTTACCCACCGCCGCCTGGTGGACCTTCTCTACCGGCTCATCCTCACCGCCGAAGATCCGCGGCGCGCCGGCACTTTCCTGAGAGCCGGTGAAAAGGACATCCAGATCGCGATCGGCGCGGACACGAAGACGTACCGGCTCTCGGAGGATTTGTCGCTTTTCGACATGCAGGATCCCCCACGGCAACGACAACGATGCATCCTCTTCGGCGGAGAACGGATCCAGTACGTGCTGAACGATCGCGATGAGGTCGCCGTTCTCTTCGTCGAGTCCCTGCCCGGACTCGCCAACGACAGAAGCTCGAAGTACTACAGATGGGAAGCTCGGCTCAGCCGTGCGGATCTGGAAGCGAAGATCGGGCGCAACTACCCGGTGGGCGAGTTGCTGGACCTGGAGCCCCTCGAGATCGGCGAGTCGAAACGGGTCACCGAGCTGCTCGTGAAGGGCTCACAGAGAGAGGTCCTGCTCAGGGGCATCAGGATCAGATGGGCACTCGGGCTGCGGGAGAACCTGTTCGTCATCGACAGGATTTACGACGAGAGTGGCAAAATAGCGAGCTTTCAGTTCAGCGGCAAAGGGTGGGGCCACGGCGTCGGGCTCTGCCAGGTCGGGAGCTATGGGATGGCCCTCCGCGGCAAGAGCTATCGCGAGATCCTGCAGACCTACTATCCGGGAACCGAAATCAGCCGGCGGTAGGCGCCGCTGCAGATGCGCCCTTAACGCCGGATCTGCAAGGCTACGGCAAAGTCCCGGAAACCGCAGATTTCACAGATTGACTCGCAGATGTCGCCGATTGCTTCGCGCCGACCCGAGAGTGAGGAGCAAGTTGCTCGTCGGTTGAAAGCTGGAAGAATCTGCGTAATCTGCGCGGAAATCTGCGGCATCTGCGGTTTCGCACGGAACGGCCTCGCCCGAGTCGGCGCCTCGACTTTGCCGCAGCCCTGGCCGGATCTGGGCACGGCGTGACACGCGCCCCCCATCCGTGATATTTCGATTCTCGGAAATGGAGGAGGAGTGGAAAACGGACAGGGAGTGATGGATCTCGCTGATGAGTGGGGTCATGAAGAGCTGATTTTTGTCAGGGATCGTGCTGCCGGCCTGCGCGCTGTCATCGCGATCCATGATACGACTCTCGGCCCGGCCGTCGGTGGGACGAGGATGCGGATGTACCCGTCGATCGAAGCTGCGGCGATCGATGCTCTTCGCCTCTCGCGCGCAATGACCTGCAAGGCGGCGATGGCGGAAATGGCCTGGGGGGGAGCAAAGGCGGTTATCGTTGGTGACCCGCAGCGAGACAAGACCCCTGTGCTGATCGCGGCGTACGCGGATGTTCTCAATCGGATCGGCCACTTCCACACCGGTGCAGACATGGGGATCGACGGAGGAGACGTCGCCGCGCTCGGGCGACTGACGAAGCACATCTCCCAGGTGCCGGCCGGATCGAGTGTCGACGCGGCCGACCTCACGGCCATTGGTGTCGTCGAGGCGATGCGGGCCACGGCTGCGGCCATGGGAGCGAACCAGGGCGACCTTCGCGTTGCCATTCAGGGGTTGGGCGAGGTGGGGTGGCGCCTCGCGTGCAGGCTCGCATCCGAGGGAGTGCGACTGCTCGTCGCGGACACGGATGGCGCGAAAGTCAGACGCGCGATCACGGAGCTGGGGGCCCGAGCCGTGAGCACGGATTCGATCCTCGATGTCGAGGCCGACGTGTTTTCACCGAATGCGGGCGGGGGCATACTGAACGACGCAACGATTCCGCGACTCCGTTGCCGCGCGATTGTGGGGGCGGCGAACGAGCAGCTCGCCGAGCCCCGTCACGGCGACCTGCTCCACGACCGCGGGATCATCTATGCGCCGGACTACGTGGTCAACGCCGGCGGTCTGCTCAGCCTGCTCTACGAGACGGGCGAGACCGACGAGCCCGGCATCATCGCTCGCGTGACTCGCATCGGGCGGACGGTGGCGACGCTTCTGGAGCGCTCCGAGACGGATCGCCTGCCCCCTCACCGCCTGGCCGACAAGATGGTCGAGGAGAAGCTGGCGGCAGCACGGAAGATCCTCACGTCCTCGATCGCCTGAATTTCATGAGCTACATCTTTCCATCCTGGTTCAAATCCTTTCAGTGCAAGCCGATCGGCTGCTGCTGCAGGCATTTCCAGGGAATCCCCGTGAGCAACCAGGAGTATGTGCGTCTGGGAGAGCGCTTGCACAGCACTCCGCTGGAAGACGACTTCAAGAGCGGCGTCAGGATCATCGCGAACGGGGACGCGATTCACAAGGAGGGGTTGGTCGAAAACTTCGCGATCCTCTCGGCCTATGCTCCCGGGCGTTGTGCGTTCCTGCGAGACGGTAGTCGATGCGCGGTTCACGAGACAGCAGGTCCATCGTATCTACCGTCAGTCTGCAGAAACTTTCCCGTCTACACGGCCTTCACCCAGGATGGAATGGAGATGGGAATCGAGCTGATCTGCCCGGCCGCCCGGGAGCTCCTTATGGCCGATGTCAATCCATTCTCAATTCAAAGTGAAGATGCGCCGCCCGCAGATCGCTCCTTCGCCGTGCGGCCGGGCGACCAGATGTACCGAGTCTCGAATGTCCCAGCCGGAAGAAACACCTTCATCGACTGGGAGGGCTACCGGACCCTCCGGGAGGCCATGATCCGACTGGTGACCTCTTCGAAGGATTCGGTTCTCACCCGCCTCGCCATGGTCCATCATGCCGCGGGCGAGATCGCGGGCAACCCCGAGGCTGCGCGCCGCGCCGGGGAGGTCGTCGCATGGATGGCTGCGCTGGCGGATCACGGCATCGATTCGGCCAGCCTCCCACCGGTAGGCGGGCACAACACCGACCCTCATTCGGCGCGCGATCGTTACTTCCGGAGCTTCCTGTTGGCCGCGCCCTCACCCAGCCCGCAGGCGATCATGAATTCATGGAAGCCGTACCTCACGTTCGTCGAAACCTTGCCGCGGGGCCTCGAGCGCACCGACGAGCTGCGGCGGAATTTCGAGCGATGGCCGGAGCTGTACCAGAGCGCGCTGCTGCAGTCGGAGTCCGCGATCACTCCGGTTTTCGTTCGCTTTCTGCTGATGAAGCTCAGCATCATCGGGACCGACTATGGAGGGTCAATCCTGCGAAATCTGGACCGCGCGGGCACCGCCCTCTCGCATGCGCTGGCCTATGCTTTTACCTTCGCGACCACCTGTAGATCCGATGTGACGACCGAGCTCCTCAGCCTCGCTATCGGCTTCGCAGAATTCCGCCTCCGAGCCGCCCCCTGGGATATCCCGGACCTGCTGGAGTCCACGGAAGCGCGTGAGATCGCCCCGGCACCCTCAGGATGACGCTCGTGCGGGACTCGGGCCACTCGCGGAAACTCAGGACAGGGCCGACGGACTTGACCCAGTAGTCTGATTTCTTGATAATGATTATATGAAAATAACGGTTCAATTGTCCGAATCAGAGCTAAGGGATGTCCAACATGTGTCGAAGGAGAAGCGGAAAGGGCCGGCAATCCGCAAGGTCATCCTCAGGGCACTGCAGCTCGAGAAGCGCTGGGCGATGAGTGAGAGGGTCACCCGCGGGGAGTGGACCGTGGATTTTCCCACGATCGAGGATCTGAGGAAGGAGCGCGCTCTCTGGCAGTCGTCATCGACTCGTCGATCTGGGTAGACTATTTCAGGTCCGGGACACCGGTGGCCCTGAAGCAGGAACTGCGGCAGATCATCGACAGCCCGGAGGCGGCGATGTGCGAGCCTGTGTACTTCGAGCTCCTCCGAGCTGCTCCCGCGGCACAGCGGCATCGGATCGTGCAGTATTTTGCGACACTGCATATGCTCCCGACGCCCCAGTCTCTCTGGCGGGACGCGAGACTTCTCGGTCAGAAGTGCGCGAATCGCGGGGTGGCGCCGAGGTCTATGGATCTCCTCATAGCGGTGATCTGCATCCACGAGCGTGCCGCGATCGTCACGTTCGACAGTCACTTCCAGCAGATTGCCAAGATTGCCCGGCTCGAGGTTATTCTGCTCAGCCGGTTTCCAGCGGCGGCGAGTTGACGGAGCGGAGGGGCCTCCGTGCGATATCGGTCAAGCCGGGACCGTCGGTTTCGAGACCGTCCCGAGCACTTCGCGCGCCCGAAGGAGAGCCCTTCTGAAAATCTCCGCCTGCGCCGCCGGCTTCGTGTGATAGCCTGCGGTCTTCGTGGTTTTCTGGCGAATCACGATGAGCTCCACGTCCGTCTCTTTCTGAAACTCCTCGATGATTTCCTTTTCCTGCTTCACGAACCTCGACAGGCCGAATCCCGGGCGCGCGAGCACGACACAGTAAAGATAGGGGAAGGACGTGCCCGAGACGTCGTTCAAAGCAACCTGGACCTGGACGCCGAGGAAATCCTCCGGCGCACCGGTGTACTTGACCATGAGCTTGAAGTCCTCGGGAATCTCACCCTCGGACCTGTGACTGACTTCCATCATCCACTGGAGTGCCTCGTTGAGTGCCTTCATCTGATTGAATTGCGTTTCGATGTCCTGAAGCGCCTTGGTCTTGACGATGAGGGCGGGACGGGTGAGGATCCGGCGCACGCCCGTCAGCCAGTGCGGGAGGATGAGAAGCACGGCGTCCGTGATCCAGATCACCATCAACATCGGGTAATCCACCATGGCCAGCGCAATGATCGCGGCTACCGCCAGGATGCCGAAGAGCGTCACGAAGCCGGTGCCACATGTGATGTCGAGCGCGCTCTGGTCCCACGCCCGCGATGCCTCATGCAGCTTCCTCACGCGCTCCACTGCACCACGCCCGACCGGCTTCCAGTCCCGGGCTCCTTGGCCGCCGACTTTCGGAATGTTCGTGTACCCCGAGACCAGAGACAGGAGGCTCGCAGCGAAGACCAGCGGTGCACCCAGGAACGCGTTCATTGAATAGAGCTGCACGGCGATCCCGGCTGCGAGGCAGCAAAGGATCGCGGTCAGCCTCGTGTCGTAGGACAGGCTCTTGGCGATCTTGAAGGTGATCTCACCGCGTCGCTGCGCCTCAGGAAGCAGCTGCATGGATCCCTCTGCACTTCTCAGCTTCAGCCGTACCCACAACTGCCCAGTAGAGCGGGCAGGCGCCTTCACACATCTTGAACAAGCCGCATCCGTGGCACGCCGCTGGCGCAAGCGCCTTTGCGCGGAGACGGAGCGCCGCGCGGCTCTGCCAGATCTTCTCAAACGGCTCCGAGAGCAGGTTCCCGACACCATACGGGAAACTCGAGCACGGAAGCACATCGCCCGTGGGCGAGACGCTCAGCAGCCCGTCGCTGGCCGCGCATCCCTTGCTTCCCAGCCCCTCGGCCACCGAATTGAACAACCTCACCGGCACGGGCGAGTACCACATCAGCTCAACGCCGTTGCGGCGCGCCCGCGATCGCACGCGGGCAAGAATCGGCGCAACTTCATCGTAGCGCACCAGGAGGTCTCCCGGACTCTCCTGCGCCGTCCCACACGGCAGGACAAGATTCATCGAGAGCTTGTTGAGACCCATCGATGCGACACGATCGACCAGTTCCTCGAGGTGATCCCTGTTCCGCCGGTTGATCGTCGTGTTCGTGTGAACATGAATCCCTGAAGCCTGGAATGCGCGAATACCGGCGACTGTTCTTTCGAAGGACCCCGGCACGCCGGTCAGCGCGTCGTGGATCGCGGGCGAGCCGCCTTCGAGGCTCACCTGGACCGAGTTGAGACCCGCATCGACCCATCGGCGAACCCTCTGCGCCGTGGCAAGCGTTCCGTTTGTGATGAGGTTCACGCGCATGCCGACGCTCCGCGCGTAGCCGATGAGCTCTGCCAGGTCCTCTCTGAGCGTCGGCTCGCCTCCCGTGAAGCTCGTGCTGGGCACCTGCGCGTCCTGGCGAATGATGCGGATGACTCGCTTGACGTCCTCGGTCGACATCGAATCGTGCGATCGGCCCGGAGAGCATGCGGCATAGCAGAATGAGCAGGTGAGGTTGCAGCGGGAGGTGAGTGCTATCTCGCTCAACACCGGCAGCCTGTGGAACCCGCCCTCGAACGGCACGATGTCGACACCTCGAAGATGGCTGCCTTCCCCCAGGCATCCTCTCATGGCCTTATGGAGAGCGAAGAAAAAATCGGCTACTTGCCGGCGGCATTGCCGGTGGCATTGCCGGTGGCAATCCGGGGTCGATCCGGCCTGCGCGAGGACGGTTTCGATGGAGGCACCGCCGAGCACGGCCTTCAGCAGCAGAAGACCGGTTCTGTTGAGGCGATGGACTTGGTTGGGCATGAGTATGAGCAACGAGTCGGCCTCTCTGACGGTGACATGCGGCCGGATCCTTTCGACGAACCCATCGATCCACGAGAGGTCCTCGATCTGTGGTACCGGCACGCGCTTTCGCCAGAACATCAGTGCGCTCCTCCGCTGACGCACGCCGAGTGACACGCCGAATGACACGCGGAATGGCAAGCGCTGTGGCACGCTGAGTGGCATGCGGAGTGACAGGCGTCGTGGCATGCGCTGTGCACAAAGCATCCGCTGAAGCACGCCTCTGAGGCCATGAAAGCCCCGTAGGTGCTTTGCACGGCCGGATAGTCCCGGTGCATCGTCTGGTTGATCGTGCCGTATCGGGAAGGGCAGCAGTTGTGGTGCCAGTAGTAGTCGTAGACATACGGATACCGTCGCGAGTAGCCGGCCGGATCATCCCCCAGGTCAAGGTCTCGCTCGTTCTGGACCTTCGACAGAACCTCCTGGAAGTCCTGGCGATAATGAGCTTTCGTCGCGTCGATGTCGCAGTCCCAGGAGTTGCGCTGCAGGCCGTCGATGACCGTAGCGATGAGCTCACGCAATGACGTCTCCTGCAGCGACCCATCGGGGCCGATGGCATTCAGGAATATGGATTCGCAGCTGGTGATGCCGTCCCCGGACTTGCCGGTGGCTTTCAGCCGAAGCGGATCATCCTGCACGATTGCCGCGTATCCGCGCGCTTCGAGGTCGGCAGCCATGACCGTCAGAACCACTTCGAACGGCACCTCGAGCAACAGACCCGCCTCGACATAGTCCAGCTTGGCGACCTTTCCTTTCTGGCGGAAACTCGCGACTTCGATCTTCGGTGGAACCCAGTCCTTTCCGACCCACTGGATCGCATCGAGCCCATCGGCGGCCTTGAGCATGCTCCTGTGCTTGCCCAGCATGACGATCACTGCGAGGCCCCCCAGAGCCCCGATGAAGGCGATGACCCATAGCGGGATCCGAGCTGCTTCGGGCGCAGGGGTACTCTCCCATGATCCGGACGGAGTCGTCGCCGGGGCGGCGACGAGATCGGTGAAAACCCGTGCGTCGACGTATTCCTGTACGAGCATGGATTCACCGGACGACACATTCTCGCGGTGCAAACGCTGCGTCAGCCAGTAAGCGCCGTTTGCCTCCTCGCCCCAATACTCGATCAGGTATCGCTCGTTCACGAACTTCTCTGTCAGGAAGCTGAACGAGGCAAGCTCCTCGACGGTGACACTCCGCTCTCGGACCTCGATCGGGAAGTGCACCATGATCGTGGCGTGCTCCAAGGGCTCATTCCAGACTGGAGGTGACCAGTGAAAAACCGCCAGCTTTCCGTGCTCGGGCGAGTCGGTATGTGCGATCTGCCCTGTGGCGGCCAGGTCCGTGCCATAGACAACCACATAGGTCGCCTCTCCCTCGCGGACCGCCGCGCCTCCGTCGAGCACGACGTCGTACTTGTTCGACTCAACCTGCTCGATGTGGAGCTTCAGATCGCGGCCGTCCGAGAGAATCGCATGCGATTGTCCCAGATCAAAATGCAGTTCTCCCTGCTCACCCTGATAGTAGAAGCCGTGAAGCTCCTCGCCGCTCACGCTGTACCGGATCTTCGCCACGATCGTCGCTTTTCCATCCGGCCTCAACGAGATCTCCGTCTCGACCCAGCGCAAGTCGTAGCTCGCCTCCACGCCCGCCGGGGCCACGAGGCACGCAAGCACCACCATCCGCCAGAATAAGTCCGTCACTCAGGGTTCCTCGAAGTTGACAGCAGTATACACGAAAAACGCTCGCGTGACCGCTCCCGCACGGTCGCGGCCAGGGCTGCGGCAAAGGCGAGGCGCCGACTCGGGCGAAGCCGTTCCGTGCGAAACCGCAGATGGCGCAGATTTCCGTGCAGATTGGTTGCGCATCCGCCGCGCATGAGAGCGTCCGGCTCGCTCCGCTCGCAGCCGGATCCGCAATACCACCCAGTCACCAAGACACCAAGAGACCACCAAGCGGATTCCCTCGCCCCCTGGTGCGGCTTGGTGTCTTCGTGTCTTGGTGGTTTGGACGCCGGATCCCTCACCCCCCGGCTGACAACATGTTGGTAAGGAATGCTCGCTAAGGTGCCCAACGCGGCATAGCCGCAACCAAGAGCCGCGGGCTCATGGGGATGCCGTTTCACCGCAGAGGCGCGGAGAGCGCAGAGGGGGAATCTTTCTCCGCGACCTCTGCGTCTCTGCGGTGAACAGGTTTTTTGCTATTTCGTGTCAGCACTCAACTTCCCAGACACTAAAGCGTGGAAAGCGCGGATACCGGCGAGCGTTCTTTCGAACGAGCCCGACACGCCGGTGAACGATTCGTGGATCGCGGGTGAGCCGCCTTCGAGGCTTATCTGCGTCGAGTTGAGACCGGCAACGACCCATCGGAATCAATGGTATTCAGGAAGATGGATCCGTAGTTCGTGATGGCGCCGTCGGACTTACCAGTCGCCTTCATGCGAAGCAGATCATCTTGCACAATCGCGACGAATCGGCGTTCTTCGAGGTCGGCGGCCATGACGGTCAAGAGGACTTCGAATGGCACATCGAGCAGCAGACCCGCCTCGACGTAGTCCAGCTCGGCAACCTTGCCTCTCTATCGGAAGCTGGCGGATCGCGACGTGCGATCTCTACGGAGCGCCGCAGAGGGCCGCGGCCGCACGCGCTGCCGATGCGGCGGCATGCAGTCGCGCCGCAACCTTCTTCGCCTCCGCGTCGAACATCGCCTGATCTCGATCCAAGAGCGCATGGACGATGCCCGGAAACGTCCATGCACCGTACCCGACCGTATAGCCGGGTGCGACGATTGTGTGCTTGAACCATGGACGGCGCGGGAGTCCGGCCGGATCGAGGAACTCCCGCTCGATCCGGGCAACGGAGTCATTCAGTCTGGAGAGCCTGCCGGAATCGGCCATCCCGGAGGAATCCACTCGGTCGAGGGCGTCGTCGAGCTCACCGGCAGCGGTGACGAAGTCCCGCAGCGACTCTATGACTGTAGTAAAGTCCGGGTCGAGGGGGGGCTTGACCGCAGGTGAGCTCGGTGTTCGCGGCATCCTCCTCTTGATGATCGCCGACCTTCTGATCTCGTCGAGATCATCCTGCAGGCGCCTGGCGTATGGCACATATCGCAGCGGCACGAGATCGGCGCCGGCGAGCCGCATCGCGAGCAGCCCGTAGAGCCGTGAGGCGGCGACGTGATACAGATACTCGGGATCGCCGAATTTCTCCATCCACGTGATGTCGTCGAAGACCGAGTGGTAGACCCCATAAGGTCCGTCGAAGGAGAAATCCAACGCCGGGATGCCGAGGTTGTCCAGGAAGGCGGTGTAATCCGATCCGGAACCGATCAGCCGCAGGTTCGGGTAGAACTCCCTCTGTGGGTGCTCGAGATCCACCGGCGCTTCCTTCGCCCATTCCGACTGCTCCGATTGCGTCCACAGATCGAGGACAGTCTTCCCCGTTCGCACATCCGCCACATCGGCGGCTGCCCCCATGAACAGATCGCGCAGCGATGGGATGCCGCCGGCGTCAAGTGCATGGCCCGTCACCGATGAGTCCAGATTGATGTAGGCAACGGCCTTCTGGCTCAGCTCGGCCGCATGATCCTCCACCCATTCCGTCGAACCGACCAGCCCGTACTCCTCCGCATCCCAGGACGCCAGGATCAGCGTGCGTCGCGGCACCCAGCCTGCTTTCATGGCTTCTCCGAGCCCCCGGGCCGTTTCGAGGAGCGAGGCGGTCCCAGAGTTCGGATCGACCGCGCCGTACACCCAAGCATCGCGATGATTACCGAGAATCACCCATCGGTCTTTTTCGACACCCCCGGAGATCGTCCCGATCACGTTCCAGATCGTGCGATAGGCGTAGTCCATCGTGACGGACATCTCGACTTCGGCTGGCCCCGGGCCCACGTGGTATGAGAAGGGGAGCCCGCCCTGCCAACCTTCGGGGACGCGCTGGCCGGCAAGTGCTTTCAGGATCTTGCTCGCCTCCCCGTATGAAATCGGAAGCGACGGGATGCGCGGGATCCCCGCCAGTTTCGTGGCATCCGCGCGGCGCGCGCCCTGAACCGATGCCCATCCCGGTGTGGTCGGATCGCCCGGCCCTTCTGAGAGGAACTGCACCGATCCGCGCTGCAGAGCGGTCTCTGGGCGCATCGGCCCGTCAGGGTAGACGTCACCCTTCATGTAGCCGTCGTCGGCCGGATCCGAAAAGATGATGACCCCGATCGCCCCTCGCTCCTGGGCCTCCCGTACCTTCAGCCCTCGGAAGACCTTGCCGTACCGCACCAACGCGATCTTGCCGACGACACTCAGACCCAGACCATCGAGCTGTTCGAAGTCCTCACGTGTACCGTAGTTCACGTAGATGACCTGCGCCGCAGCCTTGCCGCTGGCGCCGTACCCGTGAAAACCCGGAAAGACGTCGCCGCTGAATGAATCCTTGTCCCGGATGTCGCCCCGTTCCTCTAGCGACAGCTCGATCGGTTCGGGCTTCAGGAGCCGGAGCGAGACCTGCTTCGGGTAGTTCAGGAACACTTCGTACGGCACCAGCTCGGCGACGATGCCGAACTCCTTCAGCCGATCACGCACGTACTCGGCAGTCTTCTTGCCTTGGCCGGTGCCGGCTGTGTGCGGTTCCTCGGTCAGCCATCGCAGCCATTTCCTCTCCCGCTCGGGAGTGGGTGTCGCCGACATGATCGCCTCGAACCTCGCCTCGGACTCCCGCGACGACGGGAAAAATCCCAGAGTCTTCGGGGAGGCGGCGAGGAGGGTCGATGACGCGAGCAATGAGGATAGGACGGCAAGTTTCGTGTGCGTGCCACATGTCATGCGGGTTTCTCCGATGATAGCCGGCGGCGAGCCGGGACGAATGTTGCTATTCATGCGCCTTCGGCACACTAACGCGGCGGAGCCGCAACCAAAAAGGTTGCGTCTCCACCGCGCGTGAGAGCGTCCGGCCCGCTTCGCGGGCCTGGAGCGTGGAGCGTGAGAGCGTTCATCCGAGCCACCCTGATCGTCCGAGGCGACCGCTCCGTTCCTGCATTCCTCTCCTCCTGCG
>JACPPM010000150.1 GCA_016191015.1 Acidobacteriota bacterium | reverse complement strand
CCCCATTCTCCACCTCTCTCAAAACCCCGATCAAATCCATGTGGGAGTACATACCATTTCACAGATTGACTCGCAGATGTCGCCGATTGCTTCGCGCCGACCCGAGAGTGAGGAGCAAGGTGCTCGTCGGTGGAATGCTGGAAGAATCTGCGTAATCTGCGCGGAAATCTGCGCCATCTGCGGTTTCGCACGGAACGGCCTCGCCCGACTCGGCGCCTCGACTTTGCCGCAGTCCCGAGCCGGTCGACGTGAAGTGGGGGACCCCGCCGCGACCCGGCGAGTAGAGCGGTCAGGGTGAAAGTGGCTGACCAGCGAGACGACGGCCCCCGGCAGTTGGCAGCGCCTTGACTCCACCGCCTGTTCTTCTTAGACTTGGACCTCGTATTCCATGAGTATGTTAACGAGAATCCTCTTGATCGTGCTGGGCTACATGCTGTGGCGCTGGATGGCTGCGAGCCTGAGGAAGCCACGGCAGGAACGGGCCGTCCGCCCCGGAGCCCAGTGGCTCGTGAAGGACCCTGTCTGTGAAACCTATGTCCCCCAAAGCATGGCGCTCCCCCTCAAGGTTGGGCGCGAAACCTTGTATTTTTGCAGTGAGGACTGCCGAAGGAAACACCTGGCATGTATAGCCTGATCGAGACCAAGGAGATGATGGTCGAGATCGGCCGGAAGCTCTACGAGAAGGAGTACATTGTCGCGTCCGAGGGAAACCTCAGCACACGGCTCGACCAGTGGCGTGTTCTGACGACTCCGGCAGGAATGTGCAAGGGACAGTTGAGGGCGGAGGACCTCGTGATCACGGATCTGGAAGGCAAGAGGGTAGAGGGGAAGAACAAGCCGAGCTCGGAGTTGCTGATGCATCTGGTCGTCTACCGTGAACGACCGAATGTGTTCGGGGTGGTCCATGCGCATCCACGGACGTGTACGGGCTTCGCGGTCGCCGGGATTCCGCTGGATCCGGCACTGATGGCCGAGGTCGTCGTAACACTGGGCTGCGTTCCGCTCGCCGAGTACGGCACGCCATCGACCGAGGAGCTGGCGGACGCCGTCGGCAAGTACATCCGCGAATACGATGCACTCCTCCTGTCCAATCACGGTGCTATCACGGTGGGTAAGGACCTGCTTTCGGCTTATTATAAGATGGAGACGCTCGAACACTACGCGCAGATCAACCTGATCGCGCGAACCCTCGGCCGCGTCCAACCCATCTCGACGGAGAATGTCGAGAAGCTCGTCGCGCTCCGCGAGAAGTATGGTGTCGAAGGCCCCAGCGTGCAGTGCCCGGTCAGCCACGGCGGGAGCTGCCCTGCCGGCGGTCCGGAAACGGTGACGATGACTCGCTCTCAACTCGCCGGTCTGATCGAAGACGCGGTGCGGACCATCACAGGCTAATTTCGATTGGAGGTTGACGGATGGAAGCGCTCGGAATGATCGAAACCAAGGGACTCGTGGCCATGATCGAGGCGGCCGACGCCATGGTGAAGGCGGCCAAGGTCGTGCTCATCGGCTACGAAAAGATCGGTGCCGGCTACGTGACGGCAGTGGTGCGAGGAGACGTGGCTGCTGTGAAGGCGGCAACCGACGCCGGGGCGGCCGCCGCGCGAAAAGTGGGTGAGCTCGTCTCAGTCCACGTCATCCCGCGCCCGCACCAGAACCTCGAGGACTCGCTCCCGATCGGGAAAATGTACGGCAAGAAGAGCGGCGAAGTTTCGTAGGGCGTGAGGGTTGAGCAGGATTCGGAGAGAAACATGATCTTGGGCCGCGTCATCGGGACGGTCGTGGCTACGCGCAAGGACGAGAAGCTTCGGAACACGAAGTTGCTCGTCGTCAAACAGATCGATCCGACAGGCAGTGATGACGGCGGATACCTGGTAGCCGTCGATACGGTCGCGGCCGGAGCCGACGAACAGGTGCTCGTCGTCAGCGGCAGCTCGGCCCGCATGGCCGCCGGCATGAAGGACTGCCCCGTTGACGCCGCGATCGTGGGGATTATCGACACGATCACGCTCAGACCGGATGCAGGCTACGAGGCGGCCGCGAGGAGGAGCCGGTGATACGCGCGAAGGTGATCGGCAACCTGTACGCGACCTGCAAGGACCGGGGGCTCGAGGGAAAGAAGCTCCTGCTCGTTCAGCCTGTCTCGAAAGATGGCCGGCCCAAGGGGCGCCCCCTGGTGGCAGTCGACTCGACCGGGTCTGGATACGACGAGGAGGTCATTCTCGTCCGCGGGAAGGAAGCGGCCTTTCCATTTCTGCCACAAGAGGTGCCGACGGATCTGGGTGCCGTGGGTATCATCGACTGCGTTACCTGGAACCGCGATGCAGAGTGATCTCGGGAGACGAGGACGGGCCGTTCCGTGGACTGTCGTCCGAGGACTGGGTCAATCCTGATGACGATTGGTGAGGTCGTCGGAACCGTGGTCTCAACCCACAAGGACGAGAAGCTCATCGGAGCGAAGCTTCTGATGGTCCAGCCCCTGACACTGGATCGGAAGCCGAAGGGTGAGCCCCTGATGGCCATCGACATGCTCGATGCGGGTGCCGGGGACCGAGTCCTACTCGTCCATGAGGGGCGGGCTGCTCAGCTTCTCCTGGGCAAGGACTTGAGTCCCGTCGACTGCGCCGTGGTCGGCATCATCGATCACGTCGATCTGCACGAGGGCTGCTGAGCCTGTGTTGACCGCATTTGTGCGCAATCAGGGCGATGAGGGCGAGCGGTCGGGGACGAGCTGATCATGACCACGGCAAAGTCCCGGAAACCGCAGATCGACTCGCAGATGTCGCAGATTGCTTCGCGCCGACCCGAGAGTAATGAGAAGTTCCTCGCCGGTTGAATGCAGGAAGAATCTGCACAATCTGCGCGGAGATCTGCGCCATCTGCGGTTTCGCACGGAACGGCCTCGCCCGAGTCGGCACGTCGACTTCGTCGCAGTCCTGGCGCGAATGGCGCCGATTGACAGCGTTTCCACTGCATTCTTATAATAGGTCGGAGATTATTCAACTCATGGATAGATCTTCGCTGCCTGAACCTCTAGACGCTGACAAGACGAAGTCCACTCTCTGGGTGCGGAGGGAGGACATGTTTCCGTCGAAGGAGAACCTCTATCTCACGGTGATTGCGGGAGCGGACATAGACTTCGGACGTGAGTTCAGGCTGATGCATGACGAGATCATCGTTGGACGGAGCGAAGATTCGGGAATCCAGTTGAGTGATGCGCGCGTGAGCCGCCACCATGCTCGTATCAGCATCATGCCATCCCCGACAGATCCAGGTGCGTACGTAGTCGAAGCTGTGGACATGGGGTCGACCAACGGCACGTTCGTGAACAACACAGAGATCAGCCGCGCACTGTTGCGCCCTGGCGACAAGATCCGGATGGGCGAGACGATTCTCAAGATCCAGGCCCGTGATGAGGGGGAAGTCCTCTATCATCAGCGACTGTACGAGATGGCCACGAAAGACCACCTCACCCGGCTGTACAATAAGAACTACTTCGAGGAGACGCTCAAGAAACATCTCTCGATCTCGCAGCGCCACGGCCGCCTGCTCTCTCTCCTCATGATCGACCTGGACCGCTTCAAGTGCGTCAACGATGAATACGGTCACCTGGCGGGCGATCTCGTGCTGCAGAAATTCTCCAACATCCTCCGCGACACCTTCAGGCAACAGGACATCATCGCGCGATGGGGCGGCGAGGAATTCGCCGTGATCCTGCCGGAAACAGACCTGACCGGCGCCGTGAAGATCGCGGAACGTCTCAGGAGAACGACCCAGGATTCCGACTTCGTCGTCAATGATATTCCGCTGAAGATCACGATCAGCATCGGCGTCAGCTCCTTCCCCCTCGACGCCGTGCCGGACTCCGAAGAGGTCTCCTCCACCGAAACTGTCAACCAGTGGTCGAAAAACCTCGTCGACGGCGCTGACCGCGCTCTGCTCTGGGTGAAGTCAAACGGCCGGAACGCGACGAGCCGATCCAGTCAGGTGAGCAAAACATATTCGCGCGAAGCGTGAAGCGCACCGCGACATCCGGGGATTAGTGCGGTGTCCGACCACCACCTTGCCGATTATCGTCGTTGCGACCCTTCGACTTGACCGAAGCTGAGTGCTGCGCGCCGATGTAGTCGCGCGAGAGCTCCCAGGATCCGGTACTCAGCACTGGAGCCATCCAACCGGCGTGGCGCGTCTCATCGTTCGTCTTTCAACATACCCCGCATCTTCCGGACAGCGTGGAAATAGAGCGCCTTGACCCCGCCCTCGCTCTTCCCCAGGTAGCGACCGATCTCCCCAAACGCCAGCTCCTCCTGATGCCGCAGCACGAACACGGCCCTCTGCTTCTTGGGGAGCCTCAGGACCGCCTCGTCGATGCGCCGGCCGAGCTCACGGTTGGCCGCGTCTTCATCCTGGGGACGATCATGGCCGACGGGATCGACCGTCATTGTCTCTACTGACGTAGTAAGATCGCTCTTCCGTCCTTCCCGATGTCGTCTCTTCAGAGCGATCTTCAAGGTGATTGCATAGAGCCATGTGTACAGTGAGCTCTCCCCACGAAACTTCGCAATCCCGAAGAAAGCTTTGAGAAACGCCTCCTGCAGCACATCCTCGGCGTCCTCGCGTGAGCGCATCAGCCGGAGGGCAAGACGGAACAGCTTCTCCTGGTAGCGGTCCATGATGAGATTGAATGCGGACTCCTCGCCTGCCCGAACGCGAGCGATGACGTCTCGTTCGTCAAATTCCATCACCGGGAACGCGCCTTACACCGTTGATACCTGGCGTCGTTTCATGAGATCCGGGAGGAAGGAGAGGGCGAGCATCGCGGCGGTGATCGCCAGGAGCCACCACGAAACGGTTGCGATGCTCTGTCGCCCCTTGAGCCCGCCGAAGAGGCGCCCGTACACGAGCTCGACGTGGACCCAGTAGAGCAGCAGGGAGTGGCGGCCATTCCACCCACCATTCGCGTGTACATATAGAACGCGCTCTTCTTCGCTTCCGGATTGCACCACGCATGGTACGCATGAGTTTCGAACATCAGGATGATGGCCCAGCCGCGGAGCAGATCGATGTAGTTCAGCCTGTTCGCCGGCGCCACGAGGGCATCTTACCGTGGAACACGCCGGAGCGAAATCCGGTTGTTCGCGATTCATCTTCCCCCCTGACCGTGTCATCACACCGCGACAGTTATCCCACAAGAAGAAAACGACGGAAAGCTCGTCGTGGTTACGACCCCGGGGAGCATCCGACATGAATGGAGGTTGTGCCTGGGAAAGCCGCGGGGGGCGCGCTATCCTCGGTCGACCTGTGCTAAGATCGGTTCCGTTGTGGCGACGGCAGCTGTTGTGAGGAAAGGGGATCTCATCCAGGTCGTCAACCCGGCGACGCTCGAGCGGGTGCGAGACGTGCGGGTGTTCCGCGACGACGAGATCCGGGGGACGGTCGATCTGTGCCGCGATGCTCAGGGGGAGTGGGCGCAGAGGAGTGTGGCAGAGCGGATCGAGATTCTTCGCAAGTTCCGCGATGCGATCGTCGACCACAAGGACGAGATCGCCGCGACGATTGTCATGGAGACCGGCAAGCCGGCGCACGAGGCAGTCGCGGTCGAAATCTTCTATAGCTGTAACATGGTCGACTACTACACCAAGATCGCCGCCGAGACGCTCAGGCCCGAGTCCCGCTCCTCACTGAATCCCCTCTTCAAGACGAAGAAGCTCGAGGTCGCCTGCCTCCCGCACGGAGTCGTCGGGTTTATCACGCCCTGGAATTTCCCCTTCATGTTCACCTGCGGCGATATCGTACCGGCGCTGCTGGCCGGCAACGGGGTTGTGATCAAGCCGAGTGAAATCACTCCGCTCTCGGGGCTGCTGGTCGAGAGACTGGCGGCAGAGCTGTTCCCGAGAGATCTGGTGCGAGTTGTGACCGGATACGGCGAGGCTGGCGCGTCGCTCGTCGGATGCGCCGATTATGTCTCCTTCACGGGCAGCGTGTCCACGGGCAAGAAGGTGATGGCCAAGGCGGCAGAGACGCTGACACCGCTTTCCCTGGAGCTGGGGGGCAAAGATCCCCTGATCGTCTTGAGCGATGCAGATCTCCACCGGGCGGCGGCTGCCACGGCTTGGGGGGCGCTCTTCAACGCGGGACAGGCGTGCATTTCGGTTGAGCGGGTGTATGTAGAGAAATCCGTGGCATCGGAGTTCACGAGGCTCCTCGTCAAGGAGGTCGAGAAGGTCCGGCAGGGCCCCGATGAGCACGCGCCGATCGACATCGGGTCGATGACCAGCGCCCGGCAGCTCGGGATCGTCGAATCCCACGTCGATGACGCGGTCAGGAAGGGTGCGCACGTCGAGATCGGCGGGAGGCGGAACGGGCGCTACCAGGGCTACTTCTACGAGCCGACCGTCCTGACCGGGGTCACTCATGACATGCTGATCATGACCGAAGAGACGTTCGGGCCCGTGATCCCGATCATGGCCGTCAAGGACCGAGAGGAGGCGCTGGCGATGGCCAACGACAGCCGCTACGGGCTCAGCGCCTCGATCTTTACCCGCGACACCCGCCTCGCCCGCTCCATGGCTCGACAGATCCGCGCCGGCGCCGTCTGCATCAACGACTGCTGCGTCAACTACATCGTACCGGAGCTCCCCTTCGGCGGCTTCAAGGAGAGTGGCATCGGGTTCAGACACTCGCCCGGCGGCCTCACGAAGTTCTGCCGCCAACAGGCGATGCTCGAGGACCGGATCGGTCTCAGGCGAGAACCGGTCTGGTTTCCCTACACCGAAGGGAAGGCCAGTCTGTTCAATCGCCTGATCCCGTTGCTCTTCCGCAGCGGCCTCAGGCGAAAAATTCTCGGGTAATTGCCGGCGTGTGCGACGCGGCCAGCTGACCGTCCGAATCATGGTGGTTACCCGCACGTACCTGCAGATGACACGCCGGGGGGAACACCGCTCAGCCGGGGTCGACGTCTCAGGACTGCGAGTCGAACGCGCGCCCGCCTGCCCGGCTTCATTCTATCGATACCTCTACACCGAAGTCGGACGCTCCTATCATTGGCTCGACAGGAGCGAATGGACGCGCGATCAGATCGGAACGCATCTCGCGCGGCCGGACATCTCGATCTGGGTCGCTTACCTCAGCGGGGCACCGGCCGGCTTCTTCGAGCTCCACACGTGTGGGGACGGTTCGGCGGAAATCGCCTATTTCGGCCTCCTCCCCGACTTTCACGGTAAAGGGCTCGGCAAACAGCTCCTCAGCTCGGCAGTCGAGAACGCGTGGAACCTCGGTGCCAACCGAGTCTGGCTCCACACCTGCACCCTGGACGACCCGGCAGCCCTACCTAACTATCTGAAACGAGGATTCTCGGCCTACAGGCAGGAGACGTACGAGGCGGCTATTCCAGAGTGATCGGGTCCCGATCTTCCGATACTGACAACGCGGCGACGGACTGGCTTTCGGAGTTCAAAGTTCAAAGTTCAAAGTCCAAAGTTCAAAGTTCCGCCACCTCGGGCGGGAATGGCTGGGAACCTGGGGGAGTAGAGTGGGACAGGCAAGGCCGCCGTAGCCGCGGTCGTCGGACGGATTGCATGACGACTCCAACGCCACGCGCAGGCTAGGCTTGCACCTGCCACGATCGTTGCCGCGGCTCAGGATCCCGGAGACGTTGAGTCAGTCGCCGGTCGAGCTGCGACCTTGAGTCGCAGCGTCCAATTCTTCTTCGGACTCCATCGGTGCAGCTGCTTCGTCGGGCTGAGCCACTGGTGGCGGCCCGTCGTAGAAGAGGATTCGATCGCACGAATCGCACGTGATCATGCGGATGTTGCTCCTCAGGTCGTTGTAG
The DNA here is from genome assembly GCA_016191015.1 of Acidobacteriota bacterium. Lineage (GTDB taxonomy): Bacteria > Acidobacteriota > CAIWXX01 > CAIWXX01 > CAIWXX01 > JACPPM01. The sequence goes on along the minus strand of JACPPM010000150.1, from coordinate 4,806 downwards.
ACCTGCGGCCTGAGTCGTACGTGGCATTCCATGCAAAACTGATCCCGCGCTTCGGCCAGGGAGGTTCCCCGCAGCTCTCGCACGCGGACATACGTCCGATATACGGTCTCGGGCAGAGTCTTCTCCATCTCGAGCCGCTGGGATTCCAGAGCGCTGCGATCGGCGCGCGCTTTGGCCAGCTCCCGCTCGATCCCCGCCTTGTTCGCCAGGAGCTTGGCCCGCTCAGACTGGAACCAGGCCTCGATCCTCTTCAGATGGGCATGGTGCTCATCGGTCTCGATCATGTATGCGATGATCGTCTCTTCCAGTCCATCGATCTTCTTCTGAGCGGAGTCGATCTCTTTCAGGAGGGCGGAGTACTCGCGATTGGTCTTGACGCTGAGGAGCTGGTCCTTGTAGTGGGCGATCTTTCCGCGCAGCAATTCGACCTCGCCCTCTGCCGTCTTCTTGCTCTTCTGGAGATCCCCCAGCTTCCCCTTCTCGCCCTCCATCTCGGCCTGGCGGCTGGAGATTTCATCATCGAAGGCCTGGATCTGGCGGGGAAGCTCGTCTTCGACCTTGAGGCGAGCGGCTATGGCGAGATCTATCTCTTGGAGTTTGCGGAGCGGTGCGAGATCAAACTCCATCACCGCCCCTCGCGGGCTCCAGCATCCGGCAAGATCGATCGCCTCATCGCCGCTTAGTATACCCTCGTGGTCTCCAAAAAGGAACGCAATTTCTTGCTGCGCGACGGGTGGCGCAATTTGCGGAGGGCCTTCGCCTCGATCTGCCGTATGCGCTCGCGGGTCACCTGAAAGCTCTGGCCGACCTCCTCGAGCGTGTGTTCGTTGCCTTCGTCCAGCCCGAAGCGCATCTTGAGGACCTTCTCTTCTCTCGGAGTCAATGTTTTCAGGACGTCCTCGGTCTGCTCCTTCAGGTTCAACCGGATCACCGTGTCCGACGGCGAGGGGATCTGCGAATCCTCAATGAAATCGCCGAGGTGCGAATCCTCTTCTTCACCGATCGGCGTCTCCAGTGAGATCGGCTCCTGCGCGATCTTCAGGATGCGCCGAACCTTGGCGACCGGGATTTCCATCTTTTCCGCGATCTCCTCGCACGTGGGCTCGCGCCCGAGCTCCTGCACGAGGCTGCGCGATGTCCTGATCAGCTTGTTGATAGTCTCGATCATATGGACAGGAATCCGAATCGTGCGCGCCTGGTCTGCGATGGCGCGCGTGATCGCCTGCCTGATCCACCAGGTTGCGTACGTGGAGAACTTGTACCCCCGCCGGTACTCGAACTTATCAACGGCCTTCATCAAACCGATGTTGCCCTCCTGGATGAGATCCAGGAATTGGAGCCCACGATTGGTGTACTTCTTGGCGATCGACACGACGAGCCGGAGGTTCGCCTCGACGAGCTGTTGTTTGTATTTCTCGGTGTCGAGCTTGCCGCGCTGGATAGTGTTGAGTGACCGTTTGAGGCTCTCCGGGGTGGCCTGAAGCAGTTCGGAAAGCTCGCGTACCCTCTCATCAACGCCCCGCATCTTTCCCTTGAGGGCACGTCGGTCCGATACGCGCCGGATCCGGTTGTACTGCTCCTGGATACGCTGCTTCTCATGCAGCATCTTGTCGAACAGCTCCTGTTTCTGTTTGAGATGCTGGACGAACGCATCGATGCGGGTCTCCGAGAAATCGATCTTGCTCAGGATCCAGGCTACCTTGATCCTTATCTTGGCGATCTCCCAGACCAGCTTCCGTCGGTTGCGCTCGGATACGCTCTTCACCATTCTCGCCTCGATTTGCTCGATCTCCCGCAAGCGCCCCCGCACCCGGGTGGCAATCCGCGACAGCTCAGCACACCTATCCGCAATCCGGTCCTCTCCGAGCTCGTCGTCATTCAGGTTGAGGATCTCCTTGACGAGCCATGGAGTCTCCTTCAGCTTGTCGACGAAGTCCAGGAAGTGATGGATGATGATCGGGCTGCGCGACAGCGCCTTCAACACGCTCATCTCCGCCCGCTCGATCTTCTGCGCTATCTCCACTTCTCCGTCCCGTGTGAGAAGCGGGACCGTTCCCATCTCCCTCAGATACATGCGAACGGGGTCATTGGTTTTCTCGAGGGCGGCAGCGATCACGTCGGCCTCGGCTTCCTCATCCGCTTTCTGGCGCTTTTCCGCGGCCTTGAGCTTCTCGATCGAGTCGACCAGCTCGATCCCCGCAGAGTCGAACATGCCGAAGAGATTGTCGTAGTCATCGGGTGTGCCGACATCCGCCGGCAGCAGGTCGTTGACCTCCTCGTAAAGGAGGTAGCCCTTCTCCTTTCCGATGTTGATGAGGGTCTTCACTTCGTCCAGTTTGTCCTCAATTGACAATCTACCCACTCCTTCTGACAGATGATTACTTTGCCACGGCATGCAACTTCCTCATGTACTCCTGCTTCCGGGCCAAGGCCACGGTGAGCTGATCCGGATCGTTTTGGGCCTTTTCCACGGCAGACTGCAGACGCGCCGCTTCACCAGCCTCGTTTCTCAGTGCTTCCACACAGCTCTTCGCCTCGGCCAAATCAGGGATGCCCGCGTCCTCGTGCTCCATCAGGATGCGAGAGAGCTGAGCGGCTTCGGCCGAATCAAGAACTGAAAAAATACGTTCGCGATCATAGGCACCCTCACGCCCTGCCAGCGTCCCGAGCTTCTGGAAGATGGACGCGCACGTGAGGGCTGGCGCTGTCGTAGCCAGGCTGTTCGAAATAGCCCCGTAGTTTTCGGCTCCGGCGGCGCAGAACAGCACCAATCGCACCTCCGCCGGGGACGGCCTTGCCAGGTGGACCACGGCCTGCGGGTGCTCGGCCTGGCTCCCGGCCACCTGTGGCAGCTTCTGCATCTCCGCATGAAGTTGCCCGATGGACATGCCGAAACGTGCCGAGGCCTCACGCAGAGCCAGCTCGAGACGAATCTGATTGGAGATCGACCTGCACAGCTTCAGAAAATCCGTGACGTCCCCGACGCGCCGTTGGCCATCGTGACCCGCATAGCTGCTGAAGAGCGAATCGAGCGCGAACACCTCACCCGGCGGCGCATTCCGGATGAGCTCCACGTAGTCCTGAAGACCCCTCTGCAAGATGAACTCGTCTGGGTCGAGTCCGTCCGGCAGGCTCATGACACGGACCCCAACATCCTCCTCGAAGAACGTCTGGAGCGATCGGATGACGGCTTCACGACCGGCCGTGTCGGGATCGAAGTTGAGGATGCCGGCGGCGCCATGCCGCTCCAGCAGCCGCACCTGCAGCCGCGTCAGGCTCGTACCCAGGCTCGCCACGCAGTTCTTCACCCCTTCCTGATAGAGCAGGACGAAGTCCATGTACCCTTCAACAATAACGGCATCGCCCGACTTACGGATTTGATCACGCGTCAGATTCAGCCCGTAGAACTGCTTGCCCTTGCTGTAAACGGCCGTCTCCGGCGAGTTGATGAACTTGGGACTTCCGGCACTGCTTTCCGCTTCACGGGGGAGCACCCGCCCTCCAAAGGCGATCACTTCGCCCCCCTCCGAGATGATCGGGAAGATCACCCGGTCTCTGAATCGGTCATAGTACGAAGACCCCGCGCCTTGCCGCTGGACCGAGAGCCCGGCCTTGAGAATGAGATCGTCTGGAACGCCCTCACGGCGCAGGTGGGCATAGAGACGATCCCATTGAGGCGGGGCGTATCCGAGCTGGAGCGCCGCGACAGAGTCAGCCATGACCCCACGCTTGAGGAGGAAGTCGCGGGCCTCCCGTCCATCGGGCGATTGCAACACCCTCTGGTAGAAACCCTTGGCCAACGCGTTGATCTCAATCAGTCGCTTCCTCTCGCTCGACGCAGCCTTGTTTCCTCGACCACCCACAAGCTCAATGTTGTACCGCTCGGCCAGGAACTTCAGCGCCTCGACGAACGAAAACCTCTCCATCTCCATAACAAGACGAAAAACATCCCCCCCTTGGTGACACCCAAAGCAGTGATAAAGTTTCCTCGCCCGGTCCACACTGAAGGACGGCGTTTTTTCGTGATGGAACGGACACAGGCCTACATGCTTTCCGCCGCGCTGCTTCAAAGCAGTGTAGATAGACGCAATCTCTACAATGTCAGCCGCCTCGTACACGCGGTCCCGATCGCTCGTAAGCTCTTGATTAATCAAAAGCCACGCTATAGCCCCTCACCCTCAACCAGGCCACCACCCCATTGCGGCGCCCTCAAGGACACACAACCTTTCATCATATCACCATTCTTGCAAGAAGGGCAAGGAATTTCAATGGGGCGTAGTATTGCCTCAGTGGAGCGGGGCCATACTGATTGCAAGCTCCTAGCCGTTTGCCGTTAGCACCGGGGGCGGTCGACCGGCATGATTCGCGGGCAGGCGTGTGGGTTCCCGGCCCTCGACAGTCAGGCCGGAATCTCGTGCGGGGCTAATAGCTAAGTGGCCGTGCAAGAATCAGTGCCCGCATTCGAATCGCAAATGTGACATAACGCGACTCCCGCACAGCCGGAACGGTGGAATAATGGAATGATGGAAGAATGGTTTCCGGAGGCCCCATGGGGCGTGTGGAAGTATCGTGATGGCGGATCACTTCACCATCATTCCAACATTCCATCATTCCTACCGAATGTCCTCCATAATGTCAGAGTGCCGCCTCAAGCTGAGAAGTTGTTCTTGCGCGGCGCCTAAGGGCTTTAGTTTCTTACAAGTTGCGTGTTGACAGGAAATGGCAAGACTCTCGAGAGGGCGAGATCCTCCGAACCCCCTCTCAGGAAAGCAGGAAGGGAGGAATGCAGGAACGGATAGAGGCGAT
>JACPPM010000151.1 GCA_016191015.1 Acidobacteriota bacterium | reverse complement strand
GCTTCGCGCCGACCCGAGAGTGAGGAGCAAGTTGCTCGTCGGTTGAATGCTGGAAGAATCTGCGTAATCTGCGCGGAAATCTGCGCCATCTGCGGTTTCCTCCGATCGACTTCACCCGGACTTCGCGGTGGGACTTTGACGTTCCCCTGGCCTGGGCGGTCTTCGGGGTGGGGAGCTGCCCGGGAATCTGCTACACTGAACCCGGTGCTAGGAACGCTTTCCCGACTGATCCCGGTGGGCGTATTCCTCTTCTACCTTCACTACACCTCCTTCGATCTCGGATGGTCGGACAGTTATGGGTATGTGACCGTGGCGCATCGGCTGGCGCGGTTCGAATTCGCCGCGTGCGAAACGACACTCGAATCCCTCGGAATTGGTGGCGATGGGATCGTGTCGACCCCGCTCGCCTACTCCTTCATCAACGGCCGGTCGGTGCCTGTCTATCCATTCGGGGCGCCGGCGATGATGGCCCCGCTCGTGTGGATCCTCGGTCCACGAGGGCCTTTCTATCTGCCGCCTCTCATGGGTGCGCTGTGCTTCGTGCTACTTTACCGCATCGGCAAGGAGATCGCCGGGCGCGCCACGGGGTATGCCGCCGCCGGGCTCGGACTCGCATGGCCGCCGCTCTTCTCCTTCGCCACGATCGCGATGAGCGATGTCGTGGGCGCGTTCTTCATACTTCTGGCGACGATGTCGCTCCTGAAGTCGAGAGGTCGTCCACTCTTCGCAACAGGTGCGGGACTAGCGATCGGCATGGCGTTCCTGGTGCGACCGAATCTGTCTCTCTTCGTTGTCCCCGCTGCGCTCTATTTGCTGTGCGAACGGCGTGCCCGCCGGATTCTCGACGTCGCCTTTGGCTTCCTCCCCGCCTTCCTGCTCCAGCTCTGGGTCCACACCGCCTACTATCGCCCGGCATCGCTCGAAGGGAGCTACGGTGCTCAGACGAGCCTCTTCACCATCCACGAGTTCTGGCGGGTCGCAGGTGCTCAGCTTCACTGGCTGGTCCAGTTCGGGATGTTGTCTCTTCTCCCGTTCATTGGGTGGGCCATGGTCACACCGCGGCTCTCGGCTTCTTCCAAGACCCTGGTCTCCGCCTGGTTCCTCGTGCTCCTCACCTTTTACGGTTTCTATCCCGCCTGGCACGTCTGGCTCCTCAGTCGCTTTCTTCTCCCCGCCCACCTGCTGCTTCTTGTCGTTGCGGCTGTCGGTCTTGTTGACGCGGCGCGTCACTGCAGAACGGCCCTGCTTGTCCGGGGCGCCGTTCCCGCCATCGTCATCCTCAGCATCGTCAACAACGCACTCTTTCTCCATGATCACGATGCGTATCGCATCCGGGTCGCGTGGCGAACGATTGCAAGGACCGCAAAGACCGTCAAGAAACACACCGGTGAAAGATCGCTGGTCTTTGCCTACTCCTTTTCGGGGTTCCTGCGCTACTACGAGGGGGTCAGGACAGCCAATCTTGAAGCAGGGCCGGAGGCGTGTGAACGGACGATCGCTGCCTGCTCGAGCAAGGGCGTGCCCGTTTTCGCCCTCATCGAGAAGGGCGGCCGCGAGAGGGAGATGTTTGAAGGTCTGGCAAGCAGTCGCGGCGCAGTGAGAATCGCGGAGGTGTTCGGATGGGTCCTCTATGAGCTTGCACCGGTGGAGATGAAGGCGGGAGCTCTCGCCGTGACCCGGTCATAGATCTCCAGCAGGGCCTTGACGTGAACCGGCCAGCGAAACAGATCCAGCACCCGGGCGCGAGCGGAGGCACCCATCCGCAGGCGCAGATCCTCCCGGTCCAGCAGAGCCAGCACCGCATCAGCCAAGCTCCGGGGATCACCCGGTTTGACAAGCAATCCCGTCACGCCGTCCTCGACGATCTCCGGAATTCCGCCCACTGCCGAGGCGACGACAGGGCGGCCGGCCGCCATGGCTTCAAGGATTACCGTCGGCAGAGAGTCGTGCTGAACGCATGGATGCACCAGAAGGTCGAGGGCGAAGTAGTGACGGGCGACATCATCTCTCCAGCCGCTGAACTCCACGCAATCCTGCAGCCGGAGCTCGGCCGTGAGCGAGTGTATCGCCTCCTTCCACGGCCGCTCCTCAGGAAACAGCGCGTCGCCGGCGATGATGCATCGCAGCCGCGGATGCCGCTCCCGAATCAACGGCAGCGCGCGCAGCAGAATATCGTGACCCTTGATCGGCTCAAATCGCGCAACCATGCCGATGACGGGTCGATCGGGTGCAACCCCGTGATGCCCACGCACGATCGCCCCAGCATCCGTGGACGGATCGAACCGGGTGGGGTCGACGCCGTTGTGCAATGACAGGACCTTCGATTCGGGCAGCCCCGCTCGAATCAGGAGGTCTCGGTTGGCATGGGAGGGAACCACAACGACATCGCAGAAGCGTCGCATCGTCGCCGCCAGAAGCCAGCGGTGAGCTCGCGACAGGGGTGGCAGCATCGGCTCATGGAGCGTGCAGACAACGGGCCGCGCCGATACGAGCTGCAGCATCCCAGCGTACTTCACTGCCGGTTCCCCGTTCGCGTGGATGAGGTCGATGCGATATTCGGCAAGGAGACGTCGCAGCGCCTGCATGGCGCGGATGTACGCCACCACGTTTTGAGCAGCCGTAGCGGGCGATCGCGCACCTCGAAGCAGGAAACGCATGGCCGGCAGCACGACGACCGCGATGCCGCGCCTGCGCAACCTCGCGACGACCGGCCCTTCGCTGCCAACGGCAACCACCGGTTCGACGCGAGTCCGATCCATGGCCTCCAACAAGGACGCAAGATACAACTCGGCGCCACCCGGCTGTCCATGAAGACACAGATAGAGAACCCGTCTCATCACAGCTCCCGGACCCGTCTTAGAGCGCGCCAGTAGCCGCGATCGGTCGCGTAGGTGGCGGCCCGAACCAGCCCGGCCGTCGTCAACGCCTGTCGCCTCCCGGGGTCACCGAGCAGCGATCTGATGCCACGCGCGATCGCTTCGGGGGCAGATGGATCGACGAACTCCGCACACTCTCCGACGACCTCGGGAATCGCGCCGCGTGACGAGCAGAGGATCGGGCATCCGCTCGCCATGGCCTCGAGCAACGGATACCCGAAGCCTTCGTAAAAGGAGACATGGATCAGGCAGTCGGCGGCCTGATAGCAGTGTGCCACGTCTGCGTTGTCCAAGCCATCCACGTGGATGACTCGCTCGGCGAGTCCGGACCGATCGATCAGCCGCCGCTGGCGAGATGAGAGATGGCCGAGCAGGGCGAGCCGGATCTCAGGGATCTCCGCCACGAGCATGTGCACCGCCTCGACCAGCGTCTCGACGTTCTTCCTGCGTTCCGTGTTGACGACGGCAAAGACGATCGGGGCGGCGGCCGGCCAGCCGAGCAACCGGCGCGCTTCTGTCCTGCAGCCTTCCTTGAACACGCTGTCGTCCAGTCGGTGAGGAATAACCACGATGCGATCGGCGGGAACGCCGATGTATGTGATGAGATCCGCCCGAGTGCGGGCAGAGGGTGCGATGAAGAGATCAGCCCGGCGGAGCGTGCGCCTTTGCAGCACCGACAGCGACCAGCGGCGCAGGGAGCCGCCGAAATCGAGGCGGTGTCCGCGCACCTCATGCGGGAGGAAGACAAACACGTCGTGGCAGAAAACGACGATGCGGCAGCTCTTCGGCGCCAGCCACAACAACTGCGCAAGCCCGGCGCTCACGAGGAAGTTGATCGCGTCCGGTGCGAACCGGCGCCGGGCCCAGAATGGGTAGACGACTTGTCGAAGCAGGGCCGACACGAGAAGATGCACAGCTTGCCCGCGCTTTCCGGGAACCGGCCAGTGAGGGGACACGATTTCATACCTGACGCCGGCTGCCGAGAGCTCACGTTCAAGCCCGCTAAGGAATACACGGAAGCTGCGGGGCGTGTCATGAAACAGCTCCTCGAAAATCACGACGCGCGACCCAGACGATTCGGAATCCGGCTTCAGTGTCGTGGCCGCCTCGATCATCGCCACTCCCACGAGCTAGCGTGACCGCCGCCAAAACGCGCCGGTCCAGTCGATCCGTTCGATTTCTTCCGTGATACCGTGCTGCAGGCGATAGTCATGCACCGCCTGCCGGCAACCGGGCACGGCACCGTAATCGTCCACGACCAGGAAGCCGCCCGGTTGCAGCTTGGGATAGAGATGGGTGAGGGAGTCGACGGTGGACTCGTACATGTCACCGTCCAACCGGATCACCGCCAGCTTGTCGATCGGCGCCGCGGGGAGCACATCTTTGAACCAACCTCGGAGGAAGCGGACCTGATCGTCCAACAGGTTATAGCGCTCGAAATTCGCCCGCACCTGCTCCAACGAAACAGCCAGGGATTTTTCCCGGAACAGACAGTCGCCGGCGTCCGCGGGGTACTCAGCCGCGTCCGGCGGCGGCAGTCCGGCAAACGAATCTGCCACCCACACGCACCGATCCGCGACACCGTAGGCCTTCAGAAGAGCGCGCATGAAGATTGTGGCGCCACCGCGCCAGACGCCGGCCTCGATCAGGTCCCCAGACACGTCGTCCGTCAATACGCGCTCGACGCAATACTGCAGGTGGTCCAGGCGATTCAAGCCGATCATCGTTTGCGCCAGCACGGGCCATTCCCTGCCTTCGCGACGCTGGTTGATATCCGCCGCTTGTGAGAGGCGCACCTCCGTCGGCACGACGAGGCCGACGAGCAGCCGCTGCAGCCGGTTCTTCGGGATCCATAACGATCCATCCAGACCTTCGTAGACAGTGCAGGTCAGAGTCTTTTTGATGAGATCGAGATAGAGCAAGCGGGTTGCCGCCGTCATACGATCTGCAGTCTCCATCACGCCTTTCTGTTGCCCGGGCTACTCCGATGCTGGCTTGCGGGCCAGCAGCACCAGCTCTTCGCTCGATTCGAGGCGATGCTGGCTGAGCCGGTTGGCCTGTCGGGCAAGCCAGAGCATCCGCAGGATCGTCCAAACGGGCAAGCGTGGTCGGCCCCGCATTGGATCGCTGCCCCGGCGGAGATGAGCACTGCCGAGGAAGGACGCCCGGGCCGCCTGGGTCATGCGCAGATGAGGTTCTGGATCGAAGCCGGCCAGCTCGATGGTACGTCTGAGCGACCGCGGGGTGAACAGTACCAGGTGGCGCGGCGGATCCAGCCCCAGCCAATCCGCGCCGAAGCGGGCGTGGCCGAGCGAGGCGAGATTGGGCGTCGCGACGTAGAGCACTCCGCCCGGCTTCAGCGCCTGTCGGCAGAGCCGCAAGGTCGCGAGCGGGTCCGGCAGGTGCTCGAGGACGTGGCTGAGCGTGACCGCATCAAAGTGACCGTCCGGCAGCACACCCGGCTCGACGAGGCCCACGTGGACCGGCACACCCATCGCAATCGCGAGCGCGGCTGACGTGGGATCGGGCTCGGCGCCACGAATCTCCCAGCCAGCCGCGCGCATCCGCAGAAGAAACTCACCGTTGCCGCATCCCAGGTCGAAGACGCGCCCTGCCGGGCCGGTGGTTCGAAGGAAGCGCACGCTCATGTCTGCGCGCAACCGCCGCCCCAGCCCGAGCCGCGATGGGGCGAGTGCGGAGGCCGGGGTGAGCTCATAGCCGTAGGTTGTGTTGAGATAGGCATTGGTCTGGGACAAACGGCGATGGCGCCACACCGATCGTGGAAGCTCTCCGACGCACGACGGCGGCTCATGGGTAAGATAGCGGACGTAGGCGGAGGCGATCGTGGTCGGGTCAGGGCGCGGGTCGAGATACCCCGTACCACAGTCGGTGCAGCGATGCATCGTCCATTCTCCGGGCGCACAGAAAAAAACGCGGTCCCGCAGCCCCGCATAAATCAGCTCGCGCCGGGGGCTGCTGCACAGGGGACAGGTGTGCAGGCTTTCGCTGCCGGTCGGAATCTGCCGATGTGGCGACGCGGGGCGAGCGACCGCCAGGCTTGTCATCGGCTGAAGCGTGCTCATACTGAGGCCGCGTCGTCACAACTGAGCTTGCCAGCGGCATGCCTGTGTGCTCCGAGCTCAACCATCGTGCGAGCCACGAGCACGGACAGGATCAGCCCCATCGCGATTCCCACGCCCACGATCGCGCCGGATGGCCCGTAGACGCGACCGAGCGTCACCGAGAGCCACAGCATGCACAGCGCCCCCGCTGCCGTCGCCGCCGCCTGGATTCCGACAAGATCGCTCGCGTTGAGGAAGGTCGAAAGCGCCAGCGTCAGTGAATAGAGCAGTGTGTAGATTGCGAGGCCAGCGTAGGTGCCTGACGACAGCGGCAGATTCAGCCCTGTCAGGTAGTGGACCACGTGTGGACCAAGTAGCCAGATGCCGAAGCTGGCGGCGGCGGCCATGCCTCCGGCCATCGCGAGCGATATGCGCAGTGAGCGTCGGATCCACGGCCAGGCGTCGATCTCCCGATGGGCGACGTAGGCGGGCCAGAGCGGAGCGAGCATGTCGCCCTCGACGAGCAGGACGATGGCGAAGAGTTTCAGATAGACATCGATCGCCCCGGCGACAGCGAATCCTTGCGTGAGGCTGACCGCATAGGGGAGGGTGTAGGTGAGGAAGGCGAAAGACGCGCCGAGCAGTGCGAAAAGACCACTGCCGGTGGCGTGCGCCTGCACCTCCTGCCACGGATCTCCGATGGGCCGCAACGGCCAGCGCCGCCGCCGCACAAAACCGGCGAACATCACTACCGAGATGAGCAGGTTTGCCAGGAACGGAGCTGCCATCGCCAGCACAAGCGGTCGGGGTGCCAGGCGTGCGAGGATGAGCATCACCAACGTGACCAAGGCGCTCAACACAGTCTGCGCTGCCACCACCTCGTTCTCGTGATAGGCCCGGAAGCCGAAGACCGCGAGCCCGAAGGGCAGCGCAGCGATCTGGCCAACCAGTCCCACCATCACTCCGGTCTTCGCCTCCCGCAGCAACCGCTCGTCGCCGGTCTTGATCAGTGCCTGCCACGGCAGGAAATCGTCGATCAACAGGATCGAGACGATCAGCAGAGCCGCGGCCGACGCGAGGACGACGAAGGTTGCGAGAAACAGCCGCCGGTTCCGCACACTGGCATCGTCCGGGGTCTCTCGAGCCAGCGTCGCGGTCAGCTCGTTGCCGATGCGGGCGCCGATGGCTGCCAGCATCAGACCGCCTACCCCGAGCACGGCCATCGATGCGCAGAGGCCGTACTCCGTCAATGAAAGCCACCTCGTCAGATAGACTACCTGCACCACCGACAGGCACACAGCCACCAATCGCCCGCCGCCCATCGAAAGCACATCACGGACGATGCGCCCGGTGGTACCCACGTGCATCATGCCTCGATCCTTCCGCAGGACTCGATCGTATCGCAAAAGACCGGTGCCCAGCGCTCAAGCGAATACTCCTGCTCCACGATCTCCCTGGCCCGGCACCCCATCCGCTCACGCAGCGCTGCATCATCGGCCAATCGACGCAGACAGTCTTCCCACTCATCCAGACTCTCCGCCAGAAAGCCCGTTTCACCCTGCCGGACGATCTGTACATTCGCACCTACCGGGGATGCGACCGAGGGAAGACCGCACGCCATATACTGCAGCAGCTTGTAGCCCGCTTTCCCGCGCGCCCATTCGTCGTCGACAAGCGGCATCAACCCGATGTCGAATCCGGCAAGACATTCCTTCTCGGTTTCCAGCGACCAGGAGTGCACGCGGACTCCGCCGCTGTCATCCTTGAGCCGGGCCCCCACCATCTCGACGCACAGGCCGCCCGAATCGCCGGCCAAGCGCTTCAGCAGCGGCATCAGGCGCTCGACGTACATCGTTGTCGATGCGCTGCCGATCCACCCGGCTACGGGCCGTCTGGGCGGGCCCGGGAGAGATGCGCGTGGCCGGTAGCGGTGGCAGTCAATTGGGCTCGGCAGCGTCACCACGCGCGACTGGATCGCCGACGCGCGCGCAGCGAGCACCGGCGTCGATGCGATGACAGCGTCGCTCGACCGGACCGTGTGAGTGAAGTGAGCGGTGAGGTCGCCATGGGGCGGCCGTGCGCCTTCGTGCACCGTGTAGATCGCGTCGTCGAAATCGAACACGAGCACGCGGACTCGCCGGCGAAGCACGTGCAGCAGCCAGGGCGGCAGCAGGACGCGCTGCAGGAGCACGACGTCGTAGCTCGCCGCAATTCGAGCCAGGCCGATGACACGCCGGGCGACATACTGAGCGTCGGCCAGCCGGCCGAGAAGCGATGGCCAGGGAGACGCGTACCCGTCGGGCACGCTCGGGAAGAAAGGCTCGACCCGCGTGGTCATCCCCCTCGCTGCAAGATAAGGCAGGTACTGGTGAACCCGGACGCGGCTACACGCCTCACGCTCGGAGCTGAGTGGTACCAGCAGAATTCTCATGAGAGACACCGGCGGATTCGCTTCTCCGGGCGATCCGCGGAGACACTCCTGGAAAAGTCAGGATTGGCAGGAGCGTGGCCTCGTGAGCGTGTCCCGACAGGCATGGTCGGACGATACGGCCCGCCCGGCAGGGTTGTCAAGGAAATTGGCACGTCCCAGGTCTGCGGTCAAGTACCCCTCGGCATGAATACGGCGCCGCATGGATGCCCAACTACTTCTTGCTCAATCTGCAGCTGCTCAAGTCAGCTAGACAGCAATGACTTGGAAGAGAAGAGAGCTCACCACAAAAGGCACAGAAATCACACAAGAAGTTTTCTACTCAGTAGGAGATCGGCTGTGATCCGGCGAAGCCGCCGCGTGCTTTCCATGATTCATCGCCTCTCCTTTCGGGTCGTCGCCGGCCATGTTCGGAAACTGACGAAAGCCTCAGTCGGGCCTGGGGTTGAAGTTTCCGGGCGGTGTATCGCTCGCTGTGCTTCCTTGGTGACTTGGCGGTGGGTCAGAGAGCCGGGATGCCGGGCCTCACTCGCCAGGCAGCTTCGTAATTTTCGTCACCGTCTTCTTGGCCGCGATCTGGAGAGCTGCGTGGACGATATTCCAGCTCTGCAGGTTGATCTGATCCATGGTCTGAGTGCCCGTGCTCCAATCGATCTGGTCTTCCTTGTAGTACTGGCTAAGTTTCACATTGTCGACCATGCTATCGATGAGGATCTCGGGGTGGTAGGCGAAGAGGATCACGGTGCCGCTGCCGTAAGCGTATTTGACGATCGTAGGTTGGCCGTCCCCATCCGTGTTTGAAGCTCCAGCCGGTTTGGATGCCCTGGCCCACACTTCGTACTTGCTCAGCGTTCCCGATGGGATGAACCACGGCCCGCCGGCGTAGAAGAAGCGGGTCTTCGCCGGAATGCCGATCTTCTTCATAGTTCCGTTGCCCGTGTTGATCTTGACCTCATCCAGGTCGGGGTTGGTTCCGTTTTCCCAGGGCAACCAGCCGAGCGGCCCCTTGCCGGTGCCGGTGAAAAGTTTCAGGTCGTAGTAATAGTCCTGATAGCTGCCGGTGCCGTTCTGGTCCCAGCTCACGATCTTGCACGCGTTCCAGGCTCCGGCACAGAATCCGACGTAGTTGCCGCCGCTGTTGATGAAACTGCGAATGTAGTTCTCGCCCGCAGACTTCACCAACACATTGCGGTAGTATGCCCATCCGCCCGGCTCGATCAAGGCCCGATACTTCCGGCTGCTGCCCGACCCAAGAGAGCCGGCATTGATCTCCTTCGCGCTGATGATCTTGTAGGTGAATCCGTAGGCGGCGAACATGGCTTTCAGCGCCGTCACCTCCTCCTCCCAGACGCCGTCATCTTCATAGCTGGGATCGTAGAGGGCGAAATCGGCAACGCAGCTCGGGCAATCGTTGCCATTCGCTCGGCCCGAGCCGGGACCGGCGTTCATAGAAGTTGGAAAAAGACAGCTGATCGCAATTCCCACGACCACGGTGGTCAGGACGCGGTTCGTCATCCGGGGCATGCCAGACCTCCCTTTCATTCAGCGCACTCAGGATTCTTATCGTTCGAACCCTGCCAAACATTAGAGACGAAGGGCAGGCCCGGCCGGTTACCGGTCAGCGGAGAATCGAGCTGACACACGCCCGAATGGCGTCACTTGATGTGGCAGGTCAGGCAGAGTGCGCTGTTGGCGTTGGGCTTCCGGAGGAACGGCACCACGCCCGGGTCATGAACATTGTGACAGGACGGGCATTCAACCTTGCCGCTGTACAACTTGATCTCGGCCGATGAGCCCGCTCCCCAGCCTTTTTCGGCATCAGGTGGCACGTTGAAGGCAGGGTCCTGGGCCGGTGTCGGGTAGGACATGGAGATTGGATGATCGTCCCTCAGGTCGGTCGTCAGGTAGGACATAAGAGCATTGTGTCCCCACCCGCCGGCGTGACACAGCCCGCATTCGCCCCCTCCGTGCACGCCGCCCCCCTTCATGCGCCAGTGCCGTGGCGCCGCGCTCACCCCATACCACGGTCCACTGGTATTCGCTCCGCCCCCGGGAGCATTCAGAACGGCGTCGACCGCAATCGTGCCATCATGGCAGGAAAGGCAAGCAAGCGAGACTCCGCTGGGCGAGCCCGGGACCGTGTCCATCGTCGGACTTGAATAGAGCGTGAATGGACCGGCGGGCGTGGGGCGATTCCACAACGGCGCGTCGGTTGTCGTGCTCGCGCCGTGCGGCGTGTGGCAGTAGACGCAAACCTCTCCGTAATTGTTGATGTAGTTGGGCATCATCGAGTACGTCCCGATGTTGTAGGTCATGTCATGCCGCGATCCTACAATCGAATCGGCCCGCGCGGGATTGATGACCACGATCGACAACGAGAACAAGATTACTTGTCGGAGCGGTTGATGCCCTTGCAGGAAGGTCTGAATCCGTGCCTTCACTCGCCCGCCGTGCAGTACACCATATCTCCGTCTCCCCATCCTGTCGGTCGACCCTGATCTGATCGGAGCGCTCGATAGCGCCCCATTAGAAAGCAAAAGGGATGCCAGCGCAGGGAACCGCGGCGCGACGCCCGCCCGCGCGGAAAACGCCTCCAAGCCGCTGATCCGTCGCATCCAGGCCGTTGCGGACGTGGCGGCGCATGTCGCGCCGTGCAGCGGTCAATGGGTTACTTCACCCAGGCGAGCGTCAAAGGGCCCAGACGCGGGAGACTAGGTTCCCTAGCCATCAGGCGCCCGGGGCGTTCTTCAGCCGTCGCCGGGCTGCGAATTCCGGCGCCTCCCTGACGCACAGGCCGAGGATGCGCATGGATTCCAAGAAGTACTTCGACGCGTCCCGCGTCAGCTCCGCGGGAAGCTCGCCGACATCGCCCCACCCGGCGGCCGTCAGATCGCCGGCGGGAATGACCAGTTGTTCCCAATTCCGGAACAGCCGCCCCCAGTCGCTGTGCAGGATCTCTCTCACGTCCCGCTGGTGTGTCGGATACCAGAAAGTGTCATGGTAGAGGACGCTGGCGATGTACGCCCAGGGTGCGAGGACGGTCTTGAGCGACCACTCGATCGGCCTCTTCAACGCTCCCCAGTAGATCCTGTGCTGCATTCGGCTGGCGAATGTCATCTTCTTGTAAGGCCCGACGAAATGCCAGTTCTCGTTGGCAGCGTCCTGGTCACCGACGATTTCGATCTGGCTCGGATCACCGCAGCCGAGGCCGAGGTCGTGGGCCAGGCGAATGAACTTGATCGAAAGCGGGTCGAAGCCCATGAGCTTTGCCGAGACGGCGTCGATTGCCACCTGGTCGCTCGATGCCAGGATCACGTTCTTGACACACGGCACCATGCATCGTGGCCCTGGTCCGTCACCGGCGAAGGTGCCGTCCATGACGGCAAAGACGCCGCCATGCACCTTCTTCTGTATCATGAGCAGGTCCACGAGCGTTTCGTGGATGACCGGATGCGTCCAGTGCCGGTGCTCGTTCAACAACCCTCCGAACGCGTTCTTCATCGCCCCGGTCATCGTGGTGAACACATGCGTCTTCACCGTCGGCAGGTGGATGATGTTCTCGCCGATGAAGCGCTTGGGTATCATGAACCCCTTGGGATAGACCTGATTCAAGCACAGAAACTTGTCGGCAAGATCCCCGACCGCATCCCTCACGTGAATCCATTCATCGCCTTCGTACAGATGCACATTCCTCAGGCCGTGCGCATCCACGACGTTGACATGCTTGTTCTCACGCTCACCGAGATGAGCGTCGATCACAACCGTCCGATTGTGACAGCCGTGGATGAGATCGGACCGGTAGCCGTCGGATTTGAGCGCCCGGATGACGCCGTCGAGCTGCCAGGGAGTCGTGGAGCTGCCTGGAAAGAAGAAGTGCCAGCTGATGTTGATCTTCAGCGCTGTGTCCCGATCCTTCGGGAGGACCTCCTGATATCCGGCCAGATTCATCAGGCGATGGTAATCCCTCAGCACCGTCGCCGGTGTCGTCTTCAGGATCGCAACCTTCGATCGCGCCACTTGCCCTCCTCCGCGGAGCCAATGATACCCGCTCATCGCCAGGTTCGTCAAAAAGCAGGGGCTAGTCCCTCCCCCTTTGTGCGAGTCGCGAACCGTGTGATATAAACATTGCCTATGTCGCGAGATGTGTTTGTGGTTGGGCCTCTGAGGACGGCGATCGGCAAGTACGGTGGTTCACTCCTGGAGAAGACTGCGGTCGATCTTGGCGTTGCTGTGGTCGAGGGGGTGATCAGCCGTGCTCGGATCGAATCAGACGCCGTCGACCACCTGATCTTCGGGAATGCCAGGCAGGCAGGTGGGGGACCGAATCCGGCGAGGCAGGTGAGCTATCGGGCGGGCATCCCCCGCGAGCGCACGGCCTATACGATCAACATGGCCTGCGCCTCCGGCATGAAATCGATTGCGCTCGGGGCCGAGAGGATCCAGGGTGGCCGGGCAGAGATGGTGATCTGCGGCGGGATGGAATCGATGAGTCGTCTGCCGTATTACGTCGACGGCGCTCGATTCGGGATGAAGATGGGGAACCAGAAGCTCGTCGATGCCATGTACCGCGACGGGTTCTTATGCCCTCTGTCGAAGATGATCATGGGTGAGACCGCCGAGAAGCTCGCCCAGATGTATAAGATCTCCCGTGACGAGCAGGATCGGTATGCGCTGGAGAGCCAGAGCCGGGCAGCGGCGGCGCGGGATCGGATGGCTGACGAGGTCTTGCCCGTTTTCGTCGCGGACAAGAAGAAGGGCAGCCGTCCGTTCGCCACGGACGAGCACACGAAGCCGGATGCCACTCTGGGGGACCTCGCGAAGCTCGCTCCGGTTTTCAACAAGGAGGGGTCGGTCACGGCCGGAAACGCCTCAGGGATCACCGACGGAGCCGCGGCCATGCTCCTGGCCTCAGCCGATGCCGTTTCGCGCCACGGCCTGAAGCCGATCGCGCGGATCGTGGACTACGAAGAAGTTGGCGTGGACCCCGAGATCATGGGGATCGGACCGGTGCCGGCTACTCGAGCCCTATTGACGCGCCAGGGCATATCGCTCGACTCGATCGGCCTGGTCGAATTGAACGAGGCCTTTGCCGCGCAGGTGCTCGCCTGCCTGCGTGAGCTTCCGATAGACCGCGAGCGGCTCAACGTCAATGGTGGTGCCATCGCGCTGGGGCATCCGATCGGGTGCACCGGAGCGCGGATCGTGGTGACACTGCTTCACGAGATGGCCCGGCGCAAGACTGACCGGGCTCTGGCGACACTCTGCGTCAGCGGTGGGCTGGGCATGAGCATGCTATTCGAAAGGGTCTAGTGGAAATCAAAGATAGAGTCGCACTGGTCACAGGAGGGTGTTCGGGCATCGGGAGGGCGATTTGCGTCGAGCTGGCCCGGTGTGGGGCCGATGTTGCCTTCGTCGATGTCCATGGCGGCCCGGGTGCCGACAGCCTGACGCAGGAAATCACTGATCGTGGGCGGCGGCCGTTTTTCTTTCAGGCGGATGTGTCCGACTACGAGCGAGCCCAAGAGTGTTCGATGACGCTTCTGCGAGAGCTGGGGCGCGTTGATTTCTTGGTCAACAATGCCGGGATCAGCTCGGATGCCACGGTCTGGAAGATGAGCGAGGCACAATGGGACACGGTTCTGAACGTGAACCTCAAGGGTGCGTTCAACTACACCCATGCGTTCGCGCCCGTCATGCGCGAACGGCGCAGTGGCGTCATCATCAACATCTCATCGATCAACGCGCTGCGGGGCAAGTTCGGACTGTCGAACTACTCGGCCTCCAAAGCGGGACTCATAGGCCTCACCAAAAGCGTGGCCCGTGAGATGGGCAAGTACAACGTGCGTGTCAACGCGATCGCTCCGGGTTTCATCCAAACCAGCATGATGGAGAAGCTGCCGCCCAACTTCAAGGAAGAGGCGCTTGCCGAGACGCTGCTGAACCGCCTCGGTCTCCCGGAGGATGTCGCGAATCTTGTCAGTTTCCTCTGCTCCGACCGCGCCCGCCATATCACGGGTGAAGTGATCAAGATCGATGGGGGACAATACCTGTGAGTACGAGGTCCAGAGTCTAAAGTTCAAAGTTGGGCGACGGGAGCGAGACATAGCTAGAGGGGGTGACGCGATGCCGACAAAGACATACAAGTACATAAGGCACGAAGCGCGACAGTTGACGGCGTGGCTCACGATGGACCGCCCGCCGTACAACATTCTGACGATCGACATGATGCAGGAGCTGGTCGACGTGTTCACGGCGCTGGGCGACGAGAGCGACGTGAAGGCCGTGGTCCTGAGGGGTGAAGGAAAGGCCTTCTCGGCGGGCGTTGACATCAGTGATCACACGGCTGACAAGGCCTACCAGATGCTGGACAACTTCCACGAGATCTTCCGGTGCATGGCCCGCATGGACAAGCCGGTTGTGGCGGCCGTGCATGGTGCCGCCCTGGGGGGCGGCTGCGCGCTCGCCCTCTTCTGCGACATGGTTGTCGCGGGCGAGAGTGCGCGCTTCGGCCAGCCCGAAATAAAGGTGGGCGTATTCCCGCCGATGGCGGCCGTAATCTTCCCCCGTCTGGTCGGGCGCAAGCGGGCCACTGAGCTCATCCTGACCGGTGACATCATCGATGCCCGAGAAGCCGAACGGATCGGAATGGTGAATAGGGTCGTCCCCGACGACAAGGTCGAGGAGGCCGTGATGCAGATCGTCAACAAGCTATCGGAATTCAGCGCGCCCGTGATCCAGATCGCGCGGAAGGCGATCTACAGCGCGTACGACGCCGAGTTCCCGGTGGCGCTCCAGCGGGTGGAGGATCTTTACCTGAACCAGCTCATGGGACTCGAAGACGCCGCCGAAGGACTGAAGGCCTTCCTCGAAAAGAGACGGCCGGTCTGGAAGAACCGGTAGGAACAGTCCCAATCGCGGTTTCTTGAAGGCTCGCGGCTACGGATTAATAGCGACGGAGGATGAATGATTGATTTCTCGCTGACGGAAGAACACGATGCCATCGCGCGGATGACGAGCGAGTGGGCGGGGCGTGAGGTGGCGCCACGCATCGCGCAGATGGACCGAGACATGAAGTTTGACAGATCGATACTCGGGCGCATGGCCGAGCTCGGGCTGCTCGGCTGCTCGACCCCTCAGAAATGGGGTGGGGCGGGATTTGACTACATTTCTTTGGGGCTGGTGTGCGAGGAGCTCGAATATGTCGACACCTCCCTTCGGGTCATCATGTCGGTCCACGCCGGGCTGAACTCCCTCACGCTCCTGACCTGGGGCTCCGAGGATCAGAAGAAGCGTTACCTGGCACCACAAGCGCGAGGCGAGAAGATCGCCACCTTCGGGCTCACCGAGCCCGATGCCGGATCCGACGTGGTGGGTCTCCGCACGACCGCGCGGAAAAGCGGGGGCACCTACGTGCTCAACGGCGAGAAGATGTGGATCTCACTGGCCGACGTCGCGGACAATTTCCTTGTTTTTGCCTGGACCGATTCCGAGAAGCAGAAGAAACGAGATCATGAAGGCATGTCGGCGTTCATCGTCGAGAGATCCTTCAAGGGCTTCAAAAGCGGGACCCTGCACGACAAGTGGGGGATCAAGGCCGGCAACACCGGCTTCTTTTCGATGACCGACGTGGAAGTGCCGGCGGAAAACCTCGTTGGCCGCGAGGGCGAAGGGTTCAAGATTGCGATGTTCGCGCTCGAGCAGGGGCGGTACACTGTGGCTGCGGGAGCCACGGGCCTGATCCGCGCCTGCCTCGACGCCTCGCTCAAGTATGCCAAGGAGCGCCACACGTTCGGGAAACCCATCTCTGAGCATCAGCTTGTCAAAGAGATGATCGCTCAGATGGTCTCCGATTACGATGCGGCGCGTCTTTTGTGGCTGCGCGCCGGGTGGCTGAAGAACGAAGGAAAGCGGTGCGCGCGAGAAGTGTCGCTGGCGAAGTGGTTTGCGACGGTAGCCAGCGAGAGGGCGGCAAGCGATGCGGTGGAGATTCACGGTGCGTACGGATACTCGGACGAATACCCGGTCGGCAGGTTTTTCCGCAATTCCAAGGGGGCCGTCATCTACGAAGGCACGCGTGAGATTCACAAGATCATGCAGGCCGACTACGCGCTGGGATATCGCTCGGACCGCCCCATTCGTTGCATGCTGCCACCGCACGAGAAGCAGAAGTAGGTTTGGGGTCGGCCCCAGGAGTTTGGATCGATGGAAGAACGGCATAGTCTCGAATTCCTCAAAGTTGTCGAGGAGGCCGCGATTGCCTCGGCTCGCACCATGGGACGCGGTGAGCGGAAGGGGTCGGATCGGGTGGCGGTCGAAGCCATGCGACGCGTGCTCGATACGCTTCCGATCCGAGGGACGATCGTCATCGGCGAAGGGGAGCGCGACGAGGCTCCGATGCTCTATATCGGCGAGAAGCTCGGAGTCGGAAAAAACGGCGATGGGAACTATCCGGAGGTCGACATCGCCGTCGATCCGCTCGAGGGCACCAATCTCTGCGCGACCGGCGCTCCCAACGCCATCGCCGTCCTCGCCGCGTCAGAAAAGGGCGGGCTCCTCAACGCACCCGATATCTACATGGAGAAGATCGTGGTCGGGCAGCCTTGCAAGGGTGCCTGCGACCTCGATGCGCCCGCGGCCACTAACTTGAAGGCCATCGCCAAACGGTTGGACCGAGACGTCGAAGACCTCGTGGTCATCGTCCTCGACCGGCCACGCCATGACAAGCTCGTCGCCGATATCCGTTCGGCCGGGGCACGCATCAGGCTCATCGGCGACGGCGACCTCAGCGCCGGCATCTCTGCCGCCATCCGCGGCACTGGCGTGCACGCGGTCATGGGAATCGGCGGTGCCCCTGAAGGAGTGCTCACCGCCGCGGCCCTCCGCTGCCTTGACGGCGAGATCCTGGCGCGGCTCGTCCTGACGAAGCCCTCGGACGAAGAGCGGCTCAAGTCGATGGGCATACCGGATCGAAAGAAGATCTACCGCACCGGTGACCTGGCGTCGGGCAGGGACATCATCTTCGCCGCATCGGGTGTCACCGACGGCACCCTTCTCAAAGGGGTTTCCTTCTTTGGCGAAGGGATGCGAACGCATTCCGTCATCATGACGGCCCGAACGCGGAAGGTGCGATTCATCGACACGATCCATGTCGAGGAAGGCGGGCACCTCGCCGTCCGGGTCTAGTGCAGTGTCCGAGAAGTTCATGGACCGCGGATGTCATTGCGAGTCGCACGGGGCTGGCTCATAGGCCCCGGTGCTGAGTGCTGGGTTCTGGGTGCTCACGCGGCGCGATATCACGCAGGCACCCAGCACCTAGCACCCAGCATTCCGCACAATCGGTGAGGGGGCGGTGGCGGTGGTGGCGGCGGCGGCGGTGCAGGGCCGGATCGAGCGAATCGTTTTTTACAACGAGCAGAGCGGGTATCTGGTTGCGCGTCTGGCGACACCGGGGAGGCGCGCGACGATCTGCGTCGTCGGAAACGTGCTCCAGGCAGTCCGCGAAGGCGACGAGTTGCAGCTCCAGGGCGAGTGGGCGTCGCATCCGAAGTATGGAGACCAGTTCAAGTTCACGGCCTACCACGTCACGCTTCCGACAGATGCCGATGGGATCGAGCGCTACCTGGGCTCGGGCCTCATCAAGGGAATCGGCAAAGGGATCGCCCGGAGAATCGTCGAGAAATTCGGCGCCGAAACGCTCGCGATCATCGAGAACGAGCCGGACCGTCTGAAGGAGGTCAAGGGGCTGACCAAGAAGAGGATTGGCGCGATTCTCGAGAAGTGGGGCGAGCAGCGGGAGCTTCGCGAGGCGCTCATTTTCTTCCAGGGGCACGGGATCACCGCCGGACAGGCAACGAAGATATTCAAGCGATTCGGCCGGGAGGCGATCGCAGAAACCAGGCGAAATCCATATCAGCTCGTCGAAGAGATCTGGGGCATCGGCTTCAAGACCGCCGATGGCATCGCGATGAAGATCGGCTTCGATCCGCAGAGCCCGCTTCGCGCCGAGGCAGCCGTGCTGTACGCGCTGGAAGAAGGGGCGGCCGAGGGGCACGTCTATCTGCCGCTGGATGAGCTGATCGAACGCTGTGCTCGAATCGTGCCCGTGGAGGAGGTCAGCCTGGCTGCGGCCGTCGAATCACTGATTCTGCAGCGGCGGGTGGTCAAATCGGGCATCTCGCTGAACGAACAGTCCATCTACGTCGCGCCCCTGTTCTATGCGGAGAAAGGCGTGGCGGAGATCATCGTGAAGCTCCTGCAGGTACCACCGGGAAGGCTCGAGAACCCTGAAGCGGCGGTGAGGGGCGAAGAGGAGAGGCTGGGGTTGAGCTTCTCGGATGAACAACGCGATGCCATCGTCAGCGCGGTCGAAGGGAGGCTTGTGATCATCACCGGCGGACCCGGCACCGGCAAGACGACGATCGTCCGCGCGCTCGCGGATCTCCTGGAAGAAGGCGGCGACTCGGTGGCGCTCGCTGCACCGACGGGCAAGGCGGCGAAAAGGCTTGCGGCGGCGACGGGGCGTACGGCCATCACGATTCACAGGCTGCTCGAGTTCAACCCGGTGACGGGCGAGTTCGCGCGCGACGCCGACAACCCCCTCGAATGCCACACGCTCATCCTCGACGAGTGCTCGATGATCGACCTGGCTCTCATGTACACGTTGCTGAAGGCAGTCCCCGCTGGGTGCCGTCTCGTCCTGGTCGGCGACAAGGATCAGCTTCCGAGTATCCGCGCCGGCAACTTCCTTGCCGATGCTATCGCGTGCGGTCGAATTCCGACAGTCGAGCTCAAGCGCATCTACCGGCAGTCGGAGAAGAGCTACATCACACTCAACGCGCACAGAATCCGGGAAGGGTCGTACCCGATCACGCCCGACTCGAGCAGCGGGAAGATAGTCAGCGACTTCTACTTCGTGGCGGAGGAAAACGAGGAGAAGATCCTCGCGACGATCCTGAAGCTCTACATCGAACGGATCCCGAGGCGGCTCTACGAGCTCGGGTTGAGCGAGTACGATCCGTTTTCCGAGTCCATCCAGGTGATCTCTCCGATGTACAGGGGTCTGCTCGGCGTCGACAATCTAAACGCGACGCTCCAGTCATCGCTAAACCCGCCTGGTCCGTCGCCGATGCACGGCTGGACCAAGAACCTCCGGATGGGGGACAAGGTGATCCAGCTCCGAAACAATTACAAGAAAGAGGTTTTCAACGGAGAGATGGGTCGCGTCTCTGCGATCGACGAAGACGACAAGAAGGTCGCCGTGGGGTTCGATGAACGACGCGTCTGGTACGAGATGGCCGAGATCGACGAGCTCGCGCTCGCCTACGCTCTGACGGTCCACAAGTCGCAGGGGAGCGAGTTCGAGGCGGTGATCATGCCGCTCCTGATGGCCCACTACATCATGCTCGATCGCAACCTCCTCTACACCGCCGTCAGCCGCGCCAAGAAACTGCTGATCGTCATCGGCTCCGAGAAGGCGCTCCGCTACGGAATTCATAACAACAAGCCTCGCCTCCGATACACTCACCTGATGGATCGGATCGTGAAAGCATCCTCCTGAGGACCCAAGCGTGGCTCCGGCAAATGCTGATGGGAACGGGAGCGGGAACGGGGAAGGGCCTAACGCGGCAGAGCCGCAACCAAAAAGGTTGCGTCTCCGCCGCGCGTGACAGCGTCCGGCCCGTTTCGCGGGCCTGGAGCGTGGAGCCGGAGCCCTTGAGCGAAGCGAAGGGGTGAGAGCGTTCTTCCGAGCCACCTCGATCGGCCGAGACGACCGCTCCGTTCCTGCATTCCTCCCCTCCTGCTTTCCTGAGAG
>JACPPM010000146.1 GCA_016191015.1 Acidobacteriota bacterium | reverse complement strand
GCGCAGATTACGCAGATTCTTCCAGCATTCAACCGACGAGCAACTTGCTCCTCACTCTCGGGTCGGCGCGAAGCAATCGGCGACATCTGCGAGTCAATCTGTGAAATCTGCGGTTTCCGGGACTTTGCCGTAGCCTTGGGGTGGTGTCAATTCGCTTGACATGCCGTCGGTGCAATCCTAAGATCCGCCGATGGGCCGCACTCTCGCTGGCATGTATAGATGAGGCGCATGGCGGGAACAGTCCATGCACGCGAGAGATCTGGCCGGTCTCATAGTCAAGCCCGAGGAGGATTACTCATGGTACTGCGTCGCGCGTTTCCCGTGTACGGTCTGTTGCTACTGGCGGCCGTAGCCGCCGCCCCTTTGTTCGCCGGCTCTTTGAAGTCGGAAGTCGCCTGGATATCCGAGCTGGAAGGCGTCACGTTGTCGGTCTCTCAGGAGAAGACTGCTCATCTAGAGAACGTCTATACGATCACGGGGTCAGCGTCGGGCATCCTGACTTCCATCAAAGTTGGCTTGCAGGAGCGGGGATGGAAGTTGAAGGCAGTCGGCACTGCCACTACGGACGTCGAGTCGATGACGGGCATTGAGGCGACCAAGGAGGGGATGGAGCTCGACCTGGCAGTGCAGTCGCTTGGGCCTCTGACCTCAATCGCGCTCGATTTGAAGGGCGTGTCCGGTTCTTCAGCGACATCATCCACGTCAATGACTACAGCGACGTCGACGAAAAGCACCGTCAGCGCCGAGAAGCCTGTCTCCACGGCGAACGCGATCAAGGCCGGCGCCACCCTCGTGATCAACGGGAATGGCCAATTCAAGACGTACGACTGCAGCGGCACCGTTGTCGTCCTGAACGGCAACGACAACACGATCACCCTGCTGGGCACCTGCTCCACGCTCACCGTCAACGGCAACGGCAGCCGCATATCCATCAAGGCACAAATCGGCGACGTTGTCATCAATGGCAGCCGCACGGCCGTGAAGTGGTGGTCCGACCAGAACGCCACCGCACCCCGAGTCACCGACAACGGGAACGACAACATCGTTACCGAAGTGAAGGAATAGCGAGTCGCGCAGAGGCCCGCCGTGCGATCGGCGGGCTTCGTCCGATTTCTTTCGACAAGGCGCACAGACTCATATCTCCGGTTCGTCTCCGCGTAACGGCGTTAGAGCAAAGGAGCTACAGGGCATGATCGAGAAGTACAAGGAATGGTACGAGGCACGCCACGAATACGCCGTACAGTGGAAGAAGAAAACCGGCGGGAAGGTGCTCGGCTACTTCTGCACCTACGTCCCGGAGGAAATCCTCTACGCCGCAGGGGTGCTTCCGGTCCGCATATTGGGAAGCCATGAGCCGCAGAGTGTGACGGAGCCGCACATTTTCGCGATGTTCTGTCCGTTCTGCCGCGATTGCCTGGCACAAGGACTTCTCGGACGGTTTCACTATCTCGACGGGATCATGATTTCGCAGAGCTGCCTGCATCTGCGCCAGGCCTACACCTCCTGGGATCTCCACATCCCGACGCAGTTCAGCTATTACCTCCCGATGCCGCACCACGTCCAGAGCCGTCACGCTGTGCCGTTCCTGCGCGCGGAGCTCGAGACGTTCCGCAAGAGGGTCGAAGACTGGACCGGCACGACAATCGGCGATGCCGACCTGCGGCGCGGCATCCAGATCGTGGACCGAAACCGCGAGCTGCTCAGAACGGCCTACGAAACGAGGAAGCGTGAGGATGTGCCGATGAGCGGCCTCGAAGCGATGTACATGGTCGTGTCGAGCCAGATGGTGGACAAGGCCGAGCACACGCAAGTCACCGAGGACGTGGTGCGCGTGCTGGAAGGGCGTTCGGCAGGTCGAAGCGGAACCAGGCGACTCATGATCCTCGGCTCCGAGAACGACGATGTCGCGTTTGTCGACATGGTCGAGAGCGCCGGGGCGACGATCGTCCAGGACGATCACTGCACGGGCAGCCGCTATTTCTGGGACAAGGTTGATGCGAACGGCGGAGACCCGCTGACACAGATCGCCGAACGATACGTGCGCCGCCTCCCCTGCCCTACCAAGGACTGGCCGGCCAGACGGCGCATCGAACGGATCGTGCAGTTCGCAAAGGAGTGGGACGTTGCCGGTGCCATCATAATCCAGCAGAAATTCTGCGACCCACACGAGATCGACATTCCCGCGATTCGAAAAGCGCTGGAAAGCGCCGAGGTGAAAGTGCTCTTCCTCGAGCTCGACGTCACGGTGCCGGTTGGCCAGTTCAAGATCCGCGTCGAGGCTTTCCTCGAGATGTTCGCCGGGGACGACCTCTTCTGATAGTTGAAAGGAGGTGACTACTCAGGTGGGCTATACACTGAGGTGAGATTCACCGCAGAGACGCAGAGAACGCGGAGTAGGGAAGAAATGAAGGAATTGACTGAAAGGATCATCGGGGCAGCCATAGAGGTTCACAGAACGATTGGGCCGGGCCTGCTGGAATCCGCTTACGAAGAATGTCTCGCCCATGAATTGCGACTGCACGGCCTCGAATTCGAGCGTCAAGTTCCCCTGCCTGTGAACTACAAAGGCGTCAAGCTTGACAGCGGGTATCGGCTGGATTTCCTTGTCGGGAAGTTTGTGGTGGTTGAGCTCAAGGCCGTTGACGCGCTTCAGCCGATTCACGAAGCGCAATTACTGACGTATTTGAAGCTCGGCGGATGGACTCTCGGCTTGCTGCTCAATTTCAACGTGCCGGTTCTCAAGGATGGATTCAAACGCCTGGTTCTAAACTACAAGGACATCTCCGCGTCCTCCGCGTCTCTGCGGTGATAGGAATGGCCCCTGTTGCGCACTACCTGAGTAGTTACGAAAGGAGAAAGCATCGATGGCAGAGAGATACAGAACCGAGCCGCTGAAGCTGTGGAACAAGGCCAAGGAGCTGAGGCTGAAGTTCTACGAGAACTACGCGAAGGCGCACGAGAGGGGCGGGATCCGCTGGGCCGGTGGCGCGTGGACGCTCGATGCGCTCCCGCGCGGCCTGGGTGAGGACGTCTGGAGCCTCACATCCGAGCCGTACTCAGCCTCGATTGCGTTCAACAAGGCCATGTCGCTCCGGTGCCTGGAAGCGAGCGAGAGAGCCGGTTTTGCGAGGGACCTCTGTTCCTACATGCGGAATTACTGGGGTGGAATCATTCTCAATGAATACGCATTCCCGGAGTTCTCGAAAACGTGGCCGGAACCGGACTTCATCTTTCAGGATCACATCTGCTGCTCCCACGCGAAATGGTACCAGGTCGTCAAGGACCTCGAAGGCGAGATCCCGATGTTCTGCGTCGACGTTGCCACGGGTCCGGCCATCGAGTGTGAGAATGGAGATTTTCGATATATTCCCATCCCGGGGCACGCGGTCGAGTACGTTGTCGGCCAGTGCCTGGACGCGATCGAGTGGATGGAGAAGGTGACCGGCCGCCGATTCCAGGATGAGCTTCTCCGCAAGGCGATCTTCAACCACTTCCGATCGACCTCCACGTGGGCAAGCATCTGCGAGCTCCAGAGGACGGTCCCCGCGCCGCTCGACGAGAAGTCCATGTACTCGCTCTACGTCCACGGCACGCTGGGAAAAGCGAGCCAGTGGTGCGCGGATTTCTATGAGGAGCTCCTGGGCGAGGTGAAGGATCGGGTCGCTCGCGGCATCGCCGCCGTGCCCACCGAGAGGGTGCGCGTGATGAGCGACACGCAACCCCCCTGGGCGTTTCTGAAGGTCTTCCGGTATCTGGAAGAATTCGGATGCGTGTCCGTGGGGTCTCTGTACACCTTCGGCCTGATCGGCCAGTGGGAGATCAAAGCGGACGGCTCATGGGGAGCGCGCACGATCCCCGCATCCGTCGACGCCATCCCGGAGGGACGCGAGGCTATGCTGGCGGAGTACGTGAGATACGAGCTCAATAAGCCGGAATGGCAGCATTTCTATCATCCGAAGCTCAAGAGCGCGATGATGGTCAAGATCGCGCGCGACTGGAAGCTCGACGGCGTCATGCTCCACTACAACCGCGGCTGCGAGGGGCTCACCGTGGGCATCGCCGAGAACCGCCTGGAGCTCCAGAAGGCCGGCTACCCGGTGATGATCTTCGAAGGCAACATGGGCGACGAGCGCGAATTCGACGAGCCTCGCACCAAGGCCCGCATCGATGCCTTCATGGAGACGCTGGGACTGAAGAGGGAATTCGCCACGCCGTGAGGCCGGAAAAGAGGAGTCATCATGATTACTGCAGGCATTGATTGTGGGGCCAAGAACGTCCGAGCTGTCATACTGATGGATGGCCGGGTCGCCGGGAAGGCATCCGTGCCAGCCGGCATGGACGCCGCTTCAGGGGCCGAAAAAGCCTTCGACGCGGCGCTGAAGGAAGCGGGTATTGCCCGCACCGACGTCTCAAAGATCGTCTCGACGGGGGCCGGGAAGAACGAGCCGCGCTTTACCAATGACGTCGTGACTGAGGTCGGGGCCGACGCCCGTGGCATCCACCAGCTTTACCCCGAGGTGCGCACGGTGATCGACGTCGGCGCCGAAGAGGGCCGCGCGATCAGACTCGACGCGCGGGGCAAAGTTGTGGACTTCGCCATCAACGAAAAGTGCGCCGCCGGCGCAGGGGCATTTACCGAGGCGATGGCGCGCGCACTCGAGGTGCCCCTCGAGGAGCTCGGGGCGCTTTCGCTTGCGAGCACGCAGGCCATCCCGATGAACGCACAGTGCACCGTGTTCGCGGAGAGCGAAGTGGTGAGCCTCGTCCATCGGAAGACGCCGAAACCCGACATGGCCCGCGCCATCCACGACGCCATCGCCGACCGCATCGCATCGATGGCGCGCCGAGTTGGGATCGAGGAAAAAGTCGCGCTGATCGGTGGGGTCTCCAGGAACGTCGGGTTCGTCAAGTCACTCAGGGACGAGCTGGGCATCGAGATCATCCTGCATACCGATCCGGAATTCGTCGGTGCCATCGGCGCGGCCGTCGTGGCGACCGATCAGTAAAGCTCGCTAGAGGGAGGAACGACAGAATGGCAGTCGAGACCGCACGGACGGAGTATTGGCGATGGACGGAGTCGCGGTGGACCAGCCCCGATATCGACTGGCGGAACGGGGGGGTGATTTCGGGAGGCGTCGACGTCGGGAGCGTTTCGACGCAGGCAGTCGTCATGGTTGACGGAAAGCTCTACTGTTACTCGAACATGCGCACCGGGAGCGATTCGCCGGAGAGCGCCAATCAGGCGATGGCCTGGGCACTCGATGGGACCGGTCTGACGATCGACAAGCTCCACGCGACGGTGGGGACCGGCTACGGGCGCGTCAATGTGCCCTTCGCGACGAAGGCCATTACCGAGATTGCATGTCACGCGCGCGGGGGGAATTTCATGTACGGCCCGAGCGTCCGGACGATCCTCGACATGGGCGGGCAGGACTGCAAGGCCATCCAGTGCGACGAGAAGGGGAAGGTCGTCTCCTTCCTGATGAACGACAAGTGCGCGGCGGGCACAGGGCGCGGCATGGAAGTCTTCGCGGATCTCTTGGGCGTCCACATCACCGAGGTCGGGCAGCTCAGCCTGAAGGTGGAGACCGAGCCTCCTCCTGTTTCTTCTACGTGCGTAGTGTTTGCAAAGAGCGAGGCCTCGGGCCTCCTCCGCCAGGGATGGGCGAAGGAGAGGGTGCTCGCCGCCTACTGTTCGGCCATGGCGCACAGGGTCGGCACGCTGCTCGAACGGATCGGCGTGATCAAGGAGTTCGCTATTACGGGCGGGATCGCTAAGAATCCGGGAGTCGTGAACAGGCTCGCGAAGGAGCTCAACATCCAACCGCTCACGACCACGATGGACTCCCAGATCGCCGGCGCGATCGGGGCGGCGCTCTTCGCGAAGGCGCTCCACGAAAAGAAAGGGCGATCATAGAGGTCTTCTCGGAGACCGAGGCGGAGGCCATGCTGGCAAACTATGGTTACAAGGACGGATCGGGCGAGTTTTTCATCGTCGTGGATACGGACAAGTGCGACGGCTGCGGGGCCTGTGTTCCGGCCTGCCCGGCCGGTGTCTTCGAGCTCGTCGAGAACCAATACGACATCGACGCGGAGAATCCGATCGCGGCCGTGACGAAAGAGCACTCGAAGAAGCTCAAGTATTCCTGCGGTCCGTGCAAGCCCGCATCGGGCTACGACAAGGCAGGCATGGCCTGCGTGAAATCATGCGAAACACGTGCGATCGAGCATTCATGGTGAGAGCTTCCATCCGGGTAGCTCGGCGTCATGCTCCGCGTCAAGATCAATCGTAACGAATACGTCCTCCAGGATCGAGCGAGCGTCCTGGAGGCAGCGCGGAGTCTCGGCGTCTACATTCCCTCGCTGTGCTCGCATCCCGCCCTGCCGCCCGTGCGACATTCGGCGTCCGAAGCATTCGTCTTCCGCGCTGCCGAACGCATCGATGGCGATGGAGGCGGTGCGCACTGGGACGGGTGCGGCTTGTGCGCTGTCGAGGTGGATGGGGAGCTAGTCCGAGCCTGCGCGAGCGAGATCGCCGATGGCATGACCATCTCGACGACGTCGCCGGAGGTTGTGTCGTACCGGAAGCAGAGACTCGCGGAGCTTCTCTCCAACCACCCGCACGCGTGCCTGACCTGCGCGCAGTCCGAAGGGTGCCCTCGGACCCAGTGTTCGTCGAACGTCCAAGTCGAGGAGCGCTGCTGTGAGCTTTTCGGCTCGTGCGAGCTCGAAAAGGTGTCGCGGTTTATCGGAGTGCCGCCCTCGGTCTCACGCTATCGGCCGCGAGGACTGCCGGTGCTGTCGGAGGAGCCGCTTTTCGCCTGGCGCCCCGAGCTGTGCGTCTCGTGCCTGAGGTGCGTGCGGGCCTGTCGCGACCTGCGCGGCGTGGGAGCCCTCGCCTTTGTCATGACCGGCGGCCGGCCCGTCGTCGGTACGTCGGTCGCGCCGGGGCGGGCCGAGAGCCATTGCCGCTTCTGCGGCGCATGCGTTGAAGTATGCCCAACCGGTGCCTTGCTGGACAAAAGGCACTCGGTGGGTACTGAACGCGAGCGCGCTCTCGTACCGTGCAGGAATGCATGCCCGGCTGGTGTCGACATCCCGCGCCTGCTTCGGCACATCGCTCGCGGCGAGCCGGCGAAGGCCGCGCGCGTCATCAGAGAAAAGGTCCCGCTGGCCTTTGCAGCCAGCTACGTCTGTTTCCATCCGTGCGAGGAGGTCTGTCGTCGCGGCGAGATCAACGAGCCGATCTCTATCTGCCGCTCGAAGCGATTTGTCGTGGGCGAGGACGGCAACGAAGTGCGTCCGGCGCTCGAAAGGCGGTCGCCCACAGGAAAGAAGGTCGCGGTCATCGGCAGCGGTCCCGCAGGCCTCACGGCCGCCTACTACCTTGCGAGGAAAGGGCACGATG
>JACPPM010000143.1 GCA_016191015.1 Acidobacteriota bacterium | reverse complement strand
TGATCTCGGACGCCTCCCGGGTCGTCTGCCTTCGCGATTCGCCGGGTCGGAAGAGCGGGACGGTCAGCTCGGTGTGAACGCCCCCAGTCCAGTGGATGATGGCGCGAACCGTGCGGTCCTTTTCATCCCGTGTGACAACGATCTCCTGGATGAGGCATCCTACGATTCGTTTCTTGATCGCCATGTCAGTGCTGCCTCAATGGCCCCGGGTTGTAGGACTCTCACCAGCTCTCTCTCGACGGCTCTACCTGCAACGTCCACCCGCCAACGTATTGGCACTTCGCTCCAAGTCCGCTTCCGGTGTTGCCTCGGCACAGGTAGTGAGCAGATCCCGGTCCTGACTTTCCATACCCTACCTGGAGCCGCCCGCCACATCGTCCGCAACGGAGCAACCCGGTGAGCAGTGCCGGCCCCCGCCTAACGCTGCCCCGTACGGTCTCACCGAAACGGTCGGAGCTCTCCTGCATCACTTTCTGGTTCCTCTCGTACTCCTCCCATGTGATGTAGCACTCATGATGATCCCGGATCAAGACTCTCCATTGAGCAGGGTCCCGGATCACCTTGGAGATCCTCCGTGGTTCCCCTTCGACCATTCGCACGGAGCTTCGCGTCCGGCCATAGGCATAGGCTCCTGCGTAGAGAGGATTCACCAGAATGTCGCGCACGGCTTCGTAGCTCGCTTCGCGCCACCACGAGACCTGGCCGCCCTGGCCCCCTGAGCCGGTGCGGGGCAAGTGCATCCGTTCCTCGCAAAGCCGCACGGCGGTTTGACGTACGCTTCCCAGCTCCCGAAAAAGTGCAAACACGCGTTCGATGGCGTTCCGTACCCGTTGGTCCGGATGCTTCTCCAGACGACCCTCTGCCCCCTGGACGTAGCCGGCGGCCACGGGCATTGCAAGCTCACCGCGCGACGCCTTCTGCAGGATCGCCTGCCGTGACCGCTGATGAAACGTCGTCAATTCGAATTCGCCCGGTGCACCCTTCAGTCCCAAGAACAACCGGTCGTTGGTCACCGCAGGATCATAGACACCCTCCTGATCCGCGATCAGAGTCCGCGTGTGGGCACAGAGAAAAAGGAGGTGATGCCAGTCCCGGTTTTTCCGCGCCAGCCGAGAGGCGTCCCACGCAAAGACAACCCCAACTTCTTCTCGGCAAACCCGTGCTACTACTGTTTCAAACCCCATCCTCCTGGCCACACCTGTCCCGCTCACGCCAAGATCCTCGTCGATGACCTCCACCTTCTCCCATCCGAGATCGCGAGCCCGCTCACTCAGCGATCGTTGAGAGAGAAGACTCTCGCGGTGGTGGAGAACCTGGTGTGTGCTCGACTGCCGCACGTAGACGAGCGCGGTCCTCTTCAGATGCTCAGGCGAGATTCTTTCGTTCATCACCGATGCTCCTCCTCTGCGAATTCCACCTCACAATGGCTGCCTCGCGAAGCAGCCTTCTCAGAAGACCCTTCACCTCCTCCCGGGTCGATCGTGGCAGGTCGATCCAGCGGGGATCCTGCTTCGAGAACAGCTCCATTTGGACCACTCGTGACGGGCGCGTTGCTTTCACAGTTGCCTCCTCGCGTGCTATACGATCTTCCTCTCACGGCCTTCAGCAAGGACGCAAGCTCCCGCGGCGCACGAATCGACAACACAGGCGACGCGGCCAGCGCCGCACGCGCACACTCCTCGGCGTGCGCCATCCAGGATGGAACTCGAAACGTCTCGCCGGTGTCAGGATGAACGCAGAGGAAGTAGCCGCCACCCCGATCTTGCGAACGGGTCAGAACGTCGATTTCCCGTCCCGCCAGCGGATGCCAGGGATAGGCGATCCGTATCTTCTGATAACTAGCAGTGTGGGCACTCGCCCATGACGTCGATCAATTTGACGGTGTCTCCAGTTTGTAGACCGAGGGCTTACGGGTTTCCGGTCGCGAAGTGGCCACGATTCGAAGTGGAGGCAATATCGGGGCCACCGCCGCCCCGGGCGCATCTCCTTCAAAACCCAGCGCAATGCCTGAACAGCCAGCGTCAACGGATGTTGACATGCCTGCGAGCAATACCCGTCACATCGCAGGCCAGGCAAGCGGAATCGGGGTCCTGTCAACAATTGGGAACATGCTGAGATTCGGAGTACACTTGGCCGCAGTAGAGCCAACATGTCATCCTGAGGCTCGGCGCAGCCGGCCGAAGGATCTCCTGCAAGACCCGTAGCCTATGGAGGAGATCCTTCGTCACCGGGCGTCGCCCGGCTCCTCAGGATGACGATGCGCTCATGCCCGTGTGCGTCTACTCCGAATCTCAGGACATGTGGACGATTGCACCGAAATCGGAATCAGTAGGCTACATCATCCTGTCGACATTCCAGACGATCATGCGCATGGCCTTGCGGCAATCAGCGCACGACGAGTCGATCGCGGCCAAGAGCTCATCGACCTTGTCCTTCTCGACGATCGTGAAGATGATCGAGGAGGTCTGGGGGAAGGCGCGCGAACCGAGCCGCAGACCGGTCTGGCCCATGCCGTAGACGGTCGGGATCTCGGTGTAGCCGAGTACCCGGCGGTCGGTCAGCGCCGCCTCCACCTTTTCCTTGTACTCGCTCTCCACGATAATCATCAGCATCTGCATGGCATCACTCTCGCACCCCCAACATCCGCAGGATGCTCATCATGGGGCACCACCTGGAAAACGCGGACTGGAATAGGTTCAGACCCACGAAACCCGTGAAAAGGAAGAAACCCGGGTGGACGTAGTACCCGAGCGCCACCGATGCCATCACGAACAATCCTGCGATCGCTCGCAGCCACTCATTCACGTTCATATGTCCTCCTTCGTGTTTCCGTTTGTTGCCGTCACGTTCTCCGCCCGCCGGCGGCCTTGAGATACATGTAATAGAGCAGCGGGATGACGACGAGGGTCAGCGCCGTCGCAACGATGACACCGAAGATCAGTGACACAGCCAGCCCCTGGAAGATCGGATCGAGGACGATCACGAGCCCGCCTACGACCAGCGCCGCCGCGGTCAGGACGATCGGGCGGAACCGCACCGCGCCGGCTTTCAGCACGGCCTGTTCGAGAGGCGAGCCGCCTTCCAACTCGAGATTGATGAAGTCAACCAGCAGAATCGAGTTACGCACGATGATCCCCGCCAGCGCGATGAACCCGATCATCGACGTCGCCGTGAAGAACATGCCGGTCATCCAGTGTCCGGGCAGAATGCCCACGAGCGTCAGTGGGATCGGCGCCATGATGATGAACGGTGTGATGAAGCTCCGGAACCACGCCACGACCAGAATGTAGACCAGCACCATCACTGCGGCGAACGCGATCCCCATGTCGCGGAAGACCTCGTAAGTGATCTGCCATTCACCATCCCACTTCATGCTGAGCCGCTCTTCCGACTCCGGCTGCGCCGCGTAATGCTGCTCGAGCGCGTACCCTTCAGGGAGCTTCATTGACGCGATCTGCTCTTGCATGTTCAGGATCCCGTAGACGGGGCTCTCTTCGAGTCCCGCCACTTCGCCGATCACGTAGACAACCCGTCGCAGGTTCTTGTGATAAATCGACCGATCTTCGGTGATCTCCCGTACTGCGACCAGCTCGGATAGCGCTACCATCCGCCCCTCAGGAGTGTGCAGCGAGACCCCGGCCAGATCGCCGAGTGAACGGCGGTCGCTGCGCGGGATCTGGAGGACGATCGGGACTGGCTCGCGGTCCGGCTCGCTGTGGAGCAACCCCACCGCGGCCCCGGCCCCCGCAATCCGCAGCTCCTGCGCGATCATCTCGGTCGTGATCCCTGAAAGCGCCGCTTTCTCGGCGTCGACGCGAAAATCCAGCTTGGGTTGGGCATCCTCGACATACCAGTCCACGTCCGCGATTCCCGGAGTTCTTTCGAAGATCCGCTTGATCTCAGAGGCAACCTCCACCTGTCTCTCGATATCCGGCCCGTACACTTCAGCGACCATTGTCGCGAGCACCGGCGGACCCGGCGGCACCTCGGCCACCTTCATGCGAGCTCCGTATCGCGCTGCGACGGGCGCGAGATGCTCGCGCACCCGCTTCGCAATATCGTGGCTCTGCTGTGAGCGCTCGCCCTTCCCCACCAGATTCACCTGGATGTCGGCAACGTTCGCGCCCTGGCGCATGAAATAGTGGCGCACGAGACCGTTGAAGTTGATCGGCCCGGCCGTGCCCATGTAGACCTGATAGTCCGTGACCTCGGGTTCTCCGCGCACAACCGCCGCGAGCGCCCTCGTGGCCGCCGCCGTCTGTTCGAGTGTCGTCCCTTCCGGCATATCGACGATCACCTGAAGCTCGCTCTTGTTGTCGTACGGCAGCATCTTCACCCGCACTCCGCGGAAGTAGAAGAGGGAGATCGAGGCCAGGAGAATCAGAGCGACGCCACCGAGCACCGCAGCGCGCAACCGGCCGCGCTGGATCAGCGGCCGCATGACGGCCCCGTACAGACGCTCGATCCGGCCCTCGGCCGGCGTTTCGGCCTCGGGGCCGCTCGCCGGCTTCGCCTCGTGCTTCATCCCCCCGAGCAAGCGCAGAGTGATGTACGGCGTGATGATGAAGGCCACGAGCAGCGAGAAGAACATCGCAGCCGACGCATTGATCGGAATCGGGCGCATGTATGGTCCCATCAGCCCCGAGACGAACGCAAGCGGCAGCAACGCCGCAATGACGGTGAACGTCGCGAGGATCGTCGGGTTGCCCACCTCGTCGGTTGCGTACACGGCCGCCCGGAGCGGTGAGGTCCACCCGAGCTGGAAGTGGCGGTGGATGTTTTCCACGACCACGATCGCGTCATCGACGAGGATGCCGATGGCGAAGATCAGAGCGAAAAGGGTGACGCGATTGAGGGTGTACCCGAAGAGGGCGCTGGTGGCGAGCGTCATGGCAAGCGTGACCGGGACGGCCACGGCCACGACGAGCGCTTCGCGCCGCCCGAGAGCGAAGAACATCAGCAGGACCACCGCCGCGGTGGCGATCAGCATGTGGCTGATCAGCTCGTTCGACTTCTCCTCAGCCGTCTCTCCATAATCCCGCGAGACCGTGACGGCGACTCCGCCGGGCAGGAGCGTCCTTTTCATCTCCCCGACCGCATGTTCGATCTGGCGCGCGAGCGTGACCGCATTCGAGCCGCGCTTCTTTGCGACGGCGATCGTAACTGCCGGCGCGTCGGCGGGGCTGCCGTCGATCGCCTTCGACGCCGCCCGCGGACCCGCGCCAAACAGAACATACGTGCTCCGCTCGCCCGCTCCATCCCTCACCTCCGCCACCTCGCCCAGACGCAGCGGCCTGCCGTTGCGAACGCCGACGACGACCGCGCGCACATCATCGGCCGTCTTCAGAAAGCTGCCGGCCGACAGGAGCACCTCACGATTTCCGTCGGAGAGCGATCCGGCCGGTAGGTTCCAGTTGGCCTGCTTCAGGGTCTGCGCGATCTGCAGCGCGCTGACTCCATATCCGCGCAGCCTTTCAGGATCGAGGATCACGCTGATCTGGCGGGATTCGCCTCCGATGATCGAGACCTCCGAGATGTTCGGGATCTTCTTGATCTCGAGCGCCATCTCCTCAGCCACCTTCCGCAATGCGTAGCTGTCGTAGCTGCCGCTCCAGACCGTCAACCCGACGATCGGCACGTCGTCGATCGATTTGGGCTTTACGACCGCCGGCCCGGCACCGGGCGGCACCTTTTCGGGATGAGCCATGATCTTCGTGTACAACTTGACCAAGCTCTGCTCGGGATCTTCACCGACATAGAATCGCACGACTGCCATCGAGAAGCTCGGGCTCGACGTCGTGTAGACGTACTCGACACCGGGGATCTCCCAGATGAGCTTCTCGAGCGGTGTCGTGACGCGCTCCTCCACCTCGCGAGCCGATGCTCCCGGGAAGGGTACCAACACGTCGATCATCGGCACCTTGATTTGCGGCTCTTCCTCGCGCGGCGTGATCATGACCGCAAACACGCCCATCGCGAGAGCTGCGATCACGAGGAGCGGCGTCAGCTTCGAATCGATGAAGGCCCGGGCCACGCGCCCCGAAGCCCCGAGCTCGCGGCGGTAGGTCTTCATCGACTTGGTTTCCTGTTCGAGCCGATCCGTCATGATTCCTCCTCGATCGGCACTCCTTCGGCGATCTCACCCGAGGACGAGATCACGAAGCGGTCGCCCTCGGAAAGGCCCGATAGAGCTTCGACACTCTCACCGCCCGAATCCGAGACCGTGATGAGTCGGAACGTGGCGTGATCGCCTTCGATCACGTAGACACCCGTGAGCCCGCCGCGCGTCCGCACGGCGGATTTCGGCACTCTCAAAACATGTCGCGTACCGGCGGTGAAGACCGCCTGGCCGTACTGGCCCGAGCGCAACATCGGGTCGCTCGCAATATCGATCTTCACCAGAAACGAGTGGGTCGCAGTGTCTGCGGCCGGGACGATCTCGCCAACCTTGCCCTCGAGCACGCGATCGCCGATCGACGGGACGTGAACCCGCACGGCCGCCCCGATGCGGGCCGCCTGCAGATCGTTCTCGGCGAGGGTGACATCGAGTCGCAGGCGCGTTTCGTCTTCTATCTTGAGCAGAGGGCGGCCGGGTGATGCCATATCCCCGACTTCGCACATCCTGTCGACGATGCGTCCGTCGAACGGCGCGGGGATCTCAGCGTAGCTCTGATACGACGTCGCCGTCGCGAGCGCTCCCTCGGCCTGTGTCACCGCTCCTCGCGCGGTGTCGAACTGGTAGCGTGCCTGGTCGAGCTCGAGCTGGGAGGCTGCCCCCTTCCCCTGCAACTGCTCGAATCGCTTGAAATTCGTCTCGGCAATCGCCGCCGCGGCGCGCGCCTGCGCCAGCGCCCCCGTCGCCTGCTGAATCTGCCCCGCCACATCGCGGCTGTCCACAACGACAACCACCTCGCCGCGGGTCACGCGATCGCCGGCGGCCTTCCGAATCTCGGTGATCGTCCCCATCGCTTTGCCGGATACAACGGCCTCACGTGTGCTGCGGAGCGACCCGACGGCAACCACTTCCCACGGCTCCTCAGCCATCATGACCGCTACACTCTTCACCCTGACCGGTGTCTTCCTTTCGATCGGGACCTCGTGCCGCGCACACGCGCCGAGCGCCACCAGACCGCTCACGACTACCATCGTTGCTGCTCTCATTGTCATCTCTCCTCACTCCCGTGGCTGGCCGCGTTCGGCTGGCCGGTCGCGAAACCCAGGGCACGCATCGATCGCTCAGAATCGAATCCTGCCTGCAACGCGCGCGCCCGCGCTTCATTCAGCATCGTCTCGGCGTCGAGCAGGTCCGTGACCTTGGTCACGCCCTGTTCGAAGCGGGCATCGAGGATTGCCAGCGCTTTTTCTGCGGACGCGACTGCGGCCGAAGCGACCTGTGACCGTGCCCGTGCATCCTCCACTGCCTGCCAGGCCTCCCGCACCTCGAACTCAACCTGCTGCCTGTACCCGCGCTGGGCTTCGAGGGCCGCCACGTGTTCGCTGCGACTGCGAGCCACGCGGGCCTGCGTCTGCCCCCAGTTCCAGAAATTCCAGCGAGCGAGTGCCATGACTGTGTAACTCCTGCCGTTGCCACCGAAGACCCGGTCGTCGTTGATGGCGATCTTTCCGACGAGCGCCACCTCGGGAAGGTACTCGCCGCGCGCGCGGGTGATCGCAAGCGAGGCCGCGTTTACCTTGGCCGCCACAGCCCGCAGGTCCTGACGCCGATCGCTGGCGGCGGAGATCGCATCATCGAGGTTTTTCCAATCCAGGGCCGCCTCCGGCAGAGACGGGTCCAGATCGTACGCGCGCGACTGATCGACTCCCATCGCTCGGTTGAGCCCCGCGCGAGCGAGACGCGCGTTGTTGCGCGCACTGATCAGGGCTTCCTCCATGCGTGCCATCTGCACGCGTGCCTGGAGCAGATCCGATTCGACGATCATTCCGGCGTCGAAGTATGCCTGTGCCTGTTCGACGTGCCGCCCCGTGGTGTCACGAGCCTTCTGAGCCAGCTCGACGAAGCGATCCGCCAGCAGCAGGTTCATGTAGGCACTCGCCACCATGAACTCCACGGCCTCACCGGTGCGCGCACGCATCGCCACAGAGGCATTCGCCATCTGTGCCGCCTGGCCGATCCCCGCAGTGATCCGACCGCCGGTGTACAGCGGGACGCTGGCCTGGATCTCGGTGGCGAAATTCGTGACCGGCTCGGGGGCGTTCGGATCGGATGCGACAAAGTCCGGAAACGAAAACTTCTCCTGCATGAGTTTGAGGCCAAAAGTGTCGGCGGGGGAATCGGTGCGCAGCGCGACTTCCCGCAGCTCGAAGGTGGGCAGGCGGCTGAGGCGGGCCTCGCGGTGGGCCTCCTGAGCGGCCGCGGCGCTGGCGGCGCTCTCGAGGAGCTGGGGGTTGTTTGCGCGTGCCGTTTCTATCGCCTCTTGAAGCGTCAGTGGCTCAGCCGTCAGGAGGCGCGTGCTCGCGGCAGCCAGGAAGACCGCAAGAAAGCTCGCCGCACTCATTGCGCCACCGGGCTCGTGAAGAGGATCGTCTCCTCCATCTGCACCGTCGCGTTGATAGAGTTTGCGATCAGGCAGCTGTGTTCGGCCTCGTGCAGCAGCGCGCGCGCGCCGGCCTCGTCCGCGCCTCCAGGCAGTGTCAGCTCAGGGTACACGGTCACGCGCGTGAACTTGAACCTACCGTCGACCATCTCGAGCAGGCCGCGGGCGCGGGAGCGATATCTGAGGAAACGCACCTCGCGCCTGGCAGCGAGAGCGAGAAACGTGGTCATCGTGCAGACGTTCACGGCCGAAACGAATAGGTCTTCAGGCGACCAGATCCCAGGATGGCCGCGAAACTCCGGCGGGGTGGCAACTTCCACAGCCGGCTTGCCGTGCGCGCTGATGACTCCCTTGCGTTCTGTCGTCCAGTCGACGTCCACCTGGTATGAGTATGATTTCGGTCTTGTCTTGGTCTCCATCAATCCCTCCATGCTAAAACCATTATATGCGAATAAACGCATGTGACAAACACAAGAACATCCCTCACCGGCCGAGCCCCGCTTCGATCTTCTTGGCAGCGCGTCCGTCGGCCTTGAGCCGTTCGAGCAACATGTCGCGAACCAGGTCCAGTGCCTGCGCGATGCGAAGATCCGGGATCGAGTAATAGATACAGGTCCCATCTCGCCTGGTCACCACGATCTTCTGCTGCCGCAGGACCGCGAGGTGCTGCGAAAGGTTGGCCTGCGGAATCCCGGTCAGGTCGACGAGCTGCTGCACGGATTTCTCTCCGTCGCGAAGCAAATCGATGATCTCGAGCCTCTTGGGGCTGGTGAAGACCTGGCAGAGCTCCGCGTGCATCTGGTAGTAGAGGTCCCGTCCTGTGCTGTTCATCCTCTCCTCTTATCCATATATTCGAATATTAATATAGAACAGCCATTTCCATTTGTCAAGCTCTGTCTCTCAGGTCTCGTAATGCCTCAGTGGTTTGCGCGCCATTCCCATGGCCTCGGCCTACTGTCTCGTGGCCTTTAGCCCTTAGCCTTTAGCTGTTAGCCCGGGAAGGGATCGCGGCTGTAGGCGGTCACCGATCAGCCGGGAACAACGCCGCCCCACAACTCGCGGCCGTTCGGCCGCTCGGAGCTAAAGGCTAAAAGCTAACGGCAAAGGGCTAGCAATCTGAATCGCCACACTCCACTTAGTGTCTGAGAAGTTGAGTGTTGACACGAAATGGCAAGAAACCTGTTCACCGCAGAGACGCAGAGGTCGCGGAGAAAGATTCCCGC
>JACPPM010000152.1 GCA_016191015.1 Acidobacteriota bacterium | reverse complement strand
TCTTTCGAGCACAGAGATGACGCACTGCGTTGTAGGGGTTTTCAGAGGGACCGCGGCAACGACCTTTCGGGAGAAATGATCGATCACGAGAAAGACGTACCTGGGGAAGAATGCCCAGAGGTTGACCACGGTGAGATCTCCGCTCCAGGTGTGATCTGGATGCGGAGCGGCGATGGGCTTGGAGTGACGGGACCTGGCCTTGGCGCCGCGCGCGTTCGGATGAGTTTGAGTCGATCGTGGCTCGGGCCGATTGAGGATGTTTCGCACGGTGGACGCGGAAACGAAGATACCGAGAAGCGCGAGTACCTGCGCGATCTTCAATTTCCCAAACCCCGGCGACGACTGCGCAATCTTCCAAACGAAGGCGACGACGTCTTTCGGGGTCGCGTTCGCCGGCTCCTTCCCCGAAGTACCCGCAGGAACGACACTGTCGAGCCAACGGTAGATGGTCGAAGAAGCAATGCCGTAGTATTCCTTCGCCCGGCGCTTGGGGATGTTGAATGCCTTCATGTGCCAGAGAACGAGGAGTTTCTCCTTCACGGTCAGACGCCGCTGCTCGGAGCTGCCCCTCCGCTGACTGCGGAAGAACGTCACGAGACCTTCAAGCTCGGCGACCTTGCGTCGGAGGACAATGTTTTCTTTCACGAACTCTGGCTGGTCTGACTCGAGAACCTTGGTGACCCGGCGCCCGGCGATAGCAGACA
Source organism: Acidobacteriota bacterium (assembly GCA_016191015.1). Classification (GTDB taxonomy): domain Bacteria; phylum Acidobacteriota; class CAIWXX01; order CAIWXX01; family CAIWXX01; genus JACPPM01. Next base: position 2,329 of record JACPPM010000152.1, on the reverse strand, counting down.
CCAAGCTGGCTGCCATGATGACGGATTTGATGACGAGTTGAACGCCGTACGTATTCAGCTCTACTTCGGATTCCACAGGCTCTCCCATTGTGATCTAAGATGATGGCTTATCATTGCTTCATGCACTACGACATGTCAAAGCGTGCACCGGGCGGCGTGCCGGTTTTCACACTTCTGCTTGTCTCCACGGCGAACTCAGTTCTTCGTGAGGGAAAGGGGGTCATTCTTACGTGCCCGGTGGCGGAGCTTGGCCTTGGCTGACAGCCGGCCACGCACGGATCCCGCTCTGAGTGGCCTGCGCAAACTCGCCAGCTCAGTCGTCTCGCGAATCTCCGGACGCCAGTAATGCACCAGGTCTGCGTGGCCTCCACATGGATCGAAGCAGGAGAGTGAGTCGATGAGAAATCTCGCGAGCCTATTGTTCGTACTGAGCTTTGCCCCAAACATCTGGCCCTGCTGTGGCGCGTCGCTCGGGCCCGTGGACGGCTCGACCTCCAGCAGCGACACGGAGACCTGTCAAGACGAGAGTTGCGTGGATTGCCCGCCGAAGACCAACTCGCCCTCCTTCATGAAAACCGGCAACTACCGCTTTGAGCAGACCGATCTGGTGCTGGCGGGGCGCGGCCCGGCAATCGTCGTCACGCGCGTCTACAATAGCCGTGAACGCTACACCGGTCCTCTGGGGAAGGGCTGGCATCACAGCCTCGTCATCCAGGCCTTCCAGACGATCGACGCCGTCGGCGAGTACGTCCTCCTTCGCGAACCCAATGCTGGTCGCGTGCGGTTCACGAAGAATGGCTCGACCTACACGCCGCCCGTGGGTCATCAGGAAGCCCTGACCCTGGAGGACGACGGGAGCATCAGCGTGCGTATGCTGAACAGGGACATCTGGCGTTTTGGCCCTGACGGCTGGATCACGAGCGTCGAAGACCGGAACGGCAACACGATGACCTGGACGTATGCATCGATCGGCGGTCAGACACGCCCCGTTTCTGTGCAGGCTCCAGGTGGCCGGCAGGTGACGATCGCCTGGGAGGGTGCGGCGCGAATCCAGTCGATCACCGATCAAACCGGGCGCTCGATTCTTTACGAATATGATCAGGAGCGAAACCTGCGCTCGGTGAAGAACCCGGCCGGACAATACTGGACATACGAGTACCGCAACGGCGATGACCGATTGCTGCTCGAGCGCGTGGAGTTTCAGGGGGTCACATACGCCACGGCCAGCTACGACACGACGGATCGCGTGATAGGATACATGGAGAGCGGCCAGAGCGAAACGCTGGAATACATGGACGGCTACACCGTGAAGCGCGATGCCTCGGGCAAGGAGTGGAAATACTACTTCGATGCCGATGGCGTGATCACACAACGCATCGACCCGCTGAGCATGATCTCGCAGATCGGTGGGGACTCGATCAAGCTGATTGATGGAACGGCGGCGAGCGGAAGCCGATGAGGTCATGGCGGTTGTCATCGACCGAGGATAGGGTGGAGAAGATCTGCGAGGTCAGAGTTGGGGAGGTCGTCGGGGTCGAGATTGGGAGGCAGGTGGACCTGGAAGGCCGGCAGGATCGGTCGGAGGGTTGCGAAGAGCCTGGCGGAGGCCGCACGGCCGGCATCGTCGCCGTCGAGGAAGAGGATGAGGCGTCGCGGGTGGAGGGAGTAGAGCAATCTCTGCTGGTGAGCAGAGAGAGCGGTGCCCAGCAGTGCCACTGCGGAGAGACCGATCTGATGGATGCGCATCACGCTCCAGGGGCACTCGACCAGGACGATGCCACGCGAATCCGCACGGGCGATTCTGTGTAGGTTGTAGAGGATTTGGTATTTCGGCAGTCTCGACGGGAGTTTCCACTTGCCGTAGATTTGGATTTCATGGGGATCGAGCCGCCGGCAGGCGTAGCCGAGTGGGAGCCCTGCCGGGTCATGGAGGCGCACCCCCACGCAGTTTCTGAGGAAGCCGTCTCCGCGATAGAGCCCGGAGTCGAAGGCCGTCGCGGTTTGCGGCAGGATCTGTTTGCGCTGTGTCCCTCCGGCAATGATGCTTGAAATCGGGCCGCCTGGACTTCAGGCACGGTCTGCCTCCCTCACCGTCCCGGCGGGCGACGCTACGCAGCGGCCTTGTCTGGGAGCAAGCGTGCAAAAAACCGCATGTAAAACTGACCCCCTTTCGCGCACGAAGTTTTGACCCCTGTACCCTTGACATCGTGGCCATGGGGGCCACGATATAGGTAACTCGACCAGCTTCCTGGGAGCGCCGAACACCCCCAGCGCTTTGAGTGCCCGGGGGGGACTTGCGCCCCGGGGAGCCGGGCCGTGACGGAGATCC
>JACPPM010000156.1 GCA_016191015.1 Acidobacteriota bacterium | reverse complement strand
GGCTGGACTACTGGCGACACCGCTGCAGACCACACTCGGCTACCACACCTCCAAGAACAAAACACGCGCCATCCCGAGATCCATCCCCCCTACCATTGTCTCGATTCCCGCCCTCCCCATGGCTCGCTCCACCATCCTTCGCATCGCCACACTACCCGACGACATCAGAGTCTCGTTTCTCTGGCAGCCCTGATCAGAAAACGTGGCCCACGGTGCCAAGTCGCCGAGATGATGGTAATGCACCCTCCTGAAGCTTGAACCGGCAGTGGCATCCAAGGCCAGGCCCTTCTCGGCGAAAGCCCGTGCATTCTCGAGAGAGGCGCGGGGAGAACCTCTTTTTTCCAGATCGGACATGGCGCCGATGAGGCACGCGCCGGACATCGTCGTATAGATAAGGCCGTACTCGGGCCTGGATTCCGCCGCTGCGCCGAGACGCTCCAAGGCCTCCCGGATCGTGTCGCTCGGATCGGCACCGGTCCAGATCTCGAACCGCGCCTGGGCCACCAACGCGTCGCCCAGGTTGAGGAGGTCGATGGGATCACCGGGGGTCAGGAGGAGCGAGGCATCGTACTGCATTCTGGCCAGCCGGAAATCTTCTTCCGGGTCCTGCCCGCGTTACATCTTGTATCGGGCTCTACAAGCGTAGTCATTCCCGAGGTTGCCATCGGCGTAGATGTGCTTTGGGTTAAGCTGCAATGCCTTCGTGTGTGCTTGTACAGCCGCTTCGAAGGACGTCACCGGATCGGCGCCGTGGGCCATTTCCCAGACTCCGATGTCCTGCCGGCAGTTGCCCAGGTTGTTGTAGAGGTTGGCGAAGCCGGGGAACAGCTCGATGGCCCTTTCAAGATTGCGGATCCCCGCTTGCAGGGCGTGGCGTGGATCCTGGCCGTGCGAAAGTTGGAACTCGCCCAAAGCCCAATAGCAGTTGGCAAGATTCATGATGGCGGAATCGTGCGTGGGCGCAAGCCTGCGGGCCCGCTCGAGCTCGTCAACGGCCTGTGTGAACGCAGGAGTCGGGTCCTGACCGTGTTCGATCGCGAACTGGGCGGCAAGTTGATGGCTCGCGCCGAGGACGGCGTGAGCGGCGGCGTTCCGCGGTCTTAGGCGAATGGCCGTCCGCGCGCTTTCGAAGGAGCGATCGAGCCATTCTTCGGGGTTCCTGCCGGCACGCACTTCAGATTCGCTCCACGTTCGGCAGACATTGGAGATGAGAACATGAACGTCGGCGTTGTCTGGATCCGCCTTCAGGGCGTCTGATGCTGCATCGAGAGCCCTTTGCCTGTTCAGGGCCATATCCTTGCCGCTGCCGTAAAGCTCCGAGAACATTGCGATCTTCCAGACGTTCGCGATTCTGGCGTAGGTGAGCGGGTCGCTCTCTCCGATTCTCGCGGCCATACGATAGGCCTGATCCGCGGTCGCATACTCGATCAGGGCTCCATCTCGATCCCCGGCGTCCCGCTTCTGATCACCTCGAGACAGATTCACATCTCCCTCGAGGATCTTTGCCTGATAGAACCACGGAGCTCGCTGCATGGCCTCATGGGATTTCTCGATACATTCGTCATAGCGACTCTCGAGATAAGCAATGAGGCCCTCCACGTACTCCCGTGGCACGATGCCGGCGCCTTCTCCATCACGAAGATATTTCAGCGCGGGATCACGGAATTCCGCTAGAAGACGCTTTCGCCGAGCTTCGCGTAGCTCTTGGCTCCGGATTGTGTCCACTTCCTTTTTCTCATCGTGGTACAAGCGCACGAGCGCAAGACCCAAGGCGCAGGCGGCATCGGGCGAGCGCTATGCCGCCCACGGCCAGCCGATGTTTCCGGAGCTTCTTCTCCAGCAGATACCTCCACGTGGCGGCGTGCGCATGGACGGGCTCGCCGTCGAGGTACCGCCCGATGTCGTCCGAGAGCGCCCTGACCGATCCATATCGGCGTTCGGGCTCTTTCTGCATGGCCGTCAGGAGGATATTGTCCAGATCGCCTCGCAGTGCTCTGCGCAGCCTATGAAGGTCTCCGTCCCGCGTCCGGCTCACCGAATCCGGCGTAATCTCGATCGTCTCGTCTCCGCGCTTCTCGATCTCAACGCGCGTGATCACGGCGCTCGGCTTCTCCGGCTCCTCCTCGCACACCACGCGAGCGATCACCTCGGGCGCCCCGCTCGTGACACGATAGGGGCGGTGTCCCGTCAACAGCACGTAGAGAAGCACGCCGAGAGAGTAGATGTCGGTGGCCGTCGTTGCGACCTCGCCGCGGACCTGCTCCGGGCTCGCGAAGTCCGGCGTCATCATCCTCATTGCGGTGACCGTTCGCTCGGCGGAAGTGAGCAATGGATCCGGGCTGAGCAGCTTCGCAATTCCGAAGTCGAGGAGCTTCGGGATTCCGTCACCGGTCACGAGAATGTTGCTCGGCTTGATGTCACGGTGCACGACGAGGTTCCGGTGAGCGAAGTCGACGGCGGAGCAGACGTCAAGGAACAGTTTCAATCGCTCAGCCGTGGGCAGCCTCGCCTGATCGCAGTGCCGGTCTATGGGCGTGCCTTCGACGTATTCCATCACGATGTAGTGTCTAGGAAGTTGAGTGTTGACGCAAAATGGCAAAAAATCTGAGGCGGCTAGATCTTCCGAGCTCCTCTCAGGAAAGCAGGAGGGGAGGAATGCAGGAACGGAGCGGTCGTCTCGGCCGATCGAGGTGGCTCGGAAAAACGCTCTCACTCTCCACGCTCTCACGCGCGGCGGAGACGCAACCTCTTTGGTTGCGGCTCCGCCGCGTTAGGGGCTAGTGTCTCGGAAGGTGCGTGCCTCCACGCGAAGACAACATCTTCGAGCCGGCGAGATCTTCCGGTCTCCCCTCCGGAAGGCAGGAAGGGCGGGATCAGCTCGGACTTTCAGGGTGGCGCGGAACGCTCCACACTCTACGCTCCACGCTCTACGCTCCACGAGGGAACGGGGCCGTTCACTGCTTGAAAGTGCCACTTCGTGACCAGCTATGCGCATTTCGCACCTCGATTCTTCCCTGTTCGATGCGGCTCCATCATGATACGCGAACATGCTATGGGCAGTGTCTGCCGGCGGGCGAACTGTTATGCCGGGAGGCCTGGATTGAGAAAGGGAGTTTGAGATGCCGAGAACTGTCGCGACTCGAGCCTTTAAATATGTGGATTGGACCGCGGCCAAGCTTGCCGGCGCGGCGTTTGACACTATCCAGTTTTTCAACAAGCGAAACCCGAACCCGGCTTTCACGCCGAAGTGGTCGGACAAGCCGCTCTTGAAATCGTGGGAGAAGACGAAGCCGGAGCTGGGGTTCCCGCGACAGACCGATTCCCTGTGCCCGGCGTGCGTGAAGCAGGCACGGGAACGGATCATCAACGGCGACCAGGACTGGCGCACGCTGCTCAACGAAAAGGTCGGCGAGATCAAAGCCACGATCGTCGAACGCGACGGGCAGGTGTGGATGCTCAAGGATTGCCCGAAGCACGGGCACTTCGAGGACCTGATGGCGATCGACTCGAAATTCCTCGGGTGGATCGAGAAGAATTTCCCGGGCCGCGACATCCCCGCTCACAACGATGCGACGCTTCACAACCACGGCAGCAGCACGATCAAGCACGGCCGCGGCTCGGTTCTCACCGTCGACCTCACCAATCGCTGCAACATGATGTGCGATCCCTGTTTCATGGATGCCAACCAGGTCGGGTTCGTGCACGAGCTCACTTGGGACGACGTCAAACAGGTTTTGGATAACGCCATCACGATCAAGCCGCGGCGCCAGATGTCAGTGCAGTTCTCGGGTGGCGAGCCGACGATGTCCCCTTTCTTTCTGCAGGCCATCAAGTACGCACGCCAGCTCGGTTACAACAGCGTTCAAGCTGCCACCAACGGCATCGAATTCGCCAAGAGCCCCGAGTTCTGCCAGAAAGCCTACGACGCGGGGCTGCGGTACGCCTATCTACAGTTCGACGGCATCGGCAATGACGCCAACAGTCACCGCCACATCGGCAATCTCTTCGACGTCAAGCTGCGGGCGATCAACAATATGCACGCCGCCGGCATCGAGATCATCCTGGTCATCACGCTCGTCAACGGCGTCAACAATGACCAGGTAGGCCCGATCATCCGCTTCGCGACCGACAACCCGAAGAAGATCGCCTTCATCGCTTTCCAACCGGTCTCGTTCACGGGACGCGATGAAGACATCACTCCCGAACGCCGGCTGCGCCAGCGCTACACGCTCTCGCACCTCGCCCAGGACGTGAAGAAGCAGACGGGGCTCACCGAGCCTACTCGCGACTGGTTCCCCATCTCGCTCTTCGGCGTCTTCTCCGATTTCTCCGACCTCGTGCACGGTCCCGGGGCCGAATGGGGGCAGGTCGGCTGCGGCTGCCATCCCAACTGCGGCGTCGGAACTGCCCTGATGGTCAACAAGGAGACAAAGGAGTTGGCTCCTGTGCCGCAATTCCTCAACATCCCTCAGCTCATCAAGGACACGCAGGCGATTACAGACGCCGCTCGCAGCAAGAAGTTCTCGAACTTCATGATGGCCCTGGCGCTGCTCCGCAACTACCAGCCGTTCAAGGCCCCGAAGAGCCTGGCGCTTGTCGATCTGTTCAAGAAATTCGACAAGTCGCTCGGCGCCACCGGCAAGAACTACGGAGAGGTCTCGGCGAAGCGCACCCTCGACGACACCCTCAAGCGCCGCCAGGATCCATGGAACTTCCTCTTCGTCGCCGGCATGTGGTTCCAGGATCTCTTCAACTACGATTTCCGCCGCACCGAAATGTGCATCATCCCGTATGGCACACAACTCGGCGAGATCTCCTTCTGCGCCTACAACACGGGCATCGGCTGGAGAAACATCATCGAGAATATGTACAAGACGGCCACGGTCGCCGAGTGGTACCGGAAGCACGGGCGGCATGAGGTCTATGCGGCCAACAAGAGCGTCCCGCTCGAGAGCTACTCTCACAGCCTCGCGGTCAATCCCACCGACGCCGCAAGAACGCGCGTCCTGAGCGACGGGCCGCAGACGGCCCATGAGGAGGAACGCGAACGGCGTCGCCTGGCTCGCGAAGCTGCCGAGATGCAGGCCATCTACGAAGAGATGGTTCTGAAGAAGAAGAAATCTCCGGAAGAGCAGCTCGTCCAGGTTGGGATGCTCGAGAAACCCGCGCGACGCGAGCAGACGGTCGTCGCGAAGTAGGAGCTTGATCGAGAGGAGCCCAGGCTGGGCGCCTTAGCGCCTATCCGCCACCAACATCTTGTCAGATCAAACGAGGCCGAAGCCGGAGGACCGCAGATCTCGCAGATTCCGCAGATCCGACCGCTGAGTACTCGCGGCCACGAAATGCGTTTTCCGGGAAATCTGCGCAATCTGTGCAATCTGCGGTTTTCCCCTTCCGCTCTTCCGGCTGCCACAACACGGCCTCTCCTCGCAGGCGCAGTCCTGCAACGAGCCTAGGCTCGTCCGTTTCGTCCGATCCCCCGTGGGCGAGTTTCGCCTCGCGTGCGCATCGCCGCGAGACCATGGGCGACATCTGCGGTTGGGCGGGGTTTGCCGTGGACTTGCATTCCCAGCGATTTGACAAACGTGTCGAGAGGTGTAAAATGATACTGGTTGTCATTATCATTGGGAGTCTTCATCATGGAATGTGGATCGGATGCGGGCGGGACGGGCCCTTCCGGAGTTTTCAAGAAAATCGCATTAGTCGGCAATCCGAACGTCGGTAAGTCGCTCCTCTTTATGCGCCTCACCGGTCGCTACGTGACGGTGAGCAACTACCCCGGCACGACAGTCGAGGTCACGCGGGGGACCATGCGGGTGGGGGGCGAGGAATACGAAGTCATCGACACGCCTGGGATCAACAGTCTGGTGCCGCAGTCGGAGGATGAACGGGTCACCCGCGATATCCTCATCGACGAGAAGCCGGACATCATCGTGCAGGTGGCGGATGCCAAGAACGTCACCCGCACTCTCTTCGTTCTCTCGCAGCTCAGCGAGATGCAGCGGCCGACAGTCCTGGTTCTCAACCTGATCGACGAAGCACGCTCTCGCGGTATCGACATCCGGGAGCGGGTGATCTCGGATGTCTTCGGGATCGACGTCGTGAAGACGGTGGCCACTGAGGGGACTGGGGTTGCGCAGCTCACCAAACTCCTTCGCCATCCGCACACGCCTCGCAACCCGTTCCAGGCTCCGTCGATCGGTGACGGCGGCTCTGTCGGGAGCGCGCCGGTGCAGCTACTGCTCGAGTGGTCGCAGTACGAAGATGCCGGGGCACTGGCGGGACGCTTGGGGCTCAACGGACTCGTCTCCGAAGCCCTCGGCCGCCACAAGGGACTCGGGCGGAGCGTTTCGAGGGAGCGCATGGCGTACGTCGAGAAGCTGGCCCCGCAGATGAGAGTCGAGTCGGCGCCATCGCGAATCCGGTGGGCCGAGTTGACCGGGCGGTGGACGCGCGAGCCTCTCACGGGGCTCCCGATCCTCGCCGCCGTGCTCGCCGGCATGTACTACTTCGTCGGCGTCCTCGGCGCCGGGGTCCTGGTCGATGCCATCGAGGACGGCATCTTCGGCCGCTACCTCACCCCACTCCTCACCGCATTCCTGGAGAAGTGGGTCGGCATCCAGTTTCTGACCGACCTGGTTGTCGGTAAGTATGGGCTGTTCAGCGTCGGCCTCACGTACGCTTTCGCCATCGTGCTGCCTGTTGTCACGACTTTCTTTCTTGCCTTCGGCCTACTGGAGGATAGCGGCTATCTGCCACGGCTGGCCATACTCTCCGATCGGATTTTCCGCCTGATGGGTCTCAACGGGAAGGCCATCCTTCCGATGGTGCTCGGTCTCGGCTGCGACACGATGGCGACGCTCACCACGCGCATCCTGGGCTCACGGAAGGAGAGAATGATCACGACGCTGTTGCTCGCGTTGGGAGTGCCATGCTCGGCGCAATTGGGTGTGATCCTCGGGCTGCTGGGCGGCTACTCCGTCGGAGCGCTTGTCTTCTTCTTCTCCGTGATCCTCCTCCAGATCATCATCGTCGGGACTCTGTCGGGGCGATTCCTGCCGGGGAAGAGAAGCGACTTTATTTTCGAGATCCCGCCGATCCGAATGGTCCAGTGGCGCAACATCCTCCTGAAGACGGGGGTGCGCGTGAAGTGGTTTCTCAAGGAGGCGGTGCCCCTGTTTCTCGCCGGCACGGTCATCCTGTTCACGCTGGACAAGATGCATCTTCTGAGCGGGATTGTGCGGGCGTTTGAGCCGGTCGTAACGGGGCTGTTGGGGCTCCCGGCGAGGACGGCCGAGGTATTTGTCATGGGCTTCCTCCGGCGCGACTACGGGGCCGCCGGGCTTTTCACGATGGCGGAGTCCGGACTGCTGACTCTGCCGCAGATCCTGGTCAGCCTGACCGTCCTGACCCTTTTCGTCCCGTGTATCGCCAACTTCTTCGTGATCGTCAAAGAGCATGGCGTCGCACGCGCCCTGCTGGTCGTAGGATTCATCACCCCCTACGCGATCGGGGTTGGCACAGTTCTCAATTTCGCTATCCGCAGGCTCGGCTTGCCGTTCTGACCGCGGAACATAGCCTCTACGAGGGAATCATGAACAGACGAGAGATCGACGAAGTGCTCGAAGCCATCTGGATGGCCCGTGAAGGGGTCCAGCCGGAGCCCAGCGACCTTGCTGAATGCGACCGCGTGGTGATGACCGATGAGGTCCTGGGCGAAGTCGAGGCCGCGGGCCTGATCGCCAGACGCAACGGGCAGACCGAGTTCACGCCGCGCGGCGAGGCCGAAGCCACCGATCTGATCCGAAGGCACCGCCTGGCCGAACGGCTGGTGGTCGACATTCTAGGAATTGTGGGCCGTGAGGTCGAGGATACGGCGTGCGAGTTCGAGCACGTGATTGCACCACGCCTGACCGAATCCATCTGCACCCTCCTCGGGCACCCTCGCAACTGCCCCCACGGCCTCACGATCCCGGAAGGCACCTGCTGCCGCGAGACGAGGGCGATGATCGAGTCGGTCGTCGTGCCCCTCGACACCCTCAAGGTCGGCGAAGAGGCCCCCCTCGCCTACATTAACACCCGCGACTACCCGCGCCTGCAGAAGCTGGTCTCATTCGGCATCACCCCAGGCGTGAAGATCAAGCTTCATCAGAAATCACCCGCGTATGTGATCGAGGCCGAGCAGACCCAGATCGCACTCGAGGGGGAGGTCGCGCGCGACGTCTACTTGTGGCGTGGCGGCCAGGCGAAGCGGCGCAAGTAGGTCGGTCATCCTCGGGACGATGCCGGTGCCGCTTCTTCCGTCGAGGCCGTGACGGAACGGACTATTTTCTGGCTCGGGGATGCGCCTTCGAGTAGATGTTCTGGAGCTGCGCGAAGTCCAGATGGGTGTACTTTTCGGTCGTGGCGAGGTGCTCGTGGCCGAGCAGCTCCTGGATGCTGCGGAGATCCGCCCCGCGCCCGAGCAAGTGTGTGGCGAAGGAGTGGCGCATCGTGTGAGGCGTGCATTCGGCGCGACCCACTGCGGCAGCCGCCTTCTTGAAATGCCGCTCGACGCTGCGCGTCCTGATGCGGCCACCTTTGTAGTTGAGGAAGAGGACGCAGTCGTCATCCTGGTGGGCGTCGGGCAGAATGCGCGAGCGCGTCGGCACGTAAGCGACAAGAGCAGCGGCCGCTTTCGAGCCGAATGGAACAAGGCGTTCCTTCTTTCCTTTTCCGCGAACACGCACGATCCGGTCTCGGATGGAGACGTCATCGAGATTCAGTCCAACCAGCTCTGAGACACGGATTCCGGTCGCATAGAGCAGTTCCCACATTGCTGCGTTGCGTGCGTGGAGAGCGGTGAGGGTGGCCCGGTGGACGCGCGTGAGGTCGGCCGGCTTCTCGATCAGTAGGTTGACGGCCTCGGACTCGGAGAGCACCTTCGGGAGCGGTTTGTGTTTCTTGATGGATCGCAGGGACCGCGCCGGATTCGCAGCCGTCCGCCCGGAGAGCGTCATGAATCTGAAGAACGTCCGGATGCTCGCCAGCTTCCTCTCGAGGCTCGACCTCGCCACCCCGCGCTCGGCCAGCGAAGCGAGATGCTGGCGGACATGAATCGGCTCTATCTTGTCAGGGAATAGATCCATCCTCTTTTTCGAAGCCAACGAGGTTGTGAACTGAGTCAGATCGCGCACATAGGCATCGATCGTGTGCGGTGAGGCGTTGCGTTCAAACCGCAGGTGCGTCAGGAACGATTCGATATCGGGGTGAGGAGCCCCGGCGGCGGCCATCAGGCGCTCCTGAGCGCCGCCGACCAGGCAGCCATGGACGCGCGCGCGCGCTCGACCAGGGCGACTCTCCGCGCTTCACGGCTGCGGATATGTTTTCCCAGGGGATCCAACAGGCCGAAGGAGAAGTTGACGGGCTGGAAGTTTTTCCAGTCCGCATTCGAAATGTAGCGGCAGAGTGCGCCGATGGCCGTCGCGGGAGGTGGAAGTGAGAAGTCAGGTCCGCCGAGGTGCGAGGCGAGTGTCAGGGCGGACACAAGCCCCGACGCGATGCACTCGGTGTAGCCCTCCACACCCGCCAGTGTCCCGGCGACAAAGAGCCCTGCCTTGTTCCGGCACTCGAATGCCGCCGTGAGGATCGCCGGCGCATTGATGTAAGTGTTTCGGTGGACGCGCCCGAACCGCGCGAACTCGGCGTTCTCGAGCCCCGGGAGCATTCGGAAGATCCGCTTCTGCTCACCCCACTTCATGCGGCTCTGAAAGCCGACCATGTTGTAGTGATCGGCGGCGATGTCGTCCTGGCGGAGCTGTACGACCGCATAGGGCTGCCTTCCGGTTGCGGGGTCGACCAGTCCCACAGGCTTCATGGGTCCGAAGCGCATCGTATCCTCGCCGCGAGCTGCCAACTCCTCGATCGGCAGACACCCTTCGAAGTAGTTGATCTTGTCGAACTCGTGAACCGCCGCCTTCTCCGCCGCCAGCATCGAATCGCGGAAGGCGAGATACTGAGGCCGGTCCAGGGCGCAGTTGAGGTAGTCGTTTCCCCGCCCGTAGCGCGATTGCCTGAAAACTCCTCCCTCGTCGATCGTATCGGCCAGGACGATCGGCGAGCTGGCATCGTAGAAGGATAGATTCTGCCTGCCGGTGAAGGCCTGAAGCGACTCTGCGAGCTGAGCGGAGGTCAGCGGCCCGCTGGCGATGATCGCGGGGGATTCGGGCAGCGACGGGAGCTCCTCCCTGATGACCTCGATTCTCGGATGACCCAGGACTCGTTCAGTGACGCCACGGCCGAAGAGAGTCCGATCGACAGCGAGGGCCTTTCCTGCCGGCACACGGACCTCATCCGCGACGATGAGAAGCAGAGAGCCGAGGGCGCGCAGCTCCTCTTTCAGAAGCGCCGCAGCGGTTCCCGCTTCGTCGCTCCCGAACGAATTGCTGCAGACGATCTCGGCGAAGTCCGAAGTGGAATGCGCTGGCGTCGGAACAGTCGGGCGCATTTCGTAGAGACGCACCTGGAAACCCCGTGCAGCAAGCTGCCAAGCCGCTTCGCTTCCGGCCAACCCGGCGCCGACAACCGCAATCGTATTCATCGACCCATTATAGCAGTCAGGAACACGCCGCCTGTCAGGGAAAAGTCGAAGTCATGGGAGCCCGAACTGCCGAGTCTTCCCGGACCCACTCACAGATTGTGCGGATTCCGCAGACGGCCGCCCACCGTGGCAGTTAACTCAAATACTCGAGTAGCCGAGGTGGGCTAGACGCTCGCGCGCGCGCGGCGAACCCGCAACCTGTGTGGTCGCGGCTTCGCCGCACTTCGTACCGCTCAATAAACGATGGCGCCGGTGGCCTTCACGCGGTAGTTCTTTCCCGGCGTGACGCTGCTCGGTGTGCCCTCTTTTCCCTTCTCCTCCGCCTCGTGCTTCGCATGCTCGGCGGCCTGTTCCGGCGTCAGCTCGATGACTTCAAACACGCCTTCGGCCGAGGCCCGGTGCCCCTTGGCACTCGTCGGGAAAACGATGACACCGTCGTCCACTTTGATCCGGACACCCTTGCCGCCTTCGGCCTCTGCGAGGATCATCCAACAGCCTTGCGCCTTGCAGACGTCCGTCACCAGGCCATCGACACGAACAGTCTTGCCCACAAAATCCGCGGGCTTCTCGACCAGGGCCGCAATGGGCGTGGCCTGTCCCACCTCGACCCCCTTGCCATACTTCACGCCTTCGGCCTCGGCTGCCACCAACGCCGTGCCGAGCATCAATGAGATGATCGCGAGCGAGATCGTCTTCTTCATTATCATACCCTCCACATCAAATAACCTCCTGGGCATGTGCCCCGGGGGAGGTAGTATACAACAGCTGATACGACACGACCTTCGCGGATTCTGAGCGCGTCGACACTGTTTACAGCTGACCGAATAACCACTACCATCGCGTGCGTGTTCTCCTTGCCACCCGGCCTTCGCCACGCAGGCGATGCCGGGCTGCTCGCCCGTCCGCGCCGCGCGCTGCTCATCTCGCGCACCCCTCGCCGTCCGACGCCCGGGAGCAGGTGGGTCCGGGCAACGGTGAGCGCCGTGCGGAGGAGCGTCGCGGCGGGCGAGGTCATTGTCACCGGCACTGGACGCGATGCCTATGATCTCGCTCTGCTGGTCTGTTGCGAGGCGAGAGGATCAGCGATCGTGGTTCTCGACAATCCGCGTGACGATGTGGAAGCACCGGAGATACTGCCGGAACGGAGGCTGCTGGTCTTTCCCGAAGACCGGGGAATGGAGCCGGCTGAGCGCGATCTCTGGATCGGCCGGATCGCCGATCGTGCATGGGACATCTTCATCCGAACAGGGGGCAACATGGCCGAGCTTGCCGAGGCACTCAGGCAACGCGGGTGCCCGGTCGATCCTACTCCGGTCAGTGACACCTCATCGCCTCCACCGACAACGTCTGGCAGCCCGAGGCCCTTGCCGCCTCCGCCGGGAACGGCCGGCCCGTGGGAATTCCTCTCGCACTACACACGCGAACCCGACGGGGCCTGGCTTGGCGAGCCGCGGGCGGTCTACCTGGGATGGCTGGCACATGGTCACCATGATGACCACCGGGATGCGGGTGGCGCCCTGCGGCGAATTCTGTCGGAGAGAACGATTCGCGCCTCCGGGCGCCTCATGCCCGGGCGGTGCCCCATGGTGAGCTTCACGGCGCTGCCGCCAGGGGAGGTCGGCAGGCTGATGAAATGGCGCACGGGGCTGCACCGCTGGACAGTGCGGCCATACGGCGTCGCGGTGAGGCGTGCGGTCCTCGAAGCGATCGGGGCGAGGCCTGTATCCTATCTCGCCTCGGCTGACATCCAGCGGCTCCCCGAAGCCGAACGCCTCTTTTCTCAGAAGCACGAACCGCCCGCGACCGATTGGGCCGGCGAGATCGAATGGCGGCTCCGAGGAGATCTTCGCCTGGACTCCATACCGGCCACCGATCTGCGTTTGATTGCTCCCAGCCCGCTCGACGCGGAACGACTGCGTGCTGAATTCGGGATCGAGGCGATCGCTATCTGGCGGCAATAGCCTAACGCGGCGGAGCCGCAACCAAACAGGCAAGACCCATGCACGCTGCAAGACCCTTCCGAGCACCTCTCAGGAAAGCAGGAAGTTAGGAAG
>JACPPM010000155.1 GCA_016191015.1 Acidobacteriota bacterium | reverse complement strand
GCAACCGGCCGGTGACCGTGAACGTGCCTTCGGGGAGCGATCCGCGTATCTCCCCCAACTGGAGATCGGCGCCATCGAGTCGGATCTCTCCTCCGATACCGCTGACTGCGAAGGGGAGGGCGGGGTGGGAAAACGATGCGTTGCGGAGAGTGAACATGCCCGTACCCTCGACCACGGGCCGCACCCCCGTGAGCTTTGCCTTGCCCTCGAGGGATCCGCCCGCCCGGAGGGAAGGGAGCAACAGGTCGAGTGCCTCGAGCCCGACACGTCCGTCGACTTCGAGATCGGCCTGCTGCCCGGTGGCGAGCGGGAGTTTCCCGGCGATCCTGAATTTCCCACCACCGCCCTCGACCTCGAAGCGCTCGAAATCAACATACTCCCGAGTCAGCGCGACGGCGATGTCGCCCTGATTGCGCAGCGCGGCCCCTGCTGCATTCACGTCGAGGTCGGAAAGCGAGATATGGAAAACCGCAGCCGATCGCTCGGACAACGGGAACGCGCCCTCGACATGTCCCGATGCCGTAGCGTCGAGCCCAGCCTGTCCCGAATACCGCTTGAAGACTTGCGATACGGGCAACCGCACAAAGTCAATCGAGGTGAAGAACGGGTAGGGTTCAGTCAGATCGAGCGAGGCTGAGGCCGTCAGATCGCGGGTCTTGCCACGCGCATTGACCTCAAGCGACCTCCCCTCAATCGCGAAGTCGCCCGTAAACGATTCAGGGGTCGTCTGATGGGTTGCGACCGCGTCGGCAACGAACTGCCCCTGGATCCGCGGCTCGGCGACAAGCCCCTCGCCAGCGGCGGTGAAAGCCACTGACCCACCCGTGATATATTCCGACAGCTCCGGCAGGGCCATCGACTCGCCGGTCAGTTCGAGCGAGTATTTCCCTTCGCTGACACGGCCGTGGCCGCTCAGCCTGCCCCCGAGAATCTCACAGGCGAGCTCGGGCACTTCGATACCGGCCTCCGATCTCTCGAGGCTGCCGGAGAAGCTCGTGAACGCCCGGCCGGCGAAGTGGATCGACGGCGACTGAAACCTCCCGCGCACCGTCTTCCCGTCCGCCTCGACGAAACCGGAGAACTGAGCCGTGCCGGCGAGGGACGCCGGGGGCGTGGGCAGGCCGAGCTGCTGTCGTGACATCTCGGAGAGGAACGAGTGGAGATCTGCTACGTTTGTAGTGATCCGCACGCCCTCCGCCCCCTCGCCAACCGCCCCCTCGAACTGTACGGTCCCACCGCTGCCGAGCCGAAGCTCAGACGGGGCGAAAGTGAGTCTGTGCGCCTCATAGACGGCCTCAACGGTCCCGCCCACCGCGACAGAACCGGCTTCCGCCTTCAGGGGAGTCAGGCTCATCTTTGCTTCGGCCTTGACATCATGGAGTGAGCTCCGGCCCCAACGGAGGTGCAGGTCGCCAGAAGCGGCAGTGGCCGCTTTGAGGGGTACCCGGGCGCCGAGCGGGAGCAGCAGCCGCGGATCGATTCCCTCCACCCGGGCGTCAACTGTGTTTCTCCCCGCGGTTCTGCTGACCTTCACTCGAACCCGCCCGCCGCCGACTTCGGCGCTGCCGGTGCCCGAACCGCTCCCGGTGGTTGTGATCTTCGTCTCTGCGCGACAATCGAACAGGTCGACCGAGGCGATGCGGACATGCTCAGAGGCGAGCCGAACGGAAGCGGATCGTTGTGGAACGTCGAGGGTGGCGGTGAATCCCACGTCGCCCTCGGCCGGCTGGGCTGTGCTCCCGGCGATCGTCCGGATGAAGGGAGCCAGATCGACCTCGCCGGAAACATCGAGAGTCCTCAGGGGATGCGGGATTCTCTGATCAGTCATCGTGAGGAGGAGCCCACCGCCCCTCAGTGACATGCTCCGGATGCGGACTGGATCCTCCAGGACCGCCTCCGCTTCGAGCGTACCCGCGAGAGAGTGATCGCGGAAAACCACCTTGGTCCGCGGCGATCGAAAAGTGATCTCATACGGAGAGCCTGCTTTCATCGTGGCAGTGATGTTGCGCGCGTCGAGGAGCGCGTCTGTCGACTCGTCGCGAAAGAGCAGACGTCCTCCGGTCACCGACACGGTCCTCACGACCTGACGCCCTGTGGCGGGTTTCCCCCGCAACATCCCGGCGCCCCGGCGGACCGGAATGAGCAACTCTCCCTTCCCGTCCCGCATAATCGTGAAAACGGGTTCGTTCAAGGATATGTCGACGACCGGGCCCTCCCGGCTGATCCCGACGTCGACGGTGAGCTCGCTGCCCCTCATGATCTCCCCGTGGATCGTGGTCACGCGGACATCGTAGAACGTGAGGATCCATCGGATCGGGTCGAAGTCGGCGGATGAGTAAACGAGCGACAGGCCACGCGAGGCGAGGAGTCCCTTGATCAGCAGGCGCGGGCCGAAGACCAACGTGAGAAAAAGCGGCACCGCGCCGGCGGCGAACACGATGAGGGCAGTACGCCCCATTCTCTTGCCCAGTCGGGCAATCCATCTTCTAAGGTTCACAGCAAGGTTAAGTATAACGAAACGCCATGCTGGTGCACCATCAGGTCAGCAGGAGCCCAGATCCCGCGATAAGGCCGCATCTGCTTCGTCGCCTGCGTCGCTGCGGTGCTCACGTACGAGCGCGGGATACTCGTAGACACTCATCGAGACTCTTAGTGTCTTGGAAGTTGTGTGTTGACACGAAGTGGCAAGAAACCTGTTCACCGCAGAGACGCAGAGGTCGCGGAGAAAGATTCCCGCTCTGCGCACTCCGCGCCTCTGCGGTGAAATGGCATACCCATGAACCCGCGGCTCTTGGTTGCGGCTATGCCGCGTTAGGAACTTCGGGGCGATCGGTGCAACCTGGTTTCGCAGCTCGACATTGCTTCTCCCGGCAGTCTCTACCAGTCTCTACGAGTCTCCACCAGGCTCTGCGAGATTCGGGCACCTGCAGCCTTCTCGCGGGCCTGGGCCCTCAATCCCATGCGATGCTGTCGCCAAATGCGGCGGGATCGGTGAAAGATCGATGGCAGCCGGAAACGGGTCGGCCCGGGCCTCGCGTCAGTTTCCCAGCCAGAAGAGCATGCTGGCCAGATTCGTATTCATCTCTGCGAAGCGTTCAGCGACGATCTCCATCACATTGCGGATGAACCGGGCGGCTGCCGTTGGGTTGGAGGCGATGAGCGATTCGATGTCGGAGGAGCCGAGAGAGAGTAGCTCAGTCTGAGCTACAGTGCGGATCGTCGCCGTGCGCCGCTCGCCGGCGAAGAACCCGATCTCGCCGAAGCAGTGCCCCGGCTTGATGATCGCGATGCTGCGCGGGCCCACCCCCGTTTCGCGAAGGACTTCAACTCCTCCGGACAGGACGCAAAAAAGCTCCTCGGAAGAATCCCCCTGGCGGAGAACGATCTGGCCATCGCCCATCTCCATGCGCTGCCCCTGTTGGAGAATCGCCTCGACTTCGAGCTCTGTCATGCCCCTGAAAACCGCGAGATCGGTGTACTGGCGTGTTGACATCATGGGATGATCCCCTCTTTGATCTCACTTGATAGGCGAACTCGGAGCGGTTGTCAAGCGTGTTTCGCGTTCGACTGTGCCATGTTAGTGTCTTGGAAGTTGAGTGTTGACACGAAATGGCAAAACTTTCGAGCGGGTGAGATCTTCCGGACTACTATCAGGAAAGCAGGAAGGGAGGAATGCAGGAACGGAGCAGTCATCTCCGGAGCTCAGGGTGGCATCGAACAGACCCCTTCCTGCCTTCCTAACTTCCTGCTTTCCTGAGAGGTGCTCGGAAGGGTCT
>JACPPM010000142.1 GCA_016191015.1 Acidobacteriota bacterium | reverse complement strand
CATCCGAGCCACCCCGATCGGCCGAGACGCCCGCTCCGTTCCTGCATTCCTCCCCTCCTGCTTTCCTGAGAGGAGCTCGGAAGATCTAGCCGCCTCAGATTTCTTGCCATTTCGTGTCAACACGCAACTTGTAAGACACTATAGACTAGGGGCAAGTTCAAAGTTTAAAGTTCAAAGTTCCCAGGGTGGAGGGTTCGACGCAGGACTGGATCGAGCCAGCCCGGCGGAGGTATTACCACGCCACTTTTGCTGATGACATCTCGGCTGGTGGCCGCGCGTGGAGGAAAGCTCGCTCGACTTCGCGCCTGTGAAGCATGTGCCCTGTGTCGGGAACCACCATCTCCGCCGTCCGCAAAGACCAGGATTCCTACTCCAAGTGAGACCCGCACCCACGCAACCGCGCTCTTGAACTTTGAACTTTGAACTTTGAACTTTGAACTTTGAACTTCAGTCCCGTCAATCGCCATACCCAAGGCTCTCGAGCATCTCCTCCGTAGCCCGATCATGCTCGATCTTCCGGGTCCGGAAGTGGCGTCTCTCAATTGATGTCTCTTCGAGCCAGCGCGACAGTTCGGCTCGCGCGCGCGCGAGCTCTTGCGGCGCCTCCCCCTGCAGATCGTGCTTCTCACCTGGATCGCGCGGCAGATGGTACAGCAAATATCCGGGGCCCCTGTTCTTGATCAGCTTCCAGGGGCCGCTCTGCGCGCATTTCATGCTGCCGAACAGATCTGCATAGTAGCTAGTCTCTTCCCGGGGCTCGGCTGGCACCCCCAGGAGGCTGCGGCCGTGGATTCCGCCCCGCGGGGTCAGATGGGCGACGTCGAGAATCGTCGGCAAGATATCGATGATGCCGGCGGTGGAGGAAACTCTGCGCCCGGCCAGCTGCCCCCGAGGGAGCTTCACGATGAGAGGAACTCTGAGGGTCTCGCCGAACAGCGATTTCCTGTGTCCGAAATTCCCGTGCTCGAAGAACTCCTCGCCGTGGTCCGATGTGAGGATGATCAGCATCCGGTCGTAGAGCCCCTGCTCGCGGAGCCTCGTGAGGATCTTCCCAATGTGCTCGTCGGTGTAGGCGATCTCTCCGTCGTAGAGGGCGATGAGGTGGTCCAGGTCCCTCCGATTCATGTCTGGCCGCAGTCGTTCGTTTCGGGCGAGATCTTCTCCTTCGAAGTCGCCGGAGTATTCCGGGTCGTACATGTCGTCGTACGGGGACGGTGGTGCGTAGTCGTAGTGGGGGTCCCAGTAGTGGAGGAAGAGGAAGAAGGGGCCGGTGTTCGCGTGGCCGTCAAGAATCTCCACCGCGCGGCGGTGGACGTAGGGGGAAGTTGAACCGCGGGACGCCTGCTTTTTCGACTGGAACGAGACAGTCATGTCGTCGTAGACGTCGAATCCCTGATTGTATCCGTACCGGTTGTTGAGGAATGGGCCTGAGACGACACCGTATGTTCGGTAGCCCGCTTCCTTGAGGTACTCGGAACAGAGGATAGCGTTCTCGGAGAGCCGCTCGCGTCCTCGGATGACCCCGTGAACGTCGGGATAGAGCGAGGTCAGCATTGAGACGTGGGCGGGGAGGGTCCAGCTCGTCGTGCTGATTGCGTTTAGGAACAGGATGCCATCACTCGCGAGCCGATCGATGTTCGGAGACGTGCGGCGGTTGTACCCGTAGGCACTGAGGTGATCCGGTCTGAGTGTGTCGACGGAGATCAGCAGGACGCTGGGCGGGCCGGTGCCCCCGGTGCCGCATCGACTACATCCCCCTGTGCACACCGCCATCGCACCCCAAAGAGCCAGGGCCGCCATCTTCACTCCGCCAGTGCCGGCGGGGAAGGTAGACCGACCACATCTGGTGGCGAGATGCATCTGGCCCGGTCGCGCTGCCGCACCGTTCAATCTGCCATCCATTCCTATCCGTGTGCCCCAAGCCATTCGACCCCCTTCGGATGAGGTGCGGCGCTCTACCGCATCGTGCACGCTTGTCCGACCGACTGACCTGCGTATTATACGACAGGTGATCACTTTTCGAAGCTCTTGTTAAGCGGTTGGAGGTCTCGCGGGCCGCTCGGCACGCGGCCTGCCTCCGGCAGATCCACGCTGAGATCGGTGACCTTTGAACTTTGAACTCTTGAACTTTGAACTTTTAAACTTCGTTCCTTGACACGTTCTCGACCCCTCTCATAAGATCATGTGCCGCGGCCGCGAACGGGAGGAGTGAGTGTGGGTCAGTCATGATAAGCCGGAAGATCGGGGAGGGCGGGACCTGGATTCTGAATTGGATCGTCAGGTCGCTTGTGGTGACGGGGGTGAGCCCGAACTTCCTGACGTTTTTCGGCCTCACGATCAACGTGCTCGCCGCGTTCGCCTTCGGGTATGGCCGGTTCCAGACCGCGGGCTGGATCATTCTTGCAGCCTCCGTCTTCGACATGCTCGACGGGCGCGTGGCGCGAGAGTCGCACAGGGTCAGCAAGTTCGGAGCCTTCTATGACTCCGTGATCGACCGCTATTCGGACCTCGCGCTCTACGTCGGTCTGATCGTCCACTACTATCACATCCAGAGCCTCCGCTTCGTGCTGATCACGGCGCTTGTGGTCGTCGGTTCGGTCATGACAAGCTACACGCGTGCCCGCGCCGAATCTCTGATGCCATCGTGCAAGGTGGGGTTCATGGAGCGCCCCGAGAGGATCGTCCTCCTGATCCTCGGGGGCCTGTTCAATCGAATGCCACAGGTGCTCTGGGTGCTTCTCATCTTCTCTCACCTCACAGTCGTCAGCAGGATCTATTACGCCCGCCAACAGCTCCGCGCCGCCGGCGATCCGAGGTAGGCCTGGAGTCGGACGCCTGGAAGAAGAAGAGGGGCAACGCGTGCCGGCGCTGCGTGACCCGCCAGCTCCCCACCCTCTCACCGCAGCCATACTCACAACTTTCATTGTTGTGATACCGGCGCACGCCGCGCCCGCACCCATCATCCTGATTTCGATCGACACACTGCGAGCGGATCATCTCTCGTGCTACGGATACCCGCATATGAAAACCCCCGCGATCGACTCGCTCGCGGCCGATGGCGTTCTTTTCGAAGAGCATCTCTCGACGGTTCCTCTGACCCTCCCGTCTCATTCATCGATGCTCACGGGTCTCTATCCACCGCACCACGGCGTGCGCGACAACGGAGGATTCTATCTGGACGACGGGGTCACGACGGTGGCTGAACGTCTCAGAGATGCCGGCTATCGTACCGGCGGCTTCGTCGGCGCCTTCGTGCTGGATCGCCGGTGGGGTATCGCTCAGGGCTTCGATGTCTACTCCGACGACTTCGACGTGATCGCCGCCGGTGACGTCCCGATGGACTACATTCAGCGGCGCGCTTCGGATGTGATCGCCAGGGCAAAGCCGTTCATGGAAGGCCCGGCTCCTTTCTTCTGTTTCCTCCATCTCTACGATCCGCACACGCCCTATGAACCGCCTGACGGGTTCAAGGCCACAACGCCGTTTCCGCTCTATGACGGCGAGATCGCCTATGTGGATGCGGAGCTGAACGGCCTTTTCACCTGGTTGAAACAGAAAGGGCTCTACGACCAAGCCTGGATCATTCTGGTCGCTGATCATGGGGAAAGCCTCGGTGAGCACGAGGAGACTACGCATGGTTTCTTCGTCTACCGATCGACGCTGCGCGTGCCGCTCATCATCAAACGCCCGCGCAGCACCGGAGCCGGATCGAGGCGCGTCGATCCGACCAGCTCCGTGGACATCGCTCCGACCCTGCTCGCCGCCGCCGGCCAGAAGCTCGCATGCGATGGGGTCGATCTCTTCGGGCAGATGGCGCCGCGGCTGCTGTATTCTGAGACGTTCTATCCGCGGTATCACTACAACTGGAGCGAGCTTCTGAGCGTCACGGATTCGCGACTACAGTTTATCGACGCGCCGCGCCCCGAGCTGTACAACTATCGAGAGGACCCGGCCGAGCGCGCCAACCTGTATCGGGGTGCGGAGGCGAGCGCATTCAGAAGCGAGATCGATCGGATCGGCGGGCGAGGCCATGTCGGGCCGCGGCGGGTGGACGCGGAAACTTTGGAGAAACTCCGTTCCCTGGGATACGCGGGCGGCGACCTCCCGCCCGCGGCCGGTCCGCTGGCCGATCCCAAGGATCGGATCGGGGTGTTCAAGCGGCTCAAGCAGGCCGAGGACATGGTCTACCGCGATCAAGGGGATGCTGCTCTCGCATTGCTGCGTGAGGTTGAGGAGGCGGATCCGCGGATCCCGGCGACCTTCGATCTGCAGGGGTCGATCCATTCCAAGAAGGGCGCATGGGAAGCTGCCATCGCGGCCTATACGAAGTCACTCGATCTCTTGCCGGAAGATCTGGAGGCGCTCTTCGGCCGTGGCCTCGCGCGGCTCAAAGCCGGGCGCACCCGGGAGGCCGAAGTCGATCTGCAGAAGCTGCTGGGTCTGGATCCGCGCAACAACAAGGCGCTCTACCATCTTGCCGACATCGCGGCAGGGGAGGGGCGTCACGATGAGGCATCGCCCCTGCTCCGGCGGGCGATCGCGCTCGGCCGTGAGACCGGTCCACTCTACAATCTCCTGTTCAAGACGTTGATGGCGGCCGGACGCGGGGGGGAAGCCGAAGATGCTCTGCGCAAGGGCTTGCAGTCGGATCCCGGGCTCCCGCTCGGCCACTTCAACCTCGCGGTCTTGTTGGAGGAGCGCGGAGATGCGGCGGCGGCGGCGGGGGAGTATCGGTTGGAGATCGAAGGCGCACCGCACAACGAAATGGCCCTGTTCAACCTGGGGCAGATTCTCGAACGGACCGGGGAGAGGGGGGCGAGCGAGGCGGCCGGGCTTTACCGCCGCGCGATCGAGGCCAAGCCGGACTTCGCGCTGGGGCACATCTACCTGGCTCGGGCGCTGATGTCGGAGTCGAAGACCGTCGCGGAATCTTACGACGTATGTAGAAAAGGACTCGCCCTCGCCTCCGATCGTCGCACACAAGCGCTCGCTCATTTCGTGCTCGCCGACATCTGCAATAGAATGGGGCGCACTGAGGAAGCGATGAAAGAGCTGGAAGCGGGCAGGAATCTGAGGTGATACACCTCAAGCGCCTGCTCCTGTTCCTGGCCATACTGCTGCCGCTGAGTCTTCTGACGGCCCTGGTGCTTCTGCGAAGCTCCCTGCCTCAACGGGATGGCACGCTGAGACTGCCGGCGCTGTCAAAGCCGGTCGAGGTGATTTTCGACACGAGAGGTGTGCCGCACGTGTACGCGGCCACCGAGCGCGACAGCGCGATGGCTCTGGGGTACCTGCACGCGCAGGAGCGGATTTGGCAAATGGACCTGATGCGGCGGTCAGTGCGCGGCAGGTTATCCGAGATCTTCGGACCGCGTGCGGTGCCGCTCGATCGGCGGTTTCGCACACTGGGGTTGTGGCACGCGGCTGAGGCGGATTTCATGCGGCTCGATCCGCAGATGCTGGCGCTCCTCGATTCCTACACGATCGGTGTGAACGCCTATATCTCTGAGCTTCGCACGATCCGACCGCCGGAGTTTCTGTTGCTGAGGTACAGGCCCGAGCCCTGGCGCGTTTTGGACTCGCTGATGGTGGTGAAGCTGATGTGCTACCGTCTGTGCGGGAACATGGAGCCGGAGTTTCTCCGGGGCATGATGATGAAGCGGTTCGGGGTGGAGCGGACCATTGAGCTGATGGGCGGAGATGCCGTCTACGGGCCGCCGATCATATCCCCTGCGGATCTGCCGCGCGGCGGGGCGCCTGAGAGGGAGAGGATGCCGGCCGAGCTCAGATTCCTGGACCCGGCGCAGAAAGCTGCGAGCAACTCATTCGTCGTCGCGGGGGCGAGATCGGCAACGGGCAAACCGTTGCTCGCCAACGATCCGCATTTGGCAGTTGAGCTGCCCGGCATCTGGTATGCGGCGCACTGTTCCGCCGGTGATCTCGATGTGATGGGCCTGACGATCCCGGGGCTTCCGCTGGTCGTACTCGGCCACAACCGCCGCGTGGCCTGGGGGTTCACGAATCTGTACGGCGACTGCCAGGATCTTTACGAGGAGATGATCGACCCGAAGGACAGCCGGCTTTATCGTGTTGGGCAGACCTGGTATCGGATGCAGGTCGACAAGGAGCTGATCGGGGTGAGGGGAGCTGAGCCGGAGCGGGTCCGCGAGAAATGGACGTTGCACGGGCCGGTTGTGACGCCTGAGCTTTCGAGCTATCCGGCGACTTTGGCTCTTGCGTGGACTGCATATCATGGCGGTCAGGCCGCGCGCGCCTTCTATGAGATGAACCACGCCAAGGATTTCGAGTCGTTTCGGTATGCGGTGCAGGCGTTCGATGCCCCGCCCCAGAACGTCATCTATGCCGACACCGATGGCAATATCGGGTACCTCGCGAGCGGGAAGGTGCCGATTCGAACGGCGCACAGCGGGCTCTTTCCCGTGCCGGGCTGGGAGACGCAGTACCAATGGGGTCAGTTCATGAGCCAGAGAGATCGTCCGCACCTGTACAACCCCGCGAAGGGCTATGTCGTGACGGCCAACAACAGAGTGATCGATGATCCGCACGCGGCTTTTTCTCATGAATACGAGAGTTTCTTCCGTGCGGCACGGATCGAGAAGCTGATCGGTGGGAAAGAGAAGCACGACGTGGCGAGTCTCCGCGCGATCCAGCTCGACACGGGTTCGATCGAGAGCGAGCTGTATAGGCCGCACTGGGAGGCGCAGCGAGCCGTCGCGCAAGGCAGCGTAAAGGAGGCACTGGCGATCCTGCTTCCGTGGAACGGGATGCTGGACAGCGAGCACCGCGGCGCCGCGGCCCTCTATGAAGAGTTCCGGCTTCGACTCATGGAAAACACGCTGAAGGACGATCTTGAAGAATTCTACGACGAGCTCATCGGATGGCAGGGCGAGAGGTATGCGGGGGTGCTGGCGATCCTCGACAAGCCCGACTCCGCATGGTGGGATGACCGTCGCACGGAGGATGTCAAGGAGAGCCGCGACGACATCTTGAAAAAGAGCCTCGCCGAGGCCTACGATGTGCTTCTGGCCCGATACGGCCCGCCAGCCCGCTGGGACTGGACGGCCGTCCACACCCTCCGCTTCGCGCACGTGCTCGGTGGACCCCGCGCGCTCTCATCCCTCTTCAACCGCGGCCCATACCCGTTCCCCGGCGATGGCGAAACCGTAAACAATTCCGATTTCTCATTCGAGTCCGGACCGGCCGTCACGGCCATCGCCTCCTGCCGCTTCATCCTCGACTTGTCCAACTGGGACACATCGATCTCGGTGCTCCCCATGGGCCAGTCCGGCCACCCCCTCGACGACCACTACGACGACGAGACCGACCACTTCCTTAAGGGCGAGTACCTTACGATGCCGTTCTCGCGAAAAGCTGTGGAAAAGCAGAAGGAGTCCGTCCTCACGTTCGTGCGCTGACTAACGCTCCGCAGTCACCCACCCCGCGAACTTGAAACTTGAAACCTAACGCGGCGGAGCCGCAATCAAACAGGCAAGACCCAGGCACGCTGCAAGACCCTTCCGAGCACCTCTCAGGAAAGCAGGAAGTTAGGAAGGCAGGAAGGGGTCTGTTCGATGCCACCCTGAGCTCCGGAGACGACTGCTCCGTTCCTGCATTCCTCCCTT
>JACPPM010000141.1 GCA_016191015.1 Acidobacteriota bacterium | reverse complement strand
TTGAAACCTAACGCGGCGGAGCCGCAATCAAACAGGCAAGACCCAGGCACGCTGCAAGACCCTTCCGAGCACCTCTCAGGAAAGCAGGAAGTTAGGAAGGCAGGAAGGGGTCTGTTCGATGCCACCCTGAGCTCCGGAGATGACTGCTCCGTTCCTGCATTCCTCCCTTCCTGCCTTCCTGAGAGGAGTCCGGAAGATCTCGCCCCCCGAGAGTTTTGCCATACCGTGTATGCCCTCAACCTCTCAGAGACTAAAGGCGAATGCTGCGCGAGCCTTCGCGCGGTGCCTCTTGCGGCTCAGGCGCGGCGGGGGGGCGTCGGGTGGCCTTCTGAATCGCCTCGGTCAGGTCCTTCACCTGCTCTCGCATCGCGGCGACGGACTCGACCAGTTGATCGAGCTTGCGGGTGTTGGCCGCGACCCCCTGCTCGAGCTCCCTCATATTGCGGTCGACCTTGCTCTTGCCTTCGCTGAGCGAGTCGAGGCGATCGTGGAGATCTCGCAGCTTCCTGTGCATATCGCGATTCTGTTCGAGCAGTCCGATTCGCTCGCCGATGTTTTTCAGAAGAATCTCGATTTCGCTAAACTTGAACGGCTTGGTCAGATAGTCATACGCGCCGAGGCGCACGGCCTCGATTGCGGTTTCCAGGGACGCGTAGCCCGTGATGATCACGACATGCACGTCGGGGAACTTGTCCTTGGCCGCCTTGAGCACGTCGAGGCCGCTCTTCTGCGGCATCACGAGGTCGGTCAGCACGATTTGAAACGGGTCTGCGGAGCCTTCGATGAGGCTGACCGCCTCGAGGCCGTCGCGGGCAGTGAGGAGGGTCAGCCCTTTTTGCCGAAAATAGCTCGCCAGCGCATCCCTCATATCGGCGTCGTCGTCGACGATGAGAATGCGGAATGCCGTCGGTGTTGCGAACATATCAAGGGTCATTCTACGTGAACCGCCTCCGAAAGCAACTGGAAACTTGCAGGGAGCGCCTCGTCCATCCGCCGCATGCGCCGTGAAGGCAGGCGGTCCCCTGCGGGGCTGGTGGTGCCCGACGGGGGCCGGTCACTGGAAGAAGTCGATAATCGACTGGCGCCCGTGGTTGTTGTTGACGAGGTACCCGGCCGGATCATAGTTGAGTGTCTCCAGCATCTCGGACTCACGCCGCTGTCCGTCAGATTTCGTGGCTTCGTTCGACGCCTCCACCGGTGGCGAAGTCTCGGACTGATCGGAGCCCATCACCCTTTCAAGGACGTTGCTGAAGGATGTCTCAGCTTCCTTGGTCGCGGTCTGCCGGGTCCCAGGTTCCCGCTGATTCAGCTCGCGCTGATAGGTACGCAGGAGCTCGTACATCTGGCCGTTTATGGTCGCCATTGACTTGCCTTTCGAGCTCCTCTCCTTCTCTTACGGTATCGGCACCAGCGCGCCGAACCTTTAGCTTGAATTGACAGTGCCGCTGGTGAGGTGTCAAAATATTGACTCTTCCACATGGGACGACAACATCCGGCCGGCCAAACGACAGAAAACGGGATCGATCGTCCGGGCGGGGAGGGCGCCGGAGTGGTCCTCGTTGTGGAAGATGAGGCCGATTTCAGGGAGGCCGCTGTCGCATTCCTTCGCGGTGAAGGATTTGCGGTGGATCAGGCAAGCGGGGGCGCGGAGGCTATCGACATGATCCGTCGCCATCCGTACGATGTGGTTCTGACCGACTTGAGGCTGCCCGAATACGACGGGGTGGAGGTTCTGCGCGAGGCGATGCAGCTCTACCCGGACATCATCGTCATCATCATGACAGGGTATGGGACGATCGAGACGGCGGTGGACGCGATCAAGATGGGCGCGTTTGACTTCGTATCGAAGCCATTCGAACTGGTGAAGCTCCCTCTCCTGATCCGCGCGGCCCTCGAGCAGCGCCGGCTGAAGAGCGAGAACGTCTACCTGCGCCAGCAGCTCAAGGAGAAGTACAGATTCAGCAATATCGTGGGGCACAGCGATGCGATGGATGAGGTATATCGCCTGATCGAGCTCGTTTCGAACAACACGTCGACCGTTCTTGTGATGGGTGAAACAGGGACGGGCAAGGAGCTGATCGCGCGGGCGGTTCACTATAACGGGCCGAGGCGGGACAACCGGCTGATTAGCATCAACTGTGGCGCGATCCCGGAGAACCTGCTGGAGGATGAGCTTTTCGGGCACGTGAAAGGGGCGTTCACGGGGGCCATCCAGACCAGGATCGGCCGCTTCGAGCAGGCGCACAAGGGGACCATATTCCTCGACGAGATCGGAAACATGAGCCCCAGTTTACAGGTCAAGCTGCTGCGGGTGGTGCAGGAAAGGGAGTTCGAACGAGTCGGGGGTTCGACTCCGGTGAAGGTGGATGTCCGTGTGATCGCGGCGACGAATGCCGACCTGGCCGAGAGGGTCAAGGCGGGCGCCTTCCGGGAGGACCTCTACTACAGGCTCAACGTGATTCAGATCCAACTCCCGCCACTGAGGGAGAGGCAGGAGGACATTCCTCTGCTGGCCCTGCACTTCGTGCGGAAGTTCTGCAAGGACCTCAGCGAGCCGACGAAGACCATTTCTCAGCTGGTGCTGCGGCAGCTCATGGCCTATCCCTGGCCGGGCAACGTCAGAGAGCTCGAGAACACGATCGAGCGGGCGGTCATTCTGAGCGGCACACGGACGCAGATCCTCGTCAGCGATCTGAGCAAGGAGATTCAGAAGGTCGAGCCGCCGCGGTCGCTGCTGGGGTTCGAGATCCCTGAGGAGGGCGTGCATTTCCAATCGCTCGTCTCCAACATCGAGCGCGAGCTGATACTGCAGAGCCTCAAGCGCACGGGTGGCAACAAGGTCCGGGCCGCGGAGCTGCTCCACCTGAAGCGCACAACCCTCGTCGAAAAGATGAAGCGATTCGAGATCTCGCGCGAGGAAGGAGATCTGGACGAGGACGCCGCGACCGAGTAGCCCGGCTATAATGTCCCCCGCGCGGAATGCCGATGAATATGTGGGGCGTCCTATGGGCGTGGGAATTGTTACGACGTTGAAGGGGGTCTGAATGGCGTTCGAGTTGCTCGTCGTAGATGACGAAGAGGAGATCCGGACCAAGCTCAGCGAACTTCTCGAGACTCAGGGCTACAGAGTGCAGGCGGCCTCGAACGGGTCTGAGGCTCTTTCAATCCTGGAGAGCGATGCTCGAGCGATTGACATCGTCCTGACGGATTTCAAGATGCCGGGGATGACGGGTATCGAGCTCGCCGATCGCATCTCTCACATCGATCCCAAGATCGTGATCATCACGATCACGGCATACTCGGACAAGGAGACGGCGATCGCGGCGATGCGGTCGGGTGTCTCCGATTTTCTCGACAAGCCGTTCACGCTTCCCGATCTGATGTTCGCGCTGAAGAAGGCGGTCGAGAAGCGGACGATCCTCGTCCAGAACGAGAACTACAAGCTCAATCTCGAGAGGATGGTCTGGGACCGGACCCAGGATCTGCAGCGGGCCATCCGCGAGATCCGGAGCACCTACAGACAGACGCTCGAGGCACTCGGAGCCGCACTCGATACGCGCGACCTCGAGACGCAGAGTCATTCCCGGCGCGTCGCCGGCTACACGGTCACTCTGGCGTTCAAGATGGGCCTCCCGCGCTCGCAGATCATCGAAATCGAACGCGGCGCGCTGCTGCACGACATCGGAAAGATCGGCGTCCCTGACGCGATCTTCCTGAAGCCCGGACCGCTCAACGACGATGAATGGAAGATCATGCGCTCGCACGTGGATCTGGGATACCGGATGGTGCGCAATATCGAGTTCCTCAAGGATGCGAGTCTGGTGATCTACGGACACCACGAGAGATACAACGGCAGCGGATACCCACGAGGGCTGAAGGCCGAAGACATCCCGATCGGGGCACGCGTATTCTCGGTGGCCGATACGCTGGACGCGATGACCAGCGACAGGGTCTACCGCAGGAAGTTGGATTTCGAAGCGGTGAGGCTCGAGGTCGTCAAGCACAGCGGCACGCAGTTCGACCCGAAGGTCGTCGAGGCATTCCTGCAGATTCCTCAGAGGATCTGGGGGGTGATCAAGGAGAGAGCGGAGGCGGGTGAGAGTCTCGCTGAGGCCAATGATATGCCGGAGCTGGTTTCTCGCCAGAAACCTATGACGGACTCAGCCTCCTTCGAACAGCTCGGAATGGCGGCAGGCTGATCGCCACTACCGCCGCCGCCGCCGTCACGGTGCTTCCGCCCGCGTAGGAGTGTGCAAGGACCGGCCAACCCACCAAGACACCAAGACACCAAACCACACCAAGGGTCGGAGCAGTCCTTTGGGTGATATGGAGCTATCGCGTCGCCGAACTGTGGGATCGCTTCGCAACTCCGGCTCAGTTGTCGGAACGGGTTGCAACCAGAGCCGAGGCCTTGGCCATAAGGGCCTCGGCGTCCGGGAATAGTTGGGTTGCCTTCTTCAGCACCGGGTCGTCCTCGGCGGTCAAACGCATCGATTCGGCGCTGCCCCACAGGTCGGCGAACAGCTCGCCTTCGATCGCCTCCGTGATCAGCTCCTGGCTCTCGCGAAACTGATCTTCGGGGCAGTCGACCTTTTCCGCAGCGAGAAAATCGCGGAAGTCAGCAAGCATCTCGAGGCCGACCCGATACTCCTTGCTCAGGTTGACGTGGCCCGTACGCGGATCCTTGACATTCAAGCTCTTGCCAAGCGGCGTGAGGCCGGCAATGAAGCGGGTGACATAGTTGAAGAAAACCCGCCGGGCAGAGAGGGTGTCGAAGAACTTGGTCGAGTCCGGCTGCCTGACCTCGATGTCCGGCGCGATGCCGCCGCCCCCGTAAACGGTCCGGCCGGCCGGCGTCACGTGAGGTTCGCCTCTCGGAAGACTCTTGATCTCGTCCTCGGTGGAGAAATAGTAGTCCTCGAATGACTTCGTGTAGTCACGCTGGATGCACCGTCCAGTCGGCGTGTAGTACTTGGAGGTGGTCAGAGCGAGGGCCGCGTTGTACTTGAGCGGGAAGATCGATTGCACGAGCCCCTTGCCCCACGTGGTCTCGCCGATGACGAGCCCGCGGTCGTGATCCTGCACAGCGCCCGCGACGATTTCCGCGGCGGATGCACTGCCGTGGTTGACGAGCACGATGAGCGGGAGTTTTTCCTCCTGCCCGTCTTCGCTCGCGTAGTACTCCTGGCTCGACCCGCGGATCCTCCCGCGCGTGTACACGATGAGCTGACCCTTGGGGAGGAACAGGTCGGAAACTTCGATCGCCTGATCCAGGATGCCCCCCGTGTTCCCGCGCAGGTCGAGGACGAGGCGGGTCATGCCCCGGCCGGCCAGATCATGAATGGCCGCCGTCAGCTCGTCACTGGTCGTCTCTGTGAAGTTCTTCACCCCGATAAAACCGGTGATCCTGTCGCTGAGCATGAAGTAGTACGGGACGGAGTGCAGAGGGATCTCATCACGCACGACGGTGAAACGCAGAAGCTCGTCGATCCCCTGTCTCGCAATCTCGATCGTCACTGACGTCCCCTTGGGGCCACGCAGCTTCTTCGCCGCCTGGTCTGATGTCATGTCTTTGGTCGATTCGTTCTCGATCTTCACGATCACGTCTCCGGCGCGGATTCCCATGCGATGGGCAGGGGTTCCCTCGATCGGAGAAATGACCGTGAGTCGGTCCTCGATCTTCTGGATCGTGATTCCGAGTCCGTAAAAATGACCGCGGTGCTCTTCTCGCAGGGTCGAGTACGCAGAGGGGTCCAGGAACTGGCTATGAGGATCGAGCTGTCTGAGGAGGCCGTGGATCGACCCGTAGATCGCGTTCTCGCTGTTCAATTGCTCCACGTAGTAGCGCTCTGCGTAGTCGAGGATCTCCGCGAGCTTCCTCACATCCTCGCTCCACTTGCCCGATCGTCCCTCGATCTGGCTCCCGTATATCGCGCCGAGCACCGAGCTCAGCAAAACCGTCAGGACGATGAAGGCCGCAGTGCGCTTTTTCATAAACTCCTCTAACCGGTTCACATCAGAATGATATCAAAGCGCATGGGCGAGTCACTACCTACTCACCCACCGGTGCGCGCCGGGCCGCTTCCCGCATGAAGATCGCGACCGTTTCGACGTCGATGTTGACTGATCTGACCTCACGTAAGCTCGACCCTGGCTCCTGTACGAAAAACCCCTCCACCACATCCACGAAGATACGCGCGCATCGCTCCTTTGGGAAGCCGAAGATCCCGGAGCTGATAGCAGGGATTGCGACGGATCGGCAGCCGATCTCGCTCGCGCGCAGGAGGGAGTTCCTGAAAGCGTCACCGAGCTTGCGGTCCTCGTCCCCTTCGCCCCACACCGGTCCAACCGCATGGATCACATGTCGAGCCCGCAAGGCTCCAGCGGATGTGACGGCCGTCTCGCCAACCGGCACGGGCGCCAGGCGGTCGCTTTCTTCCTGGATGATCCGACCGCCCTTACGAACAATCGCCCCAGCGACGCCCCCGCCGTGGGCGAGCTGACTGTTGGCGGCGTTCACGATCGCGTCGACTTCCTGCTCGGTCAGGTCCCCCTGCATGATCCTCAGGAGCCGTTCCCCCGGCAACGTATGTTCGACGCCCGCCTCTGGCATGAGCGGGGATTCTAATCAAAAGTCGCGGGAAATGCGAGTATCAGTCGTCGGCCCCGATCGTGATCCTGAGGAGCCGGGCGTAACCCGGTGACGAAGGATCTCCTGCACGGCCCGAGGAACTTGGAGGAGATCCCGGGGCCCGGCTTCGCCGAGCCTTAGTGTCTTGGACGTTGAGTGTTGACACGAAATGGCAAAAAACCTGTTCACCGCAGAGACGCAGAGGTCGCGGAGAAAGATTCCCCCTCTGCGCTCTCCGCGTCTCTGCGGTAAGATGACATCCCCATGAGCCCGCGGCTCTTGGTTGCGGCTATGCCGCGCTAGGATGACGCGATTCCCCGATCGCTGCTGAGCGTACTCTGAATCTCACGGACGGCAGGGCTGCGGCAAAGTCGAGGCGCCGACTCGGGCGAGGCCGTTCCGTGCGAAACCACAGATGGCGCAGATTTCCACGCAGATTACGCAGATTCTTCCAGCATTCAACCGACGAGCAACTTGCTCCTCACTATCGGGTCGGCGCGAAGCAATCGGCGACATCTGCGAGTCAATCTGTGAGATCTGCGGTTTCCGGGACTTTGCCGTAGTCTTGCCCGGACGGTTCCGTAGTTTGACTTGTTTGCGATCCGGGTGCTAGACTTTTCGGCGTGTTTGGATCGATGGGCGTCCAGGAAATTCTCTTCATCCTGGTGATTGCTCTGCTCGTTTTCGGGCCTAAGCGGCTGCCTGAGCTCGGGCGAAATCTGGGGAAGGCGCTGACGGACTTTCGGCGTGCGAGCATGGATCTGAAGACGACGGTCGAGGGAGAGATTCGCAAGATAGAGGAGGCGCCGGCTCGTTCAATCGAGCCCGGGGACACCAAGGCAGGCGGCGGGTAAGGCGCCGTTGCTCTCCAAGCGATCCCACCCGGACCAGATGACTTTCCTCGAGCATCTCGAGGAGCTGCGGAGGCGTCTGTTCATTTCGATCCTGGGGATCGTGATCGCCTTCGTCGTCTGCTGGAACTTCTCGAAGGTGATCTTCGCGTTCCTCTCCAGGCCGATTACCCAGTTCCTCCCGGCCGGCCAGAAGCTTGTCTTCACCGCTCTCCCGTCCGCGTTTCTCCTCTACATGAAAGTCGCTCTCCTGGCTGCGCTTTTCCTTGCGTCTCCTCTGGTCCTCTTCGAGCTGTGGCGTTTCATCTCGCCCGGACTCTACCCCCGCGAGCGCCTCTATGCCCTGCCCTTCGTCTTCTTCTCCTCGCTGTTCTTTATCGGAGGAGGGGCGTTCGGCTACTATATGATCTTCCCGGTTGTGTGCCGTTTTTTCCTGACCACCGGGGCCGATTTCCAGCCGCTCATTACGGTTGATACGTACTTCTCCTTCCTGTCGAAAACCCTCCTCTGGGTTGGAGTCATTTTCGAGCTACCGATCCTGATCTTCTTTCTCGCGAGGTTCGGAATCGTGACGCACAGGTTTCTTCTCCGCCATTTCAAATACGCCGTTCTGCTGGCCTTTGTCGTGGCCGCAATCGTGACCCCGACGCCCGACGTCGTGACTCAGACGCTCTTCGCCGGCCCTCTGATCGGCCTTTACCTCCTCGGCATCTTGATCGCCCTCGTCTTCGGCAAGCGGCAACCGAAGTCTGAGGGTGACAACTCCAGTGCGCAATAACGAGCTCATGTCCCACCGCAGAGACGCAGAGGTCGCAGAGATGTCCTTTTTGATTCCTTCCTTGGGAACCGGCACAATCAAGTCGAACAGAAGAAGCCGACGGTCCATCCACCATTCCTTCCCTCCTCTGCGCCTCCGCGGTGAATCTCACCGCAGGACTTATGCCGCCTGGGTTGTGATGCCTGAGGGATGGTTGCGGTACCGTGCGCCCTCGCTTACTCGCGATTTGACTCCTCCGGACCGCGTTGCTACCATTTGAGGCGACAATTGATGTCTTCCTATGAATTCCCCGCGCCGCGGGTTGTGCGGCGCTGCCGATGCGCAAGATAACGCTGGACGAGAGGATTGCCTCGTCCCTTTTCGGCGCCCGGGACAAGAGGCTCATCGACCTCCAGAATCGGTTAGGTGTGAAACTCTCTGGTCGAGGTGCCGAGGTTCTGATCGAAGGCGAGGAGAAGGCCGTGGCCGCCGCCGAGAAGCTGCTCACCCAGTTCTCCGACCTTCTCGGTGCAGGTTACACCCCAAAGGCCGGCGATCTGGAGGTCGCCATGAAGCTGCTGGAGGAGGACGAGGCACTCGAGCTCAAGGACTTTTTTGCCGGCGCCCCGCTCCACCCGTGGGCTAAGAAACAGGTCTCGCCGAAGTCCATCAACCAGCGTCGGTATCTTGCCGCCATCGAAAAATTCGACATCGTATTCGGAATCGGACCTGCCGGGACAGGCAAGACGTACCTCGCAATGGCGATGGCCATCGCCGCGCTGCTGAACAAGCGCATCCACAGGATCATCCTGACCCGCCCGGCGATTGAAGCCGGCGAGAAGCTCGGCTTTCTCCCGGGGGACATGTATCAGAAGGTCGATCCGTATCTACGGCCGCTCTACGATGCGCTCTTCGATCTCCTCGACAACGAAAAAGCCTCCGCTCTCCTGGAGAAGGGATCGATCGAGGTCGCGCCATTGGCCTACATGCGCGGGCGCACGCTGAACGACTCCTTCATCATTCTCGACGAGGCGCAGAACACGACCAGCGAGCAGATGAAGATGCTCCTGACCCGCATCGGGTTCGACTCGAAGGCCATCATCACCGGTGATGTCACGCAGACCGATCTGCCGCAGGGGCGGATTTCGGGCCTGGTCGAGGCCAGGGATCTGCTCGCGGGTACGCCGGGTATTGCCTTCGTCCATTTCAACGAGCGGGACGTGGTGCGACACCCCCTGGTGCAGCTCATCATCAAGGCCTACGAAGAGCGGCGGAGGGGCGAGCAGGGGGTACCGGGATGAATCAGGACAAGCCGAGCAGGGTGGTCCCGTTCCGGAAGAGAGACGATGCACCGGGCGGTGACGCGCGCCGGTGGGTTGCGCGCCCAGCCGTGGCTGGTGTCGCTGCCTGTGTGCTCGCACTCGTGCTCCTCTCTCCCCAGCTTCCGACAAAGATTCCCGGCTATGAGGCAGGACAAGTGGCGGCCGCGGATATCACGGTCCCAGTCGACATCACAGTCGAAGATCGTGGCACGACGTCGCAACGGAGGGCCGATGCCAGGGCCGAGGTGCTGCCGGTCTTCGATTACAGCCCTGCTGAGTTCAGCAAGATCACGAAGTCCCTCCGTGACGCTTTTCAGTGGGGAAGGCTCCAAGCTCCCGCCGACACACAGCACGCGCGGGATGAGCTCTACGATCACTATCAGCTCGACCTGTCGCTCGGCAGCGTCGAGTTCCTCGGGAAGAGCGCATACTCGCCCAAGATCGAGGCGGTGCTGGATGAGGCGATCCAGCAGAATTACGCTCAACCCATCGCCCCCGCCCGTTCTCTGGCGGCCCGCGGGCGGAGCCGGGAGATCGTGATCCGGAACATCCAGACTCAGGAGGAGCAGCGGGTACTGGCGAAGGACGTCCGGAGTGAGGAGGAGTTGCAGAGGGCGATCGAGAAATCCGTGCAGCTCAGCCCGCATCTGACGGCATGGCAGAAGAAGAGCTGCGTGCTGCTTGCGGGCGAGCTCCTGCGACCGAACACACAGCTCAACGGCACCGAGACGGACTATCGGGAGCGGACGGCGGAGCGGGAGGTGGAGCCGGTCTTCTACCAGTTGAGGCGGGGGCGGGTGATCCTGCGAAAGGGCGACGAAGTCACCGACGCGAAGCTACTCGAGCTGGCGGCGCTGCGGGAGGCACTCTCCGAGCAGACCGGGAGCGCGGCCGGAGTCCTGGGGCTCGCCGTGCTGCTGGCGACCCTGTTCTTCTCGACCTGGTTCTATCTGCAGGCTTTTTACAGAGGCAAGAAACCGCCGCACGAGACCTTTACGATCATTTGCCTGATCGTCACGATGTCGCTCGTCTCTTACAAGACGCTGCATCTGCTGGCCAAGGTCATCGCCGGCACCACGGCGGTGTCGTTCCTCCAGGTGTCGCCGCACTACTACTATGCGATTCCATTTGCGCTCGGCGCCCTCCTTCTGACTCTCCTTCTCGACGGCCACGTGGCCACCATCTACACGCTGCTCAACTGCACGATCGTGGGACTGCTTTTCGAGGGGGACTTCTACATCGTCCTCTACAGCCTCCTCGGGAGTCTCGCCGCGATTTACGGTTGCAGCCACTACAAGGACCGAACTGCGATCTACAGGACGGGCGTGGCCATCTCGATCATCAGCGCGTTTTACTCCCTCATCCTCCAATTCGTCGTCAAGACCGAGCCTGCGCCCGAGACCTATCTCTTCATCGTCGTCATGGCCTTTCTCTCCGGGCTCCTCGTGTCGATCCTCGTTTCGTTCCTGCTCCCCATGTTCGAATCGATGTTCAATTTCATCACGGACATCAAGCTGCTCGAGCTTGCCAACTTGAACCTGCCGATATTGCGACAGCTCATGCTGGAGGCCCCGGGGACCTATCATCACTCGATTCTGATCGGGTCGCTGGCCGAGGCGGGGGCGGAGGCAATCAGCTTGAATCCGCTGTTTCTCAGAACGGCCGCGTACTACCACGACATCGGGAAGATCCGCATGGCCGAGTACTTCATCGAGAACCAGAGGGGCGAGAACCCGCATGATAAGCTGAATCCGAGCATGAGCGCGCTGATCATTGCGAACCACGTGAAAGAAGGCCTCGAGACCGCCGCGCGCATCAAGCTCCCCAAGCCGATCGCCGATTGCATTCCGCAACATCATGGGACGCGGCTGATGAGCTATTTCTACACGAAGGCCAAGGAGAGGCAGGATCCGCGGATGGATCCGGTGAAGGAAGAGGACTACCGGCATCAGGGGCCGAAGCCTCAGACGAAGGAGGCGGCGATCATGATGCTGGCTGACGCGGTCGAGGCTTCGGCGAGGACATTGCAAGACCCGAGTCCCGGAAAGCTGAAAAACGTCATCAAGAAGATGCTCGATACGATCGTCGCAGACGGACAGTTCGACGAATGCGACATCAATCTGCGCGAGCTCGACCAGGTGGCCCGCGCCTTCCTCCGCGTCCTGATCGGGGTTTACCACCGGCGGATCGACTATCCCGGCTTCCAGTTCGAGGTCCGGAAGGGCAAGGAAGGCAAGGCATGACAGACGTGGTTGTGAAGAACTTCTCGCGCGCAGCGAGCGTGGATCGCGAGAAGGTCGCAAGCTTGGTCGCCGATGTGGGTGCGCGGTTGTCGGTCGACGGCGGCTGTTCTGTGGTCTTCGTGAGCGATGAGCGCATGCGCGGGTACAACAGGCGGTATCGGGCCAAAGACGGGACAACGGATGTGCTGAGCTTCCCGGCCGGATCAGCGGGCTATTTTGGCGACATCGTGATCTCGATGCCGCAGATGCTCTCGCAGGCGCACGATGCCGGGAGACCGGCTGCCGAGGAGGCGCGTCACCTCATCGTTCACGGCTTCCTCCATCTGCTCGGGTACGACCACGAGACCGACGATGGTGAGATGCGGCGGCTCGAGACCCGATTGATGCGAGATCTGCCGCCCCGGCGTCTCATCCGCGCCCGGTAGAGCCCCGCGCATGACGCAAACCTTCATCCATCTCATCCTGCCCATCGCGGTGATTCTCTACACCATGGTCGCCACGCTCGATGTCTGCCTCTGCGCACTGAACAAGATCGAGCTCAAGAAGCTGGCGCGCAAGGGCGGGCAGGAAAAGAGCTTCGAGAATATCGTGCACTTCCTCGAAGTGCACCAGGATGCCTCGATCGCTCTCCAGCTCAGCCGCCAGATCCTCCTGATCCTGATCGTCATGATGGTGGTCTACTCGTTCGTGTGCGCCGGCGTGCCGCACCCGTACCTGATTTCGGTCGGAACAATGGTCGTTGCGATGCTCATCTTCGGCCAGCTCGTGCCCCGGACCTTCGCCTACCGAATACCGGACCGCGCGATTCTGTTCCTGGCACCCCCCTTCCAGCGATTCTACTTCCTCCTCCTGCCTCTGATTCTTCCGTTCAGGAAGATGAAGCAGGTGTGGGTCAGGGAGAAGCGTGATGCGGCGATCGACGATGAGGACATCACGGCCTTCATCAAAGTCGGCACGGAGGAGGGGATTCTCCAGGAGGGCGAAGAGAAACTGATCAAGTCGGTTGTCGACTTCGGCGACCGGCTCGTGCGCGAGGTCATGACGCCGCGGATCGAGATCGTCGCGATTCGAGAGGACAGTACGGTGGGCGATTTGAGACGGATTGTGGTTGAGGAGAAACACTCGCGCATTCCCGTCTACTCGGAGGCGCTCGACAATATCTCGGGCATGGTGCTGGCTCGCGACCTCGTCCACATGCTCTCGGTGACCAGTCCCAACGATGTGATCCGGCCGCTGGTCCGACAGGCCTATTTCGTCCCGGAGACGAAGAAGGTCTCGGAGCTGCTGGCCGAATTCCAGAGGCTGCGCCTCAGTCTCGCCGTGGTCGTCAATGAGTATGGCGGCGTGTCGGGTCTCGTGACGATCGAAGATCTACTCGAGGAGATCGTCGGTGAGATCAAGGACGAATACGACGAGGACCGGGAGCAGATCGTCGGCGACGGCGGCAAGGGCTACGTTGTTGCCGGGAGCATGGAGCTTGCGAAGGTGGGCGAGTTCTTTCAGGTGAACCTGACGGAGCGGTCGGCCGAGGCCAATACGATCGGAGGGCTGGTCTCAGCCGTCGCCGGGAGAGTTTTGGCGGAGGGGGAGGCGATCGAGCACGCGGGACTGCGGTTTGAGGTGCTTCAAGGCGATCGCCGCAAGATTCAGAAGGTCCGGATCAGGAAGATCCAGGAATAGGCCCTCGGCGCGCACGTAGAGATATGCCTGAGAACCCAGCACCCAGCACCCAGCTCGCTACTCGTTTCGGGATGGTCGCGGTTGTCGGGCGGCCGAACGCCGGAAAATCGACGTTGATCAACCACCTGATCGGGCAGAAGATCAGCATCGTCTCGGAGAAGCCTCAGACGACACGACACAGAATCCTAGGCATCAGGACCAGCGAGAAGGGACAGCTCGTGTTCGTGGACACCCCGGGGATTCACCGGCCGCTCTTCAAGCTCAACCGGCGGATGCTGCGCACCGCGATGACGTCGCTCGAGGACTCGGACGTGGCTCTGCTCCTCGTCGACGCCTCGGAAGGCTTCGGACGCGGCGACAAGTTCGTGATCGAAGCGATCAAGACGTACGACAGACCACTCCTGGTGCTGCTGAACAAGATCGATCTGATCAGAAAGAGCAGGCTTCTGCCGCTGATGAGCATGTATGGGGAGGCGTTGCCGGCGGCCGAAATCATTCCTCTCTCGGCCCTGCGGGGGGATAACGCCAGCCTTGTGGAGAGCCGGCTCTGGGAGCTGGCACCGGAGGGCGAGCCGATGTTCCCGGCCGAACAGATCACCGACAGGTCGAATGTTTTCAGGGCGGCCGAGATCGTGCGGGAGAAGATCTTGAATCACACGCGCGAGGAGCTTCCCTGGGCGACCGCGGTGCGGATCGATCAGGACGAGGTGGAAGGGGATCTGTGGCGGCTGTATTTTTCTATCCTTGTAGAGAAACGCTCGCAGCGAGCGATCGTCATCGGCAAGGGCGGGTCGTTTCTCAAGATGGTGGGGACGGAGGCGCGCGAAGAGATCGAGAAGGTGTTCGGCCGGAAGGTGTATCTGTCGCTGCAGGTCGAGCATGAGGAGCGGTGGAGGGATAGCCCGCGGCAGCTCGCATTGCTCGAGCTCGGCGACGACGGCTGATCGCGTCCCGGCTGCCGGCGGTTCCCGCCTTGCTGTGAACGGATGGGCCTGAAGCGTTGTGAAGCGATCGTCCTGAAGAGCCAGAAGCTGGGCGAGCTGGACAAGATCGTCAC
Source organism: Acidobacteriota bacterium (assembly GCA_016191015.1). Taxonomy (GTDB): domain Bacteria; phylum Acidobacteriota; class CAIWXX01; order CAIWXX01; family CAIWXX01; genus JACPPM01. Next base: position 21,724 of record JACPPM010000141.1, on the reverse strand, counting down.
GTTTCTCTCGCGCGACGAAGGCAAGCTGCGGGGCGTGGCGAAGGGGGCGCGCAAGCTGAAGCAGCGGTTTGGACCGGCCTTTGAGCCGATGACGCACGCTCACATCGTCTACTTCGAGAAGGGGACGTCCGATCTCGTTCGTGTCGAGAGCGCCGAAATCGTCCGATGCTACTTCCCCGAGAGCGGGGAAACGGCCGCGGTGCTGGCATGCGTGGCCGAGCTGATGGACGGATTCGCGCAGGAGAAGGAGGCCAACGACGCGCTGTTCCGCCTGGGGCTGGCGGTTGCGGGGGCGGCAAATGAAGGAAACGGGCGGGTGGCGCTGACGTACTTCGAGATCTGGCTCCTGCGGCTTGCCGGGCTGCTGCCTTCGATCGGGAGGTGTGCCGGGTGCAATCGGGACGTCGGCGAGGACGAATCGCTCCACGCCATGGCGGAGGTCGGCGGGCTCAGATGCGACCGGTGCTGCGCGCGCCCCGGGATGAGCCTGGGGCCGGCGCAACGCCGGTTCATCGCAGAATCCTTTCGCACCCCGCCTTCAGAGATGGCGACCCGGGACCCTGCTCCCGTCGCCATAGCGCTTGCCTGTCATCGTTATCTCAGAACCGCCATAGAGCACACGCTCGGGCGCCGCGTCAAATCATATTCAATCGTCGATCTGAATCTGGGAGAAGCCTGAACCGCGCGCGGCCTGACCAGCAATACCACCAAGTCACCAAGCAACCACCGAGACCCCGCGACCCTGTTGTCGCTCCACGCTCTCCGCTCCACGCTCAGCGATTCTTGACTCCCACTCGCCCCTGCACTATCATCCCCGCTGACCGGCAGAGTGGGGCTGTAGCTCAGCTGGGAGAGCGCTTGAATGGCATTCAAGAGGCCGACGGTTCGATCCCGTTCAGCTCCACCAATTCCTCCAACTCCTGAACGCCGAGCCGCCACGCCTCGATCCCAAGCCCATGAGATTGCTGTGCGGGGCTCATGTGCGCACCGGGTAAGGCGGTCGAAAGGCGTGTGTGTGTGACATGCATGTCCTTCGACCCACGGCGCGAATGGCTGTCAATGTGACCTGTACGATTCCGCATGCGAAGCGTTTGTGGAACTAGTCTGGTAATCTTGCGTGCTTATCCGAGGCAGCTTCTTTCTCCTCGGATCAAGAGGGACCGGTAGATCGACATGGCTTGTACGCGGAGGACGCGCCACACGTTGAGCACGTCGGCCTGGCTCAGAGCCGAGCCCAAGATCGCGTCCTCAGCAAGCATGCCGGGCCGCTGCTCGGTTCGCTGGAAGACGGCCCGACGGCGCGGACGATTCTCCTTTGCGGCGGGACTGAGAAGCTGATGAAGGGCCGGGTCCCGTGTTTGCCGTGCGAGGGGTTCCCAATGAATCTCGTGCCCAGGGTCGACATCCGCTTCGGCTGATGATCGAGAGGAGAGGAGCCGATGAGGTTGAGACTGGTTGCCGGAGCATGTCTGGACGGCGGACGGCCCTCGGACGCGCTTGACCGGCTCGGGGTGCATGTGAGATCGTCGACCATATGACGGGTTCTCGGGGCAGCTTGCAGGCCCGATAGGAGAATGCGCAGATGTCTCGCCTAGGAGGCACGTGGCCGATTGTGCGAATTCTCGGAGGCCCGGCCCGATTGAGTCTGTTGTCGGTGATCGCGCTGTCGGCCGGCACTCCCGTTCACGCCCAACAAGACAGTGGTCACATCTATGGCCGCGTGTTCGACCAAACTGGCGGAGCTCTCCCTGGGGCGACGGTCACCCTCACCGGTCAGCTCATTGGCACGATGGCGGAGACCACTGATCTTCTGGGAAACTTCCGATATCTTCGCCTCTCTCCCGGGCTTTACGATCTGCTGTGTGAGTTGGACGGGTTCACGACTCATGTGCGGAATGGCATGTACCAGTTGCCGTACGGTGTGAACGTGGCGGCCAACTTGATGTCCCGTGAGGGCTTTCCGGTGATGTATTGCAGGGTGCTCTTCTTCGTCGATCCAGGCTCCTCCACGAAGGCTGTCCGCACCAACGTTGCAGGGGAGAGGAGGTACCCGAACATGGTCGAGTTGGACACCCGGATCTCCAAATCAATCTCGCTCGCCGATAGGGGGATCATCAACCTTGATCTCGACGTGTTCAACGCGCTGAACAGGAACACTCCGCTGAACGTCTTGCAGAGAGCGTTCAGCGCCACTGATCCCCGCCGCAGCCTGACGGGTCAGGTGACAGACCTTCTCTATCCGCGGACCGTACGCCTGGGACTCCGGTATTCATTCTGAGCATCACGTAGAGCGCCGGCAAGATGAGTGACGGTCGCACGGTGCCCACTCAACCCGGCGAATCGCCCCGGGGCCTAACCGGTGCGCGGACCTTCCGCCCTGATGAGCTCGTGGCCGGGAGATATCGGATTGTCCGATTCATCGGCGAGGGTGGGATGGCCGAAGTGTACGAAGCCGTGGACGAGGAGCTACACCAGCGAGTCGCCCTCAAGGTGCTCCACCCCGACCTGGCGCAGGAGCCGCGGGCAGCGGATCGGTTGCGTCGCGAGGTGCTGCTGGCTCGAAGGGTGACCCATCCGAATGTCTGCAGAGTCTACGATCTCGGACACGCGATGGGTGGCGCGACAGAAAGCGATCAGGGTGTCGTCTTCCTGACGATGGAGTTTCTCGAAGGCGAGACTCTTGCTCAACGCCTCGATCGCTTGGGCCCGCTGAGCCCGCAGGATGCACTGCCACTCATTCGCCAGGTGGCGGCCGGGCTTGAGGCCGCCCACGCGCAAGGGGTGCTCCATCGCGACCTGAAACCGAGCAATGTTTTGCTGGTGGGGACAGACGACCAGCCGCTGTCACTGAAGGCGGTATTGACCGATTTCGGCTTGGCACGAAGCACGGGGCCACTCGATGTCCACAGTCCCTCCGTGTCCACGGCTGTCCTCGCTGGAACTCCTGAGTACATGGCGCCAGAGCAGATCGAGACCGGCGAGGCCTCCAGCGCGTCCGACACTCTCCGCGGCATCCATGCGAGCATCGGTGCCGACCTGGTCGTCCTGGGATCGTACGTTGCTGTGGCTGGGGGATTGTCCGGTGGAGTACGGATCGATGTGCGCGTCCAAGACGCTGTGAACGGTGAAACAACGGCCGTGGGAACAAGGACCGGCCCCGACTCAGAGCTTCTCGCCCTTGTCAGCGGGCTTGGTGCCGATCTCCGCAGACAACTCGGTTCGCCTTCGTTGGACGCGCCGCGGACCGCCGCCCTCATGTCTTCGCTCCCTTCCAAGACCGGGACTCTCCAATACTACTCGCAGGGCGTCGAACGACTCCGCTTTTTCGATGCGCTGGCCGCGCGAGATCAGCTCGAGAAGGCAATCCAGATTGAGCCGGAGTATCCGTTCGCACACGTGGCGCTTTCGGAGACATGGCTCGCCCTCGGGTACGATGTTCGATCGAGACACGAGGCGCAGTTGGCCTATCAGATGTCGGAGAGGCTCTCGACCGAGGACAGGCTCGTGATTGAGGCCCGATATCGGGAACGCGCCAAAGAGTGGGAGAAGGCCGTGGAGATCTATGCCGCGATCTGGCACGAGTTTCCGGACAGTGTAGACTACGGTCTCCGGCTCGCGACGGCACAGGTTGTGAGCGGAAGGCACAAGGATGCGCTGGCGACCCTTGCCTCGCTCCGGAAACTCCCGGGACCACTGGGCGGCGATCCAAGGATCGATCTGGCGGAGGCTGCCGCCGCGAAGTCCGTTGGCGATCTGCATTCGCAACGATCAGCCGCGAAGACCGCCGCCGAGAATGCGCTGAGGGTGGGCGCGCGTCTCGTCGCGGCCCAAGGCCGGATGCTGGAAGGAGAGGCATTGAGAGACCTCGGGGATCACGAGGCGGCCGGCGACAGCTTCGCCAGTGCCCAGGCTGGCTACGCCGAGGTGGGCGATCGGGCCGGAGAGCTCCGAGCGCTCGTCAATCTCGCGGTGGTCCACCAGTATCGCGGGAATTTGGCAGATGCGGCGGAGAACTACCTGAAGGCGCGCAAGCTATTCCTCGCACTCGGAGACAGGAAGGGTGAGGCGTGGGCTCTCAACAACCTCGCGGTCCTCCTTCGAATCCAGGGGAGCTGGCAGGAATCACGTCGGACGTTCGAGGAAGCGACGTCGATTTACCGGGAGATCGAAGACGATGAGGGAGCCGCTTCGGCACTCAACAACATGGCAATCGTGATCTGGCAACTCGGGGACCGGGAGGCTGCCAAGAAGATGGCCCGGGATGCGATCGCGACCCGCCGGACGAGCGAGATCAGTCGGGGCGCGGCGCAGGCCAGGAGTAATCTCGCCTTCATGTTGTGGCAGGAGGACGATCGGGAGACAGCTCTAGGGTTGTACAGGGAGGCACTCGCGATTTCGACAAAAGCCGGAGACAAACTGCGCGCCGCCGAGGCGCTCATCAACCTGGGAGTGCTGCACCTCCAATTGGGGAACCTGGATGAGGCAGCGAAGTCCCTCTCGGGGGCGATTGCTTATTCCCGCGAGTCGGGTAACAAGAATATCGAAGGGCATGCGCTCCAGGCACAGGGCGACGTCCTGCTCGACCAAGGTGATCTCATCGGGACCCGACAGAAGTTGGAGGAGGCCGCCAGGATACGGGAGTCGCTTCGCCTGGCACTGCCACGGGCCATGAGCCTGCTCTCGATGGCATCGTTATTGGTCGAGGAGGGGAGACCGTCAGATGCAGCGACGGCCGCGGAACAGGCCGCAGGGATCTTCCGATCAGAGAAGGTACTCGACCGGGAGGTGGCCGCGCTGGACGTGCTTGCGCGGGCACATCTAGGTGCAGGGGATCTGGACAAGGCGAAAACAGCAATCGACCGGACCCTACCGTTGCTGGAGAGCTGCGGGGAAGCTGGAGTGCGGATCCGTGTCAGCCTTACAGTTGCGCGGGTGCGTGCCGGAGAGGGCAACCTCACGCAGGCGGGGCAGGTCTTGCAAGCCGCGCTCGCGGATGCCACTCGTTCGAGGCTCAGGGGGCTTCACCTGGAGGCTCGCCTCGCGCAGGCGGAGATTGGCCTGCTCTCGGGAAAGGGCGCCGCGGCGAGGACGTCACTCGAGACAGTTGAGTCAGACGCGCGGGCATGCGGCTTCGGTCGGATCGCGAAGCGTGCTGTGGCGTTGCGTGAGTCTTATGGAATGCCTCCAACAAGGGAGCGGTAGTGGAGCGCTTTTTCGAAGCAGCGGTGCAATCCGAACACCTCGGTGGCAGCGGGCTTCAGCCCACGCCTTCCCAGGCGCCTTGGTGGTCAACCGAAGGCTGAATCCTGCGCCTACCGCCACCAACACGGCGTCGGCACACTATTCGGAATCACGCTAGCAGGCATCGTCAGTCCCGGCCGATCGGCAGGAAGATGGCGATTGCGAGGAACCCCAGGGCGAGCAAGACGCCGAGGAGCACTAGCAGCAGCCGTCCCCTCGAACCTGTAGTGACCTGAGTGGGCGCGGATGGCTCCCCACCCACCGCTCGGCCTCCGTTTGCGTGAGATGCCGGCGAGCCGGGTGAGCCCGGAACCGCAGTTGGCTGTCCCGCACCTGGCTTCCCCCGCCAATCCTCAAGCTCATCCTTGCGTATCCTGACTTCTCTGAGCTGAGCATCGCGCCTGACAGGGAGAGCTTTCGTCTCCTCCAATCTGTGGGCGTGGCGAACAGTCACCCTGAGCTGCTTGGCGATGTCCTTCCAGCCCCGGATGTAACGCGTCACCATGACTTGGCTCCATCGTCTGAGAATGCTCTGGCGCATCAGGGCGAGGCCGTAAGAGGATAATAGAATCACCACCGAGGGACAAGAAGCGTCTGCGCCAACCCCCAGATCCAGGCCGCCATGCCATGTCGGGACACGCATAGACACGTGATGTCTCCTCATGTCACCTTGCCACCAGATGGCTTTGGGCCGAGGAATAGTGAAACGAGCAAAGGAGGGCATTGCGATGAGTTGCAAGATTGGGTTAGCGGCAATCCTGATGGTGGCGTCGGTTTCACAGGCGAACTCTACCGAGGAGCCTCCCCTGACCGCAGTCAGCCAGCGCGACGGCATAGATTGGGTCGAGTGTCTTGCCATCGATCCGCAGAATCCAGAAGTTGTGTACGCCGGCACGTTCGGCGGTGGTGTCTTCAAGACGACGAATGGCGGGTCCACGTGGAAAGCGATCAACAGCGGTATCACCGACAACAGTGTCGAGGTCATCGCGGTCGATCCAAAAAACGTCAATGTGGTCTATCTGGGCACGGCAGCGGCGGGGATCTTCAAGACCACAAATGCGGGTGCAAGATGGAAAGCTGCGAACAATGGTGACCCGCACATTGAATTGCACGGAATCAGCGCGATGGCCATCGATCCCGTGACCACGAGCAACATTTATGCGGGTTGGGAGGGCGGCGGGCTGTACAAGAGCACCAACGCGGGGGCACGGTGGGAATCCGTTGGAGACATCATCCTGCAACCCGGCACGATAGCGGTCGACCCGAAACGCCCCAACACTGTATATGTTGGCCACTTCGGCGTGCATAAGAGCACCAATGGTGGAAGAAACTGGAAGCCCACCTCGCTCAGCGACGAGGCCCTGGTCACGCAACTCGTGGTCGATCCAAAAGCGCCGAATAACATTTACGCCGTCACGATGACAACGGGTCTCTACAGGACCAGGAATGGTGGCAAGACCTGGCAAAAAACCGGCTTTCCCGACAACTATGTCTCTGCATTGGCGATCTCGGCCAGTAATCCGAACGTTCTTGTTGGGGCTGGGATCGATGGCATTTTCAGAAGCGCGGACCGGGGCGCGACTTGGGAGAGGGTTTGCCAGTTCCTCCTTGCCAACGCCATGGCCATAGATCCGAGAGATCCTGGTATCGTGTATGCCGGTTCTGATTGCGTCGGAAAAACGACAGATCGTGGCGTCTCCTGGGTCTCCGTCGGACAGGGCATGAGTGACGGGTGCAGTTATTGGGAGTACTGCAATGGTACTCGGTAGCATTCCTGGCGATCGGGAGATACACCGATTCGCGCCGCGCCGTCGGGTGAGCGGGATGCAATTCGCGCTTCTGGCCTGTGTCATTCTCAAGGCGCTCCACGTCAACGGCCAAGAGCCAAGTGCGCGGGTAGGGCAGCAGGCGACGGTCGCGATCGTCGAGGTGCCGGTCGTTGCAGTGGGCGAAGACGGTCAGCCTGTCACTGATCTGCGCCCAGCGGAATTCGTCGTCAAGGACGACGGGGCGCGGCAGGCACTGATCTTTGCGACGAGGGTGACCAGTGCCGCTGCGGACCCGGGTAACCGCTCCGTCGATGCATCCTCGATTATCCCTCCAGCCCCATCTCAGCTCCGCCTGCAGCGTAACTTCGCCTTCGTCTTCGATCGGACGTTCAACGACGGAGCGTCGCTTCGGGCTGCGAGGACGGCGGCGGATCTGTTCATCTCCGACAACCTCGACCCCCTCGACATGGCCGCTGTATTCAGCGTCGATACCGGATCCGGGGCGACACTTCTCATCAACTTCGCAAAAGACCGAGGGCAACTTCACGATGCCATCGTTTCTCTCGGGACGACCCGAGCGGAAGCGCGCCGGCCATGGGACTGGATGCCGACACCAACGACATGGGTTTCAGAAGCCACACGATGCTCGAATCTCTCTCCCGTGAGACTGGAGGGCTGATCTTCCGGCATACCAACGACTTGGCCGGTGTCATGGAAAAGATCGAAGCGGGCACGGCATCCTACTACTTGCTCGCTTACAGTGCACCAGCGGAACGCCGGGGCAAGTACCATGAGATCGACGTCGACGTGCTCCGCGCCGGTGTGAAGCTCAGTCATCGCCGCGGCTACTACGAGGACAAGCCGTTCGATCGGTACACTGCGCTCGAGAAGGAGATCCAGGTCGCTTCGGTCGTCGCAAGTGCGAAGTCTCCTGACGGAGTCGATGCAACAACACGATGCATCCAGTTCCCTCCCTGCCCATCGTCGCAGAACGACGGATCTCGTAAGACAGGGCGGTGCCTCGTCGCACTTGAAATCGCGTCTGCTATGTTCGAGAAGCTTTCGTTAGATATCTGTCCTGATCTGGAGGTTTTCTCCTTCGCCGTGGACTACGAATCCGGGGAAATCCGAGGGTACTGCCACAGCATGGCTCGGGTAAAGTCTGCGGCGGGATCGGCCGGTTTCCGGTACATCGACCTCATGGACTTGGTGCCGGGCAACTACGAGATCCGTACTGTGGCGCGCAACATGAAGACCGGTGTCTGCGCTGTCGGCGTATCCCGGTTCGCAATGACGGCCCAATCCGGTTTCGCCTTGGCGGCTGCGTTCATCTCGCCGAAGAGCACATGGGACAACCAGATCTCCGAGAGATCCCGGCCCTGCCCTCGACCAGCGGAGGGGGAGAACTGACGCTTTTGGGCAAGGCATACGACATGGCCCTCGACCCGGACGGCAAGCCGGAGATCGACCTCACATGGCGAGTGGTCGCTTCCGATGGCGCGATCCTGCCGGTCGAATCCCGCGAATTCTTGCATGGCAACTGGCAAGGGTTGCGTGAGTACGGAATGGTCTTCAGGATCAAGCTTCCTGAAAGGCTGCCGCCTGGCCACCATTGGTTGACCTTGACGGCGATGGACAAGCTGTCGTGTGCCAGCTCCGTTGTTGTGTCTGCGTTCATGACCGATGCGCTGGTTAACAGGTAGATCGTGATGCCAATCGCCCCGTGGATAGCGGCAGCGGAATCGACCGTCCGGCAGAACGATGTCTGCTGGGCCTCGCGCCCCGCGTGCCTACGCGATTTCGATGTCGGTCTTGCTGAAATCGTCGCCGGTGCAGAGGAGGGGTTGTGCCGCGAGCTTGGCGGTGGCGTAGGTGAGGCAGTCGCCAAAGTTGAGCCCGGCGGGGTGCCTGCCCTTTCCGAATCGTCTATAGGCGTTCACCGACTCCCGCCAATGTGCATCCCCGAAGGGGATCGTGACAACGCTGAGCTCGGCCAGAAATCTCGCCAGGATACCCCGTGCATCAGATGGCAGTCGTGCGGTGAGCACGATCCCGGTTTCCGCCAGAGCTGGCGAGCCAACCCCGAGAGACTCGGCGCTCAGCATCTTCTCCAAGAGCCGATCGAATCCCCGCTCTCGAAGAAGAACCGCGACGATTGCCGAGCTGTCGACGATCAAACACCCTCCGGGCCGTACCCCAGTATTCTTTCTGTCCGCTTCCGATCACGCTTCCGATCCAGGAGCTCGCGCGGTATCGCCGCCCAGACCTCTTCCTTCAGAAATCGCAGCAGATCCGCACGACGATCTTTCCGCACCACTCTGAAGGCGAGCCTTTCCTTCCGCTCCTGGAGGGCCTTCCGCACCGCCTCGGTCTTCGTCTCCCCGGCCAGCTCCGCAACCTCTCCCGCCAGCTGCTCGACTGCCGCGTTCTTTATGTTCAGCGCCATCGGGTTGATTCTATGAAGAATGGTATAATTAGTCAACCATGGCACCAGCCATCTCTTTCTGCGCTCTCAGCGTCCGGAGAAAGTTGCGGTGGCAGGAGACAGAGACTCTGAGTTGCTCCAGAGGCGATCGCAGGTAGTGCGCGAGACAGAAGCACTGACGGAAGTCGTGGCTGAGCTTCGGACTAGATGTGCTCCTTCCAGCGAAAGCGCCAGAGAGCGAGGAAGAGACAGTTCGCAACGAGATCCAGTCCGTAGAGCGTGAGCAGCTGGACTTCCAGAGGTGGGATGGGAGCGTTGGATGGCCTATTGGAACTGGAGAGGGAACTGCTCTGGGTGCTCGAGTGCCTCCAGCTCGACATCGATATCCAGGGCCGCCCAGCTCAGTTGCGTCGGTCCCAGCCGGCGGACGGCGAATATCTGCGCCACGGTCGCGTCCCGGAACCCTGGATAGTCTTTGTACGGGACGAAGTACTCGCGACCGTCGACCAGCAGCCAGAAACCGGTCGTGCCGATGTTCGTGATCTCACTGTCCGAAGTGACGGCGCCATGCTTCTCTGAACTCATTCTCGTGCTCCTTGACCGTCTCTTCGATCTCGCGCAGCTCTGACCGAGAGAGCCCATGGCACGTTGCCAGGGCGACGATCGGATCGAGCCAGAACTTGGCCACACCGTCGGAGCTCGCCACATGCACATGCACGCGACTCTCCTCGCGGCTGTTGAAGAAGAATCGGTATGGGCCCGAGCGGTAGATCGTGGGAGACATATTCGTCGACTCATTCTACCACCGGGCTCGTAGGGCACAATGTCTGGCCGCCGCGGTCGGAGGGGACCGTCAAAGTCGTCTCATCCCGGGACAATCTGTTACTCCGGATGCGAACGAGGGGTTCGGCGCAGAAGCCTCGCCCTACGGATCGATGGTTCGGGAGGGCGCGGCACCTGCCGCGCCATTACGCGGCGCCCGCAGCTCATTTGTCTCGGTGGGACTCGGTGGTGATCTGGCAGCGGACGGTGAGAGAATTCGAGTGGGAGTTGATGAGTGCCGTGTTTTTGGCGATGATAGGGGGGATCCCGTGGTTGTCGCAGACACAAGGGAGGATGAATGTCGAACGGGGATCGGGGTGGAGCGGCGGCAGAGAGGATAGGCTTTTCCGGCGCTCACGCGGGTGCCATCGTGAACTGTGTGTCGTATTGTGGGGGGCGGCGGGTCGCAGATCTTCCGATCCAGGACATCAGCGAGGCGCTCAAGGATCCCGAACAATTCGTCTGGGTCGGTCTTCATGACCCGGGCGAAGCGTTGCTGAGGGAGGTGCAGCAGGAGTTCGGGCTGCACGATCTGGCTATCGAAGACGCGCACCACGCGCACCAGCGCCCGAAGCTCGACCGCTACGGCGACACACTCTTCATCGTGCTGCGGACCGTGCAGCAGACGGGAGCCGAGGGTCAGACCGAGTACGGCGAGACGCATGTGTTTGTCGGCCCGCGCTATGTTGTCACGATCCGCCACGGGGCCTCATCGTCCTACGCTGAGGTGCGCGCGCGATGCGAGACGATGCCCCAGCTTCTCTCCAAGGGCACCGGCTTCGTCCTCTACGCGGTGATGGATTTCGTGGTCGATCAGTACTTCCCGATCGTCGACGCGCTCGAAGACAAGCTCGAGACCCTCGAGGATCAGATTTTCGTCGAGACCTTGAACCGGCAGGCCACCATGCAGATCTATCGTCTCAAGCGGGACATCCTCGAGGTGAAGCGGGCGATCTCGCCGCTCGTCGACGTCTGCAACCGCCTGACGCGGTACGACTTCGAGCTGATCCCGGAGGACACGCGTCCCTATTTCCGTGATGTTTATGACCACGTGATCCGGATCAACGAAATGGTCGACAACGAGCGTGAGCTGCTCACTAGTGCCCTCGAAGCCAATCTCTCCCTCATCTCGACTTCTCAAAACGAGGCGATGAAGAAGCTGGCTGGATGGGCGGCGATCTTCGCGGTGCCGACGATGGTGGCCGGCATCTACGGGATGAACTTCGCTTTCATGCCTGAATTGAGCTGGAGGTTCGGGTATCCCTTCATCATGACGTTCATCCTCGCTGGCTGCGTCGGACTCTATTGGCGTTTCAAACGGGCCGGCTGGCTCTGAGGTGGAGTCTAAAGTTTCAAGTTTCAAGTTTCAAGTTTAGTGTTTAGTTTCTTACAAGTTGCGTGTTGACAGGAAATGGCAAGAAATCTGAGGAGGCAAGATCTTCCGAGCTCCTCTCAGGAAAGCAGGAATGGAGGAATGCAGGAACGGGACGGTCGACTCGGACAGTCAGAGTGGCTCGGAAGAACGCTCTCACGCTCCACTCTCCACGCTCTCACGCGCGGCTCCGCCGCGTTGGGGCAACAGAATGAGTGAGAAGAGATTGAGGAGGGATGGAAATTGTTTATCGCTCATTCTTATCACTTTGGCCCTGCTGATGTCGGGCTGCTCGATCAAGCGAATGGCCATCAACTCTCTCGGCAACGCGTTGGCCGAGGGGACGAGCGTGTATGCGCGGGATGACGATCCCGAGCTCATTCGCGATGCCGTCCCTTTCGCGTTGAAGACCGTCGAGGGGCTGCTGGAGCAGTCTCCCCGCCATCGAGGCTTGCTGCTTTCAGCGGCCAGCGGATTCACCCAATACGCCTACGCTTTTCTGCAGTGCGAGGCTGATTACATAGAGGATCAGGATCTGGCCCGTGCGACGGAGATGCGCCGCCGGGCGCGCAAGCTCTATGGGAGGGCCATGGAGTATGGGCTCCGGGGGCTCGAGGTTACCCACAGAGGCTTCCGCACCGCCCTCCGTAGCGATGCTCCGCGAGCTCTGGCCGTGATGAAACGCACGGATGTTCCCTTCCTCTATTGGACCGCGGCGGCCTGGGGCGCGGCCATCTCGCTGGCGAAGGAAGACGCTGAGCTCACAGCGGATCTATCGCTCACCGAGGCTCTGATGCATCGCGCACTCGAGCTCGATGAACGCTTCGGCGCCGGTGCGGTGCATGATTTTTTCATCGCGTACGAAGGGGGCAGGCCCGAGTCGGCGGGAGGATCGGTGCAGGTGGCCCGGGAGCATCTGACGCGGGCTCAGGAGCTGTCCGCGCACAAGCGCGCCGCACCGCTGGTGAGCTACGCGGAGACGGTGCTGGTCGGCATTCAAGATCGCGTGGAATTCACGCGGGTGCTCGAAGATGCGCTCGCCGTAGATCCCGACAAGGACCTGGACCAACGGATGGCCAACCTCGTCGCGCAAAAGCGCGCTCGGTGGCTTCTGAGCTGCACCGACAGTCTCTTCATCGAATGAGTGCCACGGGGTCGTGACCTCTGGGAAGGAGCTCAGACGTGATTCAACGATGCCTCACGAGGATGCTGACCAGTGCGGGATTAGTGCTTGCCATCACCAGCGGCTCGTATGGCCAACCCATGAAGATGGCCACACTCGCTCCCAAAGGATCCGCCTGGCACTTGATTCTCCAGGAGATGGGCGAGAAGTGGAAATCGGTATCAGGCGGGCGGGTGACGCTCACCCTTTACCCCGGCGGGGTCGCCGGAGACGACGGCGACGTGGTACGGAAGATGAGGCTAGGGACCTTGAACGCCGGGCTCCTGACTAGCCTCGGACTCGCTCAGATCGATCGCTCGATCCTGGCTCTCCAGATTCCGATGATGTATGACTCGTACGAGGAGCTCGACGCGGTGCTCGAGAAGATGAGCCCAGGGCTGGAGAGGATTTTCGAACAGAAGGGATTCGTCGTGCTCAACTGGACCGACGCAGGCTGGGTGCACTTCTTCACAAAGACTCCGGTCAGGACGCCGGAGGACCTGAAGGGACTCAAGCTCTTCACTGGGGCCGGCGACACGGAGACGGTCGAGCTCTGGAAGGCGGCGGGCTTCAGACCCGTGCCTCTTCCGGCGACCGAAATCTCGACGGCGCTCCAAACCGGGCTCGTCACGGCCCTCCCGACACCCCCGCAGGCGGCCGTCATTCTGCAGTGGTATAACCACGCCAAGAACATGACCGATCTGCGGTGGGCAGTGCTGATCGGAGCCACCGTCGTCTCGAAGGCCGCGTGGGAACGGGTCCCGCCGGACGTTCGCCCTGCGCTCCTCGTGGCCGCGCGCGCGGCAGGCCGGCGACTGCGCGACGAGATCCGCCAGAAGGCGCCTCTCGATGTGGAGGCAATGCAGAAGCGCGGCCTCGCGGTCGTCCACTTGGATCCGCAAGCTGTGGATCTCTGGCGAAAGACGGCTGAAGGTGTCTATCCGCAGTTGCGCGATAGTTTCGTGCCCGCAGCGGCGTTCGACGAAGCCAAGAAGTCACGGGATGAGTATCGGAAGCAGAGAGCTCATCAGTAGAAACGGTGCTGTGGGATCGTGACGATTCGGTGGTTGAAGAATCTCGCCACGGCCGCTGCCACTCGCTGCAAGCGAGTGACGAGTAGGGCGATTGCCACCAAGATAGAGAAGGCGCTCCTGGTGGCTGCGTTCGGGTTCGCGACGCTCCTGCCTCTCATTGATATCGCCGGCAGGCCTCTCGGCGGCTTCCACGTTCCCGGGTCGGCCTCGTATCTGCAGCAGCTCACGCTCTGGCTTGCATTCCTCGGCGGGCTCCTCGCGGCTCGCGAGAGGAAACACCTGACGCTCTCGACCTCGACATCGGCCGTTCTTGGGGAAGGAGCGCTCCGGCGCGGTGCGCAGATCTTCGCTTACGCAACGGCGGCGGCGGTTGCCGCAGTGCTCTCCTACGCGAGCTACCAGCTCGTGCTCGCCGACCGTGAGCTCGGCCGAGTCCTGCCGATCGGTCTGCCGGAGTGGGTGAGTGAGTGTGTGATGCCGGTCGCGCTGGCGCTCATCGCGTTTCGTTTCGGCATTCAGGCTTCTGATCGCGCCGCCGGGAAGATCGCGGCCTTCGCTGGTGTGGCGGCCGTCTTTGCCATGGGCCTGTTTCCCACACATGCTGGAAGCCTGACCCCGATTCTGCTGGGAGGCGTTGTGATCGCTGCTCTCCTGGGTGCGCCGGTTTTTGTCGCCATGGGAGGCGTGGCGCTCCTGCTCTTCTTCAAAGATGCCGTCCCGGTCTCCGCGGTCTCAGCCGAGATCTACAGGCTCGTCGCCTCGCCGACGCTGCCGGCGATCCCGCTTCTCACGGCGTGCGGGTACGTCCTTGCCGAGGGGAGGGCATCGCACAGGCTCGTGCATTTCTTCGACGCGCTGTTCGGATGGATGCCCGGGGGCGTCGCCGTTCTGGTCGCTGCGGTGTGCGCCGTATTCACATCCTTCACCGGCGGCTCCGGGATCACGATCATCGCACTTGGCGGGCTTGTTTACCCCGTGCTTCGAGAGGAGGGGTACAGCGAGCGATTCTCATTGGGGCTCGTCACGGCAGCCGGCAGTCTGGGACTGCTGTTCCCGCCGAGCCTGCCGGTCATACTCTACAGCGTCGTCGCGGGCGTTCCCGCCGATTTGCTCTACCTCGCGGGCTTCGTCCCGGGCGTGCTCCTCGTCGTCCTCGTGGCCGCGTACGGTATTCGCGTGGGGCGTCGCGAACAGTCGAGCACGAAGCCGTTTTCATGGAAAGTTTTGGGGTCCGCTGCGTGGGAAGCCAAGTGGGAGCTGTCGGTTCCGGTGTTGGTCGTGACACTGTTCACGAGCGGTGTCGCCTCAATGGTGGAGGCTTCGGCAGCTGCCTGCGCCTATGCGGTTGTCATCGAGTGTCTCTTCATGCGTGATCTGCATCTCCTGCGCGATCTGCCAAGCGTCCTGGTCAAGGCGGGGTCCCTGGTTGGCGCTGTCCTCATGCTCCTGAGCACGGCGATGGGCCTGACCAGCTACCTGGTCGACGCGCAGATCCCCGACCGGCTGCTCGAGACCGTCCAGACCCATATCCATTCGCCGATCCTCTTTCTTCTGATCCTCAACGTCATCCTGTTGATCCTCGGCAGCGTCCTCGAGATCTACTCGGCGATCGTCATTCTGACGCCATTGATTGCCCCAATGGGGGCGGCATTCGGGATCGACCCGATCCACCTCGGGGTTATCTTTCTGGCCAATCTGGAGCTCGGCTTCCTGTTTCCTCCAGTCGGGCTGAATCTCTTCCTCTCCTCGACGCGCTTCGGAAAGCCGCTTCCACAGCTCTACCGCCACGTTCTGCCGTTTCTCATCATCCTCGGCGCAGGGGTCTTGATGATCACGTACCTGCCTGCCATGACGACAGGCGTGCTGAGGATGCTGGGGAAAGTCGGCTAGCGCGCACCGTTGTGCGCTCGACACCTACATTCTCGTGGCCGGGTAGAGCAGGACCGAACCTCTGGCTCTCACCTCGATGAAGCCCGCTCGTGAGGAGGGCACAAGCTGGATCGGGCCGGCGCTGCTGATGGCGGCCAGATAGCTGGTGTCGACGAGGAGCGGGGCATCCTCATCGATCGCTATGATGATCGGAGAGGTGCTGATGGCAAGAGCTACGACTCCTTTTCCGTCGACCTTTAAAAACCGGAACAGCTCCGCATCCTCCCAGTGCACCCTCAGCGTCGGCTGGAGCGCGAGCACGTAGCCAGGCTTCACGAAGAAGACATCGCCGGTCAGATCGATGATGTGGATGCGGAGCAGGTCTTCATACAAGAGGGCGCGACCCGACTTTCTGTAGAAGACGAGGCCATCGATACCCTCGTACGGCTCGGCGTCGGCAAGGCCCCAGGCCCCGATGAGCCGTTGTGAGCTCGCTGCGACGCCATCCTGGAAGTCGATGTCCAGGTAGTTCTTGTTCACAATCCTGAACTCATCCTCGCCACACTTGAGATACGGGACTGAGGGTTGGGTGAGGAGGTCGAGGTTCAGAGGCACGAGCCTCAGTCGTTGCAGCGCGTCGGTGGACTCGGCGGCCGAGGAGGTACGCGGCGGTTGCACCGGTGTTTCCTCCGTCGGTATGGAAGAGACGACGTCTGGAGGCGCCGGCTCCACGGCAGCCGGCGCGGGTGTTTCGGCTTGATAGATTGGAGCGGAGGCTGGCGGCGGCGGGGGCGGCGCTTGTGCCGTTGGTCCGAGAACCGCCGAAATCGCTCGTTCGACCTGAGCCTCGGTCTCCGCGGTCTTCTGCGGGTTGAAGAAGTCCGTCTGCTTCATATACTCGGGCAGGACTCGGGGCAACTGCAAGGAAACCTCAGGCTCGGGCGGCTCAGGCAGCTCCGGCGGACGGTGCTCAGCCGGTGGAAGCGGTGCGGGGACAGCTGCGACCGGGGGGCTCTTGACCGGGGCAGCGGATTCAGCCGGCTCGACCTTCTCCGCTGCAGCAGCCGGCAGCGGCTCGCCCCGTTCTGCGAACATTCGCAACAGCTGCTCGATCTGAGCCACCATCTTTTCGTTCTTCGCAAGCTTGTATTCGGACAAGGCCTGCAGGTACCTCTTCTGGCGCTCGTAGATGAGCCCGAGGTACATGTGGGCCTTGGAATTGGCCGGCTCGATGCGCGCGGCTTCGACAAAGTGGATCTGGGCCTCCGAGTACTGATTCTTCTTGAGGTAGATGAGGCCCAGATTCGACCGGAGGCTGTAGACGGAGGGGTTGCCGGGGATCAACTTCTCGTAGATCTCTCTGGCCTGATCCAGTTTGTTCAGGCGGAAGTAGACCATGCCGAGGAGATTGAGGACCAGTTCGTCCTCGGGCCTGATTCTCACAGCTGCTTCGAGCTCCCGCTCGGCGTCGGCGAGCTGCTGTCTCTGAAAGAACTCGCGCCCCTTGTTCCGATGCAGTAGGAAGATGCCCTGGTCGATCGCCGGGGAGACTTGAGTATCAGTCATGGTAGAAGCGCAACCGAGATCGTCAGGAAGCCGTGAGTCGCAGGCGAAAAGTCACTTGAGAACCTTTTCGACTTTCTGATCGGCGGACGGCTTTGGTGGGTTGTTGGTGTAGACGACGTTGCCGTCCGCATCCCGAACGAGATAGATGGGGACTTGCGCAGCCAGGCGCAAGTCCTTCCCATAGATCTGACCGATTCTCTTCACGTACGCCTGCGTCTCACGGTAGGGTGGAATTCCGTTGTAGCGCTGCACCGCGTTCTCACCCGCATTGTAAGCCGCCAACGACAGACGCGTATTGCCGCTGAACAAGTCCATCAGGAAGCGCAGGTACTTGACGCCGCCTCGAATGTTTTCAGCCGGATCGAATAAGTTCATCGCTCCGAATCGCCTTCCCGTTTCGGGCAGGAGCTGCATGAGCCCGCGCGCACCCTTGTTCGATACCGCACGAGGGTTGAAGTTGGATTCCACCCAGATCAAAGCCCTGACCAGATCAGGGTCAATCCCGTGTGCACGGCAGGTTTCGTCAATGCTCGTGTCATACGTCTCCGGAGGGGTGGCAGGCCTCAGCCCAAGTGGCCCGGGGGCAGTGTCGACCCCTTCGACGGCATCCTGGAGCACCTCGATGACGGTGACTGCTCCTTGCGGAGGGACATTTGTGATCGTGTAGACGCCTTTTTCGTCAACGTACGTGTAGATCTCGGCACGGAGAGGAACCGCTGACACGACCACCAGTGCGGCAAGTATCGAGAGCGGTCTCGGATCGATCCGCATCCTCCCTCCGTATTTGGGCAAGTATACCACAAAAAGACAGCTATGCGGGCGCCACAATTCGAGCTTGACGATGCCATGTATTCGGTAGCGGGAGCTTCCGCAAGTCCCGCCCCCCCGGGACCATAGTGACTCAATGACGGCTGCCAGGAGGCTCAGGGATTGCTCTTCACCCCAATCTGTTCGAAGGTGGCGGTGGCCGTCCTCCCGCCGCTCGACGGCACGCGGAGCCCGATCGTCCCCGTGGGCGCACTCGCGGCGGGCATGGTGAGTTTGGACCGTCCGTTAACCGAGGCGGTGACGGACGTCCCATTGTACGAGAGGCCGACTCGGTAGAGCTTGCCGGGGCTGATACGGCCGCGACGGCTCCTTGAGGCGACGCGCTTCCCGGCCGCGTACTGTTCGAGAGTCCACTTGTTCGACGAGTCGGACATGACGAGCTGGACGTAGTTGGCCCCGTCCACGTACCAGGCGAGCAGAGCCGCCGAAGCGCCCGCCGTCGTCACCTGCCACTCTGTCTCGGCCGTGCACGCCGTGCATCCACCAAACGGCGATAGAATCGTCGCCGTCTTCTTCCGCGCGGAGCCTCGCAAGTCTCCAGCGGAAACGCCCCAGGTTCCTCCGACCTGGCGCCAGTCGGAGGCGCTTCCATCCTCGAAGTCATCGAAGTAGAGGTAGCCGCCTCCACCGCTGACGGTCAAGTTGTAGTCCTGGACACCCGCGCAGCCCGCGGCGTCGGTCGCGGCGACACTGAAGGCGTAATCACCCCCCGATGTCGGCGTCCCCGAGAGCACGCCGCCGGGTGACAGGGCGACTCCCGGTGGAAGCGAGCCAGCGGCGACCGTGTATGTGTACGGGGTCGAGCCGCCCGAGGCGGTGAGAGTTTGATTGTAGGGCGTTCCCACCTCAGAGGACGGTAGAGTCGATGGACTGAGAGAAACCGTTGGACATCCGCCCGCATTGACTGTGAGTGCGAATGCTTTCGATCCCGTACACGCTGCCGCATCGCTTGCCTGAATGGTGAACGAGTAGACTCCGGCGGTACCCGGCGTCCCGGTGATGGCCCCTGACGGGGCGAGTGATAGGGGCGGTGGCAGGGCTCCGGAGAGGAGCGAGTAGGTGTACGGTGCGGAGCCGCCCGTCGCTGCGACAGGTTGACTATATGGCGTCCCTACTGTGCCTGCCGGAAGGCTGGCTGGTGAGAGGTTGATCGTCAGACAGGCAGATCCAGTGACCTCGATCGTGTAGCCATGCGAGCCGGTGCAGGAGCCCGCATCGGTGGCAGTGAGGGTAAATGTAAACGAGCCGGCGAGGGATGGTGTACCGGAGAGGACACCCCCCGACGACAGGGAGAGGCCAGCCGGGAGTGTCCCGGCTGTGTGCGCGTACGAGTATGGGCTCGTGCCGCCGCTCGCGGTCACTGTCTGACTGTATGACGCGCCGACCGTCCCTGCCGTGAGGCTCGATGGCGAAAGGGTGATTGTGGAGCAGCCGCCACTCGAGACGGTGAAGTTCGTGTCGGAGATGTCGAAGAAGATGTTGCCGGCGGCTTCGACCTTGATACGTGCTTGCGCTGTGGTCGCACCCGGGACCACGATCGTCTGGGCGCCGTCGTTGGGGGTGCCGGAGGCGAGTGTGTACGGAAAGGTGATCCCGCCGTCGGTTGAGAGCAGGATGTTGACGTTCGCCGTGCTGATCGGCGCCGCCGAGGTTCCAGAGACATTCCAGGTCACACTCTGGCCGGTGCCCTGACCCCAGTTGACGGCGGTATTCGGCGCCGTTACTGCGAAGGGTCCGGCCGTAGTGACCGATGTCACCTGGGTCGAATCCCAATTGACTCCTCCACCTCCTGCGCGGTTGTCGCGAGCGGTGCATCGGAATGTCATGGTTCGACTGGTTGTGGGGAGTGACTCGCCCAGTGTGGATGTGTTCGACAGGACATCGCTCAGCCTGGGCAACATGCGCGAGGGGAAGGTGACCGGCAGGAATGAACGAAAGATCGGTCGGCTTCCGTTGTCGGTGTTCGGCGGGGACTGCGTTCCCAGGTCATACTCCTCCCAGCAGTATGTGAGGCCGTCTCCGTCGGGGTCGCTGCCGGTGGCGGTCAGAACGAACGGCGTGCGGATTGGTATCGTGTAGCTGGGCCCGGCTTCTATGGTGGGCGGATTATTGCCGGTGGCTGCGTTGGCCGAGCAGGTGACGCCCGAGGTGATGAACGCCGCGATCTGATCAAAGCTCTTGGTGTGGAAATAGTCGTCACTGTGCGGCTGCAGATCTTCCGAACCGCAAATACCGGCGTAGGCCATAATCGTCGATCCACTACCCGGCTCGTAGGCCGCCGTTGACGATCGATTCCCGCCCCCGCAGCTCCCGGTGGAGCCGTTGAAGGTGTGGTCTCCGTCGAACTGATGGCCCATCTCGTGGGCGACATAGTCGACGTCGAAAGGGTCCCCCACGGGATTCGAAGATCCGGTCACACCTCGCGCCTTCCAGCCCGACTGGCAGACAACCCCGAGGTACGCGACACCTCCGCCACCCGTGCTGAACACATGGCCGATGTCGTAGTTGGCGTCTCCGATGACACTATCAAGGTTGGTCTGGTTCTGGCCCAGCATCGTGGAGCCGTTGTTGTTGGTGTACGGATCCGTCGCCGAATTAGTGTAGATGATCGAGGTCTCGGTTCCGACGAGGACCATCCTCGCAGCCACCTCACGTTCGTAAATCGCGTTCACTCGATTCACAGTCGTCGTGATCCCCGCCAGCGCTCCGCCCACCGTGCCGCCATAGGCGGCCGTGTATTCGCCGGTAGCGGCCACGGCGACGCGGTAGGTGCGCAATGTCGTGCCTGACGGGGCGAGGGGAGCGAGGCCGGCTGGGGAGGAGTCCGGCCAGAGGTCGAACGCGCCGTCCGCCTGACACGAGAACTGCTTTCCCGCAGGCAGGTAGTCTTGCCGGTAGTACGAGACGTAGTACATCGTCTCGCCTCGACTGTACGGGTCGACGTAGCTGGTGCCCTTCGAGGAGGTCACGATTGCGTGGAAACCAAGGGGCGTCCAGTCGAATCGCGCGGCCGCCGTCTGGTCGTCCACGCCTTGTGCGCTGTACGTCTTGATCTCGGGGAACCGCGCTCCCAGTTCGGCTTCCATGATCGGCGATTCGACCGCCCTGAAACGCTCGTAGCCGCCATCCGGCATCGGGATGTCGAGAATCGGCGCGAGCCTACGGGCATCGACGCTGAGCTCCATCGGCGCCTTATCCAGAACTGATTCCAGCTTGCCGCGGTTCAACTGGAATGTTGAGTAGCGTGTAATCGGTGGAGGCGGCACGGTGTCCCCACCGCCAACCTGATCGTCGTCGACGCTTCGCCAGACTGCATCCGCCGAGACTGCACCCGCGGCCCACCGCGGCGACGTCTGGAAAACGAACGCGCACGTCATAATGAAGACGAAACAATGCACCCTTGGCAACATCGATAACTCCCCTCCTGCGATCATCTCTCGCAAATTGGTCTCAGCACGCCCACGTTATCATACAAATATGAGCAGTCATCCCCAACGCGGCGGAGCCGCAACCAAAAAGGTTGCGTCTCCGCCGCGCGTGAGAGCGTCCGGCCCGCTTCTCGGGCCTGGAGCGTGGAGCGTGAGAGCGTTCTTCCGAGGCACTCTGATCGTCCGAGGCGACCGCTCCGTTCCTGCA
>JACPPM010000147.1 GCA_016191015.1 Acidobacteriota bacterium | reverse complement strand
TGGCAAGAATTCGAGGGGGCAAGATCTTCCGAACTCCTCTCAGGAACGCAGGAGGAGAGGAATGCAGGAACGGAGCGCTCGCCTCGGACGATCAGGGTGGCTCGGAAGAACGCTCTCACCCCTTCGCTTCGCTCAAGGGCTCCGGCTCCACGCTCCACGCTCTCACGCGCGGCGGAGACGCAACCTCTTTGGTTGCGGCTCGGCCGCGTTAGGTACTCCCGCCATTCAATCATGGGTAGGGAATACCATCGTCCCCAGGCACGAACAAGGAGGGCGGGCGGCGTACGATCACAGAGGAGCTGGACAATGGCGATAGCCTGCCCGCTCGATGGCAGTCGCACGGGCGGCGCGATCGCTGCCGCTTTCAGCGCCCAGGCGCGCGTGGCCGGCGAACTCGCGCAGGGCGAGCTTCGGCAGCGCGCAGTAGTAGCCCCGCGGGAGATTCTGGCGGACGTCCCGGATCTCTGAAGCCACGAGGTGCTAATTGTCGAGGCGCCACTCGACCGCCGGTGTCACGAGCTCCCCGCGGTGCACGTCGTCGGCCATGACGCGGTAGGCTTCGCGCAGAAGGCGCGCGTTGTCGTCGACGCCCGGGAAGACGTTTCGTGCCACGCGCCGCGAGCGCCTTCGCCCGCTCTTCCAGCCGCTCGATGTTCAGCAGCTCGTCGCGCAGGGGCCCCTCGGCCCCCACCCGCGGCCGGAGTGCTTCGCGGAGGCGGCGGATTTGAGCGGCCTGATTACCTGCGCGAGCAGGATAGATCCGCAGCCACTCTTCCACACCGTAACGTCCGCTTTCCGTATGCCATCCCGCTCGGTGCCGGTTGTCCTCGGTCAGCATGGCAAGGAAATCGGTACAGGCGGACGCGTTTATCTGCCGACCCGCTGTGTCAAGAGAGACGGGCATTGATTCTGGAATTCCTCAGCGAACTTCCGCTCTGACCGCATCTGTTCGTCGATCTCTTCGCGGTGGTCGAAGTAGTAGGTCATCGCCGCATGAACCTCGGCGAGCGTCAGATCATACTCAGTGGCGATCTCATCGGGGCTCCTTCCCTGCCGTTCATGCCAGATCACGACATCCTGGACAGTGATCCGCCGCCCGGCTATCCGCGGCTTCCCTCCGCACACATCCGACGTGACCGCGATGTGCTTGGAGACGATGCTACTCATATCGCGCCACCCTATCTAACGTATCATGACTCCTCGTCAGGGCCGATCAACAGCGCAGTTGGAATCGGAACCACTGCAGGCGGTGTACATCCCGTCCGGCGATGGGCTCTCCACGAAATCCATCTCCATTCGCCCGCCCCTCGGCATGCTCGATCAAATAGAGGTCGAGGCCAACAAGCGCGACGTGCCGTATCAGACTCTCGTCACGGTGTGGCTGCAAGAGAAACTAGCTGGCATGCGGTGATTGCGCAGCTCCGATCGGCGTCTCACGCCTGTGCCTTACGGGCATCATCAGAAGAACTGGCAGAGACGGCGTGGCGAGCACGGAGCAACGTGTGGAGAAGTGTGGAGGGACCATCCGCTTCCTTCAGGATGGATATGATAGGATGCATGTGAACATCCGAGGCGAGCCATTCAGAATGAGATTTGTTCATTCGCGACGCCCTCGCAGCCCCATAGGGGTCGGAATCCTCATGACCATTTGGAAAGGGGACATCCAATGACGAGCGGTTGTTTTTGCACGGGCAGTCTCCGGTCTTGGGTCGGGGTACTCCTAATTCTGTGCGTTGCCTCCGTGACTTGGGTGGATGCAGCAGGAAACTCGTTCGACAGGATCCGTTACAACGGCGGCACTGTACAAACGACTGTGGACTATGATGACTGGGACAACCGGCTGATTGTGGATTCAAGAGAAATACGACTCGATCTGAAGGATGGCCAGATTATCAGGATTGATCCACGGCGTGTAACCGGCATTGGATATGGTCAGGAGGCCCATCGAAGGGTAGGCACGATGGTAGCCGTGGGAATCCTCGTAGCGCCTCTCGCGCTGTTCGGGCTACTTCACAAGACCAGGCTTCATTATGTCAGCATCGAGTTCACAACCGAGCAGGGAACTAGATCTGCGCTCCTGATCCAAGCCCACAAGGACAACTACAGAGCAGTCCTTACGGCACTGCGAGGAGTGACAGACGTACCGATTGCGGTTGCTGAGGATGATCGAGAGTTTGTACCTTCCTCAATGCCAATGACGGTCGCAGCCTCGCAGAAGGCGGGTTCCGCAATGGTGGAGTCTGGATCGCTGCGGGTCAGCTCCATACCGGAGCTATGCGAAGTGAACGTCGATGGATCCTATGTGGGGAATACGCCCGCCCAGTTGAAGCTTCAGGCGGGCAAGCACGTGATTTCTGTGTTCAAGGATGG
This sequence comes from Acidobacteriota bacterium, assembly GCA_016191015.1. Taxonomy (GTDB): domain Bacteria; phylum Acidobacteriota; class CAIWXX01; order CAIWXX01; family CAIWXX01; genus JACPPM01. The sequence goes on along the minus strand of JACPPM010000147.1, from coordinate 31,035 downwards.
CTTTGTAGATTGGACTAGGGAAATCGTGGTCCTGGCTGGATCCGATCTCAACGTCGTTGCCGCACTAACCCCCCCCACGGTGGACGGCCCGACCCTTCCACCACCCCCACCGAACACGGCGCGGCTTCAGATTGTGTGCTCAAGGTGCGGAGCCGCTTGGTGTATTCAACTGAATCTCGGGGAACCCATCGCCACCACGCCGGGATGTTTCTCCTTCCCGTCAACCAACACGTTCACGTGTCCTAAGTGTCAGAACGTGATCGACATCTCTGAGACGCGCTCCGGCCCGGAAAAGCAGGAGGAAGCAAGCGTCGATTCGTCGCCTGATTCGTCAACGGAAGGCAAGAGCGCGATTCCCGCAGTCGACCCGACTCTCCCACCACCGCCGGCGAACACCGTGCGGGTCGGAGTGAAGTGCATCAGGTGTGCGAACAGGTGCCTAGTCCAGGCTAACCTGGGGAAGGCGGTCGCTCTCGCCACAGGCGCGCACGCATTTCCCTCGGACAATAGGCTCGAGTGCCCGAAGTGCTCGGCCATTATCGATCTCACTCAACTTAGAACCCAGATCGAGAAACAGACGAAGAAGAAAGTGATGTGACGAGCCGTCCGATCAAGCGGATCAACAGGAGGGATGAAGGCGGTTCCGGATGCTGCCGTCACGACCGGAAAGGCAATCGAGATTTGAGCATGTGGCAGTCGAGCCTGGCAAGGAAACGATGTGGGATCTGGGGAATGACGGCCGGGTCAATGGGGACCGAGATACCGGCCTGGGTCGTGCCGCCGACATTACGGCATTGGCTGACTCAGGGGGAAGGACGCAGCCCGTCAGCGTCCATCGGGTCACTGACGACCAGCGCGAGAGCCTTCCACCTCGATCCGGGTTCCCTGAAGAACTGAGCCCGGCAGAAGCCAAGGGTGGCAGGCGTCTGGAAATCAGGATCAGAGGTGAGCACAACGCCGCTGAGGCGCTGAGCGAGAGTTGCGGCGAAGCAGTCGGCGAGGGAGACGCCGGGAGCCGCCGATTTCATTCGTCCCGCATCGACGACGAGCTCACGACCGGCATCCCGGCGTATCAAGTGGATTGCCAGAGATTGGATATCGTCAAGTACTAGATGCCCCACTTCTGTGGCTCGTGCTCAACATCCGCGCGGCGTTCTCGAATCAGGTCGTCGCTGGTAGCCTTGATAGCCGCCCACTTTCCCCGCAGCGCCGCCAATCGCTCGCGCACCGCCGCCCATTCCTCTGGTGTGTACAACGCCCCGTCTGAATCCTCGTCGTGAACGCGATCGTCTTCGTCCAAGGGTACAGCTACGAACCCCCTCCCGTCGCGCAACTCAACCCTGACATGTTCACCTCGGGCCACGCGATCGGGCACCTCGGAGAGGCTGTCGGTGACAGCGTCGACGACGATGCGAACCATCCGCGGATCCTGCCCACTGTGGCGAGCATAGCATGCAGGCAAGGCCGGGAACTGAGGAAGGTCGAATCAGAAGAAGTGGACGGTCTTCGTGCCCCAGCCCCGCGTCCCGGGCCGTGGGTGTAGTGACGACGGCTGAGGCCCAGCGGGGTAATCTTGGCTCCTCAGGTAAGATTCGAACTTACAACCCTCCGGTTAACAGCCGGATGCTCTACCGTTGAGCTACTGAGGAGCAGCCACGGATCGCGGAATATACCAGATGGGTGGGGCGCTGTCAAAAACGGGCGCCTCTTTATTGCCCGCTGACGATCCCCAGCACCTTGTTGTCGGGGTCGATGACCACGCTGGATGGCTGGAAGGCGAAGGTGAGGTGAATAGTGGTGTCGGCTGAGGTGATGTCGACCCGGCGGCGGTCGGGGGTGCTGCCGGTGGCGCGCGCTTCGACTTCGAGCGGGATCGTGAAGACCGGGGTGCCCGTCTGGGTCTGGCGGATGCGCACGGCGACATCGTATCCACCGGTGACGGCCGCCGAATTCCACGAGACGGCGTAGGTCGGATATCCGACGCCGTAGACCCACTGATCGAAGAAGGCCGAGAGATCGCGGCCGGAGGCTGCTTCGAGCACGGTGCGCAGGTCGGTTGTCTTGACGTTTCGGTAGGCGTGGGCCTCGAGGTAGTCGTTCAGGCCTCTGAAAAACGCCTCGTCGCCGAGCAGGTACCGCAGCATCGAGACGACCCAGCCGCCCTTTTCGTAAATCGTTGTCCCGAACAGGTACTGCCACGGTGGCGCATAGAGCGGGTATCTGCCGACTCGCGCTTCGTAAGAGATGTACCGCTCCTCGGCTAGCGCCATGTAGCGGCGCAATGATCCGGGGGCGGCAGACTCGATCCAGAGGAACTCGGTCCAGGTTGCGAAGCCTTCGTTCAGCCAGATCTCCTTCCAGTTCGCAGGCGAGACGAAATCGCCGAACCACTGGTGGCCAAGCTCATGCGCCACCACCACGTCGAGCGAATTGTCGCCGGTGATCAGCCCGGTCCCGTAACTCGTGCACGACTGGTGCTCCATCGCACCACCGAAGTTGTCGAAAAGCGCATGCCCGTATTTGTCGAAGGGGAACGGCACTCCGAGCTTGGTTTGGAAGGCATCGATCATCGCCGGCGTCCGAGAGAAGTCCTGTCGCGCCGCCGCTTCCAGATCCGGATAGGCATAGTGGCGAAGCGGGAGCGCCCCGAGCGAGTCCTCGATGATCCGGTAGTTGGCGATTGCCAGAGAGATGAGGTAGGTGGCGATCGGATGCGTTTCCTTCCAATTGTACGTCGTGGCATTGCCGGACACAGTCGTACCCGCCAGCGCGCCGTTCGATGCCACGATCATCGTGCTCGGGACAGTGATGAACCCTTCGTACTCGGCCTTGTCGGACGGCCGGTCCTTGCATGGGAACCATTCGCGTGCGCCGTCTGGCTCGGCGAACGTCGCCGCCCCACGGGAGGTGAACCCGAATCCGAGCCCATCTCGACTCGTCCCCGGGCTACCCGAGTACCGAACGCGAACACTGAAGGTTCGAGCTCGTGCGACGGACTTGCCGAGTCTTACACGCAGGAGGTACCCGTCGCTGACCCGCTGGTAGGCCGCCGCCTTGCCGTCGACCGTCACGCTGCCGATCGTGAAGCCGTGGAAGTCGAGGTCGATTGTGCGGAGAGCATCCTTCCTCGAGGTGGCATCGATCGTCACATCCCCGCGGATGGTCCGATTCGTGAAGCTCACATCGTATCGGATTGTGTACTTGCTCACGTCGTAGCCAGTCGCGTCCGCCGGACTGTGAACGGACTGCAGACGCATCTGAGGTCGAGCCTCCAGCTCCCACATTCGCGGCGCGCAGGTCTCTCCTCCGTGCGGCAACACGTCGGCCGGGGCCGATGAATCCGTCAGGAGGAGACAGAACAGTGACAACAGAGGGAGACCCAATACGGCGCTCGCGTTCATACTCGATCTGGTCACCATCCATCGACTCCCAGCCTCGGATCGTACCACAGAATACAAACGACGGGCTCTCCGTTCGGAGCACGTCGGTGGGGTCGGATAGCGAGATGATAGGATGAGTTGTCGGAGGTGATCGAGTATGACCAGCAATGACTCGCATGGGACGGCGCTCATCACGGGGGCATCAAGCGGCATCGGACTGGAGCTGGCCCGGCTCTTCGCGCGCGACCGAACCGACCTCGTGCTCGTCGCTCGCCGCGAGGCCGACCTCCAGAAGCTCGCCGAAGAGCTCGCCTCATCCCACCCCATCCAGGTTCGAGTTCTCCCGGCGGATCTTTCGGACCCGGCTGCACCGGATCACATTCTCGAGGCGCTGCGGAATGACGGAATCGTCATCGATTCCCTCGTGAACAATGCCGGGGCCGGCACCTACGGTCCCTTCGTCGAGACAGACCTGGAGGCCGAGCTGCAGATGCTCAGGCTGAACATCGTCTCTCTCACCCACCTGACGAAGCTCTTCGCCCGCGAAATGGTGGCCCGTCACAAGGGCCGGATCCTCAATGTGGCATCGACCGCAGCCTTTCAGCCGGGACCACTAATGGCCGTCTACTACGCGACGAAGGCCTATGTCCTGTCCTTCACGGAAGCACTCGCCGCTGAGCTGCAGGGATCGGGCGTCACCGTGACGGCGCTCTGCCCGGGGCCGACGCGCACCGGCTTCCAGGGCGCCGCGAAGATGGAGAAGTCGCGGTTGGTGAGCGGCCTCCTGAGCATGCAGGACGCCGCAACCGTGGCGAAGGTCGGGTACAAGGCCATGATGCGTGGATCGCGGATCGCGGTCCCGGGAATTGTGAACAGGCTCCTGGCACAGTCCATTCGATTTACGCCCCGCCGTCTGGTCACCATCATCGTGTACCAGATGCAGAAATCGAAGAGCTGAGCGTACGGCCGTGCTGCGGCCAACAACTGCAGCCGAACGTAAACCGACATCAGACTATTCGCTGGGCGGTGGATAGTCGAGACAAATGTTAGTAATTAAATGGAGTTACTTCTATATTCGCGGATGACCGAAGGCCGCTCGCTCACGGCATGGGACTCGCGAATCAAGTTCCGATGAGCAAAATCTGAAAAACTGAAAAAAAGGACTTGACAGATCGAAATAACATACATACAATCGATCGAATGAGTATAGTGATTGAGAAAGCGCATAGCTATATCAACGAGTTCCGGTCTTGTGTGGTCTCAAGGCCAAGACCACGCTTTAAAACTGCATTTTTTTCGTCATATCACTCTATTAAATCAATCGATACACTACCATTATCAAAGGATTGCACATGCGACTAGTGCGCAGCACATCTGAACTGGCAGGCAGTTTTCGGACACCCGCCGGAAACGGAACCAAACAGGAGGAAGCATGAGGGCGAGGTCCATTATCATTTGGGGTCTGGTCGCCAGCCTTGTCGGCTTTTCCAGTTACTCGATGGCCGAGGATGCGGCCACAGAGACGACGACGGTCGAGCAAAGGCTTGCGGAGCTTGAGCAGAAGATCAAGGTTTTGGAGCGACTCCGGGAGCTGGAAGCTGAGAAGACAAAGGAGAAAGCGAAGGACGCACCGACATTTGGTGTGGGGAAAGATGGGTTCTTCCTGAGATCCGCGGACGGCAGCTTTCAGATGAAATTCCGGGGGCTGTATCAGACGGACGGGAGGTTTTTCACCGGCGCCCCGGCAGTGACCGACACGTTGCTGCTCAGGCGCATCCGTCCCATCGTCGAAGGCTCGCTCGCCGGCCGATTCGATTTCAAGGTGGTCCCAGATTTTGGTGACGGCAAGGTTGTCCTGCAGGACGCTATCATCGGGCTGCGGATCTCGCGGGCGTTCAACGTCCAGGCAGGGAAGTTCAAGGAACCGTTCGGGGTTGAGCGGCTGCAGTCGGGAGCGAACCTGCTCTTTGTCGAACGCGCTCTACCCAATAACCTCGTGCCCAACCGGGATATCGGAGTTCAGTTCTCGGGTGATCTCTCCGGCGGTGTGGTCAGCTATGCCGCGGGCGCGTTCAACGGAGTGGCCGACGGCGGAAGCGCAGACAGCGACAGTAACTCCGAGAAGGACATCGTCGCCCGACTTTTCACTCGCCCATTCAAGAGCAGCTCGAGCGCACATCTGAAAGGTGTCGCATTCGGCGTGGCCATGACGATTGGCGAGCAGGCCGGAGCACTTCCGTCATTCAAGACGCCGGGACAGCAGACGTTCTTCAGCTACTCCACCGGGACCGTGGCGGACGGGGATCACTTCAGAGTCTCGCCGCAGGTCTACTACGGCTGGGGAGCCTTGGGACTCCTCGCCGAATTCGTCTCGTCTTCGCAGGATGTGAGGCGAGGCGAAACGCGAGCGAACGTTCGGAATTCTGCTTGGCAGCTGGCCGGCTCATACGTCCTCACAGGCGAAGTGGCCTCTTACAGCGGCGTCACTCCGGCGCACTCTCTCGCACCGCGCGAGGGTCACTGGGGGGCGGTCGAGGTAGTGCTGCGGTATAGCGATCTTCGGCTCGATGAGGATGTTTTCACACGCGGGTTCGCTGACGGCACGAAGAGCGCCCGGAGGATCAGAGCATGGGCGATGGGGCTGAATTGGTATCTGAGCAAAAACGTCAAGGTTGTGGGGGACTACGAACGGTCCACGTTCCGGGGTGGGAGCTCCTCCGGAGACCGCGACCCGGAAGGAGTCATCCTCAGCCGTCTCCAGGTCGCCTTCTAGCTCGGATCGAATCTGACACACAAAGGAAGTAGAGAGATGACATACAAGAAAACACTGATTGCGGTCTTCAGCATTGCCCTCGTCCTCGTCCCCAGCCTCGGCGGGTCGGCCCAAACCAACGTCACATTGCTGAATGTGTCCTACGACCCGACGCGCGAGCTGTATCAGGAGCTGAACGCGGCGTTCGCGAAGGCCTGGAAGGCCAAGTCGGGTCAGACGGTGACGATCAACCAATCGCACGGAGGGTCCGGAAAGCAGGCCCGAGCCGTGATCGACGGGCTTGAAGCCGATGTCGTCACGCTCGCCCTCGGCTACGACGTCGATGCGATCCAGAAGGCGGGGCTCATCGCTCCCAACTGGCAGAAGCGGCTCCCCAACAACAGCTCCCCATACACATCCACGATCGTCTTCCTCGTTCGCAAAGGCAATCCCAAGAGAATCAGGGACTGGGATGATCTCGTGAAGCCCGGGATCTCGGTGATCACGCCGAATCCAAAGACCTCAGGCGGCGCCCGCTGGAACCACCTCGCGGCCTGGGGATACGTGCTCAAGCGGCAGAACGGGGACGACGCGAAGGCACGTGATTTCGTCGCGCGCCTCTTCAAGAACGTCCCAGTCCTCGACTCGGGAGCGCGCGGATCGACAACGACCTTCGTCGAGCGCGGCATCGGCGATGTCCTGATCGCGTGGGAAAACGAGGCCATTCTGGCCGCCAGGGAGCTCGCCAAGGGCGATTTCGAAATCGTCGTTCCGACGGTCAGCATCCTGGCCGAGCCACCGGTGAGTGTCGTCGACAAGGTGGTGGACAAGCACAAGACCCGCACTGTGGCACAAGCCTATCTGGAATTCCTGTACTCCGACGAAGGTCAGCGGATTGCTGCGAAACACTACTACAGGCCACGCACACCATCAGTGACCGCCGAATTTTCGCAACAGTTCCAACAGGTCCAGATGTTCACGATCGATGAGCTCTTCGGGGGCTGGCAGAAGGCGCAAGCATCGCACTTCAACGACGGCGGAATCTTTGACCAGATCTATCAGCCCGGGTTCTGAGCCCGGGCCCTGATGAGGGCATCAGCTCCATGAAGAAGCATTCAGTTCTGCCCGGCTTCGGCCTCACGATGGGCTTCACACTCCTGTATCTCGGGCTGCTGGTCCTGATCCCGCTTTCGATGGCCTTCCTCAAGGCATCATCGCTTTCGTGGGATCAATTCTGGCACATCGTCACGGCTCCGCGCGTGCTGGCGTCGTATCGGCTGAGCTTCGGGGCTTCCTTCGCGGCCGCGCTGATCAATGCGGGTTTCGGCCTGCTGGTGGCCTGGGTACTGGTCCGCTACAGCTTCCCGGGGCGCGCCATCGTCGACGGCCTCGTCGATCTACCGTTTGCTCTTCCGACCGCCGTCGGCGGGCTCGCACTGACCGCGACCTACGCTCCCACGGGATGGATCGGCGCGAAACTCGCGGCCGTGGGAATCAAAGCCGCATACTCTCCGCTCGGCGTCGTGATCGCGTTGACCTTCATCGGCCTGCCCTTCGTCGTTCGCACTGTGCAGCCGGTGCTGGTGGACCTGGAGCGCGAGGTGGAGGAAGCCGCGGCTACCCTCGGGGCCAACCGGCTGCAGACGTTCCGGCAGATCATCCTGCCGGCCGTCTTCCCCTCCGTCCTCACCGGCTTTGCTCTCGCGTTCGCGCGAGCTCTCGGTGAATACGGCTCGGTAGTCTTCATCTCGGGAAACATGCCGATGCGCACTGAGATCGTTCCTCTTCTCATCATGACGAAGCTGGATCAGTTCGACTATGCCGGAGCGACGGCCATTGCGGTCGTCATGCTCGTCATCTCCTTCGGGCTCCTGTTCGCTATCAACATCCTCCAATGGCTCAATGCCAGACGCTTGTCGGCGGCATGAAGGAGAGCATGATGTCCAGCAGCACGGCAGTACGAACATTGGCTGCGGCCCGGGCAAGCTCGACTACCGAGCCTGCCTTTGTCCGCTTTGGACTTCTCGGCGTGGCGCTCGCCTTCCTCGGACTCTTTCTGATCGTGCCCGTCGCGGTCGTCTTCGAGCAGGCATTCGCGAAGGGAGGCGCCACATACCTGGCGGCTGTCGGGGAACCTGAAGCGCTTGCAGCCCTGCGTCTCACGCTCATCACTGCGGCGATCGTCGTGCCAGTGAATCTGGTCTTCGGGCTCGCCGCGGCGTGGGCGATCGCGAAGTTCGAGTTCACCGGCAAGAGCGCCCTGATCACGCTCATCGACCTGCCGTTCGCCGTATCGCCCGTGATCTCCGGAATGGTATTCGTGCTGCTCTTCGGCGCGCGCGGCCTGTTCGGCCCTTGGCTCGACGCCCACGGGCTCAAGATCATTTTCGCGACGCCGGGCATCGTGATCGCGACGATGTTCGTGACACTGCCGCTCGTGGCTCGCGAGCTCATCCCGCTCATGCACGCTCACGGCACCGAGGAAGAAGAAGCGGCCGTCTCCCTGGGTGCAGGCGGCTGGCAGACGTTTTTCCGTGTGACCTTGCCCAATATCAAGTGGGGGGTGCTCTACGGCGTGATCCTTTGCAACGCGAGGGCGATGGGCGAGTTCGGAGCCGTGTCGGTCGTTTCGGGGCACATCCGCGGTGTGACGAACACGCTCCCCTTGCATGTGGAGATCCTGTACAACGAATACAACTCAGCAGCCGCTTTCGCGGTGGCATCGCTCCTGGCCGCTTTGGCGCTGGTCACGCTCGTGGCCAAACGCCTGGTCGAGTCGAAGGCACATTCGGGCAGGAACGGTCTTACTGCCAGCACTGGAGAGAGGAAGGAACAAGATGAGCATTGAGGCGCGCGGGATCACGAAGACCTTCGGCACGTTCACGGCGCTGCAGGATGTGAGCCTGCATGTGCCCACCGGCGAGCTCGTGGCGCTCCTCGGTCCGTCAGGGTCAGGCAAGACCACCCTCCTTCGCATCATCGCCGGGCTCGAGATCCCCGACGCCGGCGCAGTGCTCTTCGACGGCGAGGACGCGACCGGTCGCAACGTTCGTGACCGGCGAGTCGGCTTCGTATTTCAGCACTACGCGCTCTTCCGTCACATGACGGTCTTCGACAATGTGGCATTCGGGCTGCGCGTCCGGCCGCGGCCTGTGCGGCCTTCAAGGCAGGGCATCCGCGATCGTGTGATGGATCTGCTGAAACTGGTGCAGCTTGACTGGCTCTCGGATCGCTACCCGACACAGCTCTCAGGCGGTCAACGCCAGCGTGTCGCGCTGGCGCGGGCGCTCGCGGTCGAGCCCCGCGTGCTGCTGCTCGACGAGCCCTTCGGCGCCCTCGACGCGCGCGTCCGTCAGGAGCTCCGCCGGTGGCTCCGCCGCCTCCACGACGACCTCCACATCACCGGTGTCTTCGTCACGCACGACCAGGAGGAGGCGCTGGAAGTGGCCGACCGTGTGGTCGTTATGAATCACGGCCGCGCCGTGCAGGTTGGAACACCCGAGGAGGTCTACCACCATCCGGCCTCACCGTTCGTCTACCACTTCCTGGGCAAGGTGAATCTGTTCCACGGACGCGTTGAAGACGGCCAGGTGTTTGTCGGAGAAATCGCAATGGGCCTGCCCGGCGACGCGGCGCCCGATGCCGCAGAGGCGAAGGTCTACGTGCGCCCGCATCACTTCGACATCGATCGCAAACCCAACGGCAGAGGCCACTTCCGCGCGCGCGTGGTGCACATCAACCCGGCCGGCCCACAGGTGAAAGTCGAGGTTTTGACGGAGTGGGGCGAGATGGCGCACGTCGATCTTCCCGAGGAGCGCTACCGGACGCTCGGTCTCGGCAAGGGCGACGAGGTCTACGTGAGCTTGAAGGAGGAACGGGTCTTCATCGAGACGTGATTTCTTCCGCGTCCCCGTGCCTGCCGGCCGTGCCGCAGGCATCGACCCGGAGCATCAACGCCGCGAGGTCGAAGAGATGGAGATCGGGAAGAAGGACCGCTGCACCGATCGGTCCCACTCCGCCGGACTGGATCAGATGCGCCCACGTCAGTCTTAACACCGCAGTTTCCTTCAGACCATATCCACACCGTCTCTCCGATTCGACCCAGACCCCGCCACAAGGGCCCGACCGCGGATTTCGGTTCAAGAAACACACTTGACATCATCGCAATGTTTAATGATACTTCCCATGTGATTAGTCATATTGTGAGAGCTGGATGAGGCTGACTGCTCGCAGTGAATATGCCCTCTTGGCGCTTCTCCATCTGGCACGGCAGGAGGCCGACCAGTACGTGACGGTTGATTCAATTGGGTCCGCCCAGGGCATTCCTCCCAAATTCCTCGAGCAAATTCTGCTCACGCTGAAGCGAGCCCGCTACCTCCGCAGCCTGAAGGGCCAGCATGGCGGTTATCGCCTGGCCAAGAAGCCGCGTGACATTTCGGTGGCCGAGATCATTCGTCTATTTGACGGCGCACTGGCTCCGACCGAGTCTGTGAGCCGGTACTTCTACGAATCGACCCCTATCGAAAAAGAGAAGAGCCTGATTCGCGTCTTCAAGCAAGTCCGCGACTACGTCTCCGACAAGCTCGAGAACACAACACTCGCCGACCTCCGATGAACCATGCGAACGTTGCCCATTTCTTTCTCAGTTTTGTTATATGACTAATCCCATAGGCAAAGGAGCACAATGCGATTCGAAGGATCATGATTCCCGGCGGCAACGACACAGAAAGAACACCCCAAGACCTGGAGCGTATCGAAAACACGAGGAGAAGTGTCATGAAGATCGCAAATACCGTAGCCGACTTGGTGGGAAACACCCCATTGGTGCGTCTGAACCGCGTGACCGATGGAGCCAAGTCAGAGGTAGTCGCAAAGCTGGAATTCTATAGCCCGGCCCATTCGGTGAAGGACCGCATTGGCGTGGCGATGATCGAAGCAGGGGAGAAAGCGGGGCTGATCAACAAGGATACGATCATCGTCGAGCCGACCAGCGGCAACACCGGAATCGCGCTAGCGTTTGTCTGTGCGGCGCGCGGATACAGGCTGATCCTGACTATGCCCGAAACAATGAGCAAGGAACGCCGCATGCTGTTGCGTGCCTACGGGGCGGATCTGATACTGACCCCCGGCCCGGAGGGTATGGGGGGAGCCATTCGGAGAGCCGAGGAGATCGCGGCCTCGGACAAGAAGTATTTCATCCCCCAACAGTTCAAGAATCCAGCCAACCCGGAGGTCCACCGCAGGACCACCGCTGAGGAAATCTGGCGCGACACGGACGGAAGGATCGACTATCTTGTTTCGGGCGTAGGGACGGGCGGTACGATCACCGGCGTCGGTGAGGTGCTCAAATCGCGCAAGACGTCGTTCAAGGCGATTGCCGTCGAGCCGGATGCGTCGCCTGTGCTTTCGGGCGGAGCGAAAGGTCCGCACCCCATTCAAGGTATTGGCGCGGGCTTTGTCCCGGAGATCCTCAACACCAAGATCTACGACGAGATCATCCGGGTCAAAAACGACGACGCCTTCCACACGGCACGCCGTCTGGCACGCGAAGAGGGTCTGCTGGTCGGTATCTCCTCCGGGGCGGCGGTCTGGGCTGCCCTGCAAGTGGCGCACCGTCCACAAGACACTGGCAAACTCATCCTGGTGATCGTCCCCTCATTCGGCGAACGCTATCTCTCCACAGCGTTGTTTGCTGATCTGGCGGACGCGCAGCCGTCTCTGTAGGACAGAGCCTGCCCCGGCAGAATGCTTACCGGGGCAGCCATTCTCAAGTTGGAGCCGGAGGATGTAATGTTCAAGACGATTCGTCAAGATGTGCGATCCACCCTGGAGCGGGACCCGGCCGCTCGCAACGCATTGGAAGTGCTGCTCTGCTATCCGGGTCTCCATGCCATTTGGGCGCATCGCTTGTCCCACCGCCTCTGGAGAGGCGGGTTCAAGCTCCTTGCTCGTGCGATCTCTCAGCTGGCACGCGCTTGCACGGGCATCGAGATCCATCCAGGCGCGGGCATTGGGCGAAATTGCTTTATCGATCACGGAATGGGAGTCGTCATCGGCGAAACAGCGGAGATCGGTGAAAGCGTCACGCTCTATCATGGGGTGACGCTGGGCGGCACCAGCCTCCAGAAGACCAAGCGCCATCCGACCATCGAAGACCGTGTAGTGATTGGAGCCGGGGCAAAGGTTCTTGGTGCAATCACGATCGGCGCCGACAGCCGTATCGGTGCAAATGCCGTCGTCGTGAAATCGACGCCGCCGGATTCGGTCGTCGTGGGAGTCCCGGGCCAGATCGTCGTGCGCAATCGTCCACCGCATTCTCCTGATGAAAAACCTGACCTCGAGCATGGGCGTCTGCCCGATACGATCGGAGATACTCTGGCAGCCTTGATCGCTCACGTGGAGACGCTGGAAAAGCGGGTCAATGGAGGCGGCCTGTACGCACCGGCCCTGCATGCTCCGGACCATGGCGTCTGGCATTGGAGTGACTTTTCAATCTAGTGACGTCTCGGAGATTGCCGCTCGGCACAGGTCCGATAGGCAGACTGGCGGTGAGCGGCCTTAACGCTCTTTTCGGCGGTGAGAGAAAGCCGGGATCATGGCTGCGCTGCCTTGAGACGCGCAATCTCATCGTGCTGGCGAATGCTGAAGTCCGCAATCGACTTTCGAAGGACCTCGGTGCGTTTGCCGGGCTGCGATGGCAGTCACGACCGCGCTCGCGGTGGGGCATCGAGCGAGCTCCTCGATGCACCGCCACCCGCGCTCTCTCGCACGCGCGGCGGCGTTGGGCGTGAGGCACCAAGCGATCGTATCGACACAGAAGCCAGGGTTGTCTCGCTCCTCGTCGAGAAGCTCGACTTCCTCGGCGGTCTTGAACAGCCAACCCGTCAGCGGCTGGGTGCGCATGACGACGCTGGCGGCCGGCGTAATGGGTGGGGTCGCATCGATGATCTCGGCGCCGGCGATATCCAGCGCATCTGCGAGTGCGGCATCCGGGTCGAGGATGCCGAGGCGCTCGCCGAAGAGCGGCCTTGTTGTGAACCAGTCGAGCGCCTTCGCGTGTCCTACTGTAGGGCCGACTACGAAAATCGCGGGCGGCTGGATCTTGGCGCGATCGGCCGCGGTCGGTAGGTCGCCAATTGTGCTGTAGACTGCCTTCTGTCGCGACATCGTGCCGGATTGAATCGCGCCCGCTGGGGTCGCGGGATTCATCCCTCCGTCGATGAGGCGCCGGGCGACAGTCGCCAGATTGCTCACGCCCATGTACCCCACGAGCGTCGCATGCGGGTCTTGCGCCAGCAGATCCCAGCGCACTTGCGATTCGCGGTCCTTGACGCATTCGTGAGCTGTCAGCAGCGTCACACGGACAGACTCACCACGATGCGTCGCCGGAATGCCGGCGTAGGCTGGGACGGCGATTCCCGCCGTGACTCCTGGAACTACTTCGAACGGAATTCCCGCGGCCTTGAGCACCTCGGCCTCTTCACCGCCACGGCCGAAGATGAACGGGTCGCCGCCCTTGAGGCGCACGACGCGTTTCCCCTCACGCGCGAGCCGTAACAGGAGTGCGTTGATCTCTTCTTGGGGAACGGGGTGATTCCCCGCCTCTTTGCCGACGCAATGGAGCTCTGTCTCGCGCGGCAAGTCGCAAGGGAGCGTCGTGGCAGCGAGCCGGTCGTAAACGACCGCGTCGGCGGCCTGCAGTCGTCGGTGTCCTCGCATCGTGAACAGTCCCGGATCACCCGGACCAGCGCCCACGAGGGACACGAAGCCGGTCACTCGTGACTCGCGCCCTCGATCAGGAGCGTCGTGTGGCAACGCCGCTGGTGACCCGAGCCAGCTCTCCTCTTCCCGTGCGACCGGAACGCGCGCGCTCAGCCGCACATCGTCGACCGTCGCTGCGAAGAATCGATCGAACTTCTCCTCGGCCTCTGCGTGCGGCACCGCCAGGGCGCGCACCGCACGGCGGAATCTGGCAGCCGCCTCGATCCACATCGACCACTCAGGCCCGAGCTTGCGCTCGAGCATCTGCCGCAGGCGTCGCACGACGAAGGGCGCACCGCCGGCCGACGCGATCGTCAATTGCAGGGAGCCGCGTTGCACGCGCGCCGGCAAGTGGAAGTCGCTCAGCTCGGGGTCGTCAGCGACGTTCACCCACAGGCCGCGGATCCGTGCCGCCCTCGCCACCCGCTCGTTGACGGCCCGGTCGTTTGTTGCCGCGAAGACCAGTGCAAAACCGTCGACATCACTCTCGGCAAAGGCTCGCCGCAGCAGCACGATCTCTCCACGGTTCGCCTTGTCCTCCAGGGCACTGATCGGCTCCAGGGCGATCACCGTCACTCGCGCCTCCTCACCGAGAAGCGCCTGGATCTTGCGGAGGACGACGCCGCCACCGCCCACCACCAGGGAGCGACGGCCGCGCAGATTGAGCATGACTGGATACATGTCGTCTCTACTGTTGTTCGCGGCGAGCGAGTACCCACCGGCCGGGCACCAGAAGCACGAGCGAGCCCGCCGCGTAGATGCCAGCCGCGATTGAGATTTCCGGGAGTGTGGGCCAATACTCGGTGACATCGCCCAGAGGTGTCGGCGCGAAGCCAGCCACGATCATGCACAGCCCCTTATCGATCCACACTGATCCGACAACGGCCAAGCACGCGACGGCGAGCAACATGGCGTTGCGCCGCGCCTTCGGAACCAACAGAATCGCGAGCGCCACGATCGCCAGAAATGTCGATGCCCACGCCCATGGGGCCAGGAACCCGACAAAAAGGTATTCGAAGTGCTCAGCCTCATCTGGAATGCCGCTGTAGAGGGCTGTGAACATCTCGAGCGCGGTGAAGAGCACATTTGCGGTCATCGCGTAAGCCACGATTTCTCCGAGCTTGTCGATCGCCTCAACATGGATCCTGGTAGTCCAGCGCAAGATCAGCGCGAGGATGATGAGGAGCGCCGGACCTGAGGCGAAGGCCGAAGCCAAGAAGCGCGGGGCCAAGATGGCGGTCATCCAAGCAGGTTTTGCCGAGAGGCCTGCATAGAGGAGAGCTGTCACCGTATGAATCCCGAAGGCCCAGGGAATCGAGATGTAGACGAGCGACCGGACCCATGCCGGCAGGGGCACGCCATAGCGATCCGCAACGAGTGTGGTGCGCAAAAGAACGAGGTTCAGGAGAAGATAGCCGGCGAGGACCAGGAGGTCCCAGAACATCAGTGAGCCTGGCGACGGATTTAGAAGCACGTTCAGGACGCGCGCTGGCCGACCCATGTCGACAAACACAAAGAGCAAGCACATCAGCAGCGCCGCGACGGCGAGGAATTCCGCGATGACCGTGAGTTTCCCGAAAGCTTCAAAGCCGTGAAGATAGTACGGCAGGACGACCATCACCGCTGAGGCGGCCACACCAACCAGAAACGTGAACTGGGAGATGTACAACCCCCAAGCGATGTCACGAGAGAGGCCCGTGATCTGCATGCCGCTGGCGAGCTGACGCGAATAGGCGGCGATGCCCAACGCCACGAGCAGGCCCAGTGCGGCCACGGCGCACCAGTACAAACGAGGCCGAGTCAGACCGGGTGTGTGCATGGAGAGATTACACCAGGTAGAAGACCTGCGGGGCCGTGCCGAGCGCTGGGCTGCGCCGCAGCGCGTCACGCGCGCGTAGCGCTCGGCCAATCTCCGCACCGGGCTCATCGGGATCACCGAACAGAAGCGCTCCAAAGCCCGCCGCTTGGCAAGCCTCAACACACGCGGGCGGAAGCCCGGCCACAAGCCGTTCGGCGCAGAAGGTGCACGTCTCGACCACACCTTTCGCCCGGGTCGGGTAGTCCGCAGTCACCGTGTGAAGATAGGGGCGTGGATCCTGCCAGTTGAAGCTGCGCGCCCCATACGGGCACGCCGCCATGCAATAGCGGCAGCCGATGCAGCGGTGTTCGTCCATCATGACGATGCCGTCGGCGCGCTTCCAGGTCGCGCCGGTGGGGCAGACGCGGGCGCACGGCGCATTTGCGCAGTGGTTGCATAGAACGGGCACAGGCTGCTCGCGCGTGGTGGCCGTAGTGTACTCGTGGACCTGCTCCGGAAAGGTGCGCTCGTAAGTCGCCTTCCACAGCCATTTCACCTCGTGCCGGGGCTCGGGGATCGACGGAACGTTGTGCGCCGCGTGGCATGCGTCGATGCACTTCCGGCAGCCGGGGTGTTGCGCACAAGCGCGGAGATCGATCCCCATCGCCCAGCGTTTGGCTCTCACGACCTCCCGCGATGGCTTCGTGGTGGTCGCCCGAATGAGCGCCGTTCCAACGGCGGCACCTCCCAGACCAAACGCGCCGAGCCCCGCTGTCTTGATAAAGTCTCTCCTGTCCATCACGGATTCTCCGAGGGTCTAACGTGGCAACTCCAACACTCCGGGCTGACCCCGATGTAGGCGTGGCAGCGATCGCAGAACGCGGATGCCTGGGTGTGGCAGCCGAGGCACGTGCCGGTCAGGCTGATGCGGAACTCGCGCCCGTCTGATGCGACGTAGCGATTGAGTCCCTCGCGGACGACGGCGTCGCGCCAGTCGACGAGCAGTGCGGCGTGCCGTTGTCGCATGAACTCCGCCGACTCAACGCACCGCTTCTGGCCGACTGGCAGCTCGATCTCCGGTTGCGAAGCCGTCGAGCGACGAGCCAGGACGAGCCAGATCGGCGCGCATGCGAGAGCAACGAAGACCATGAGCCCGCCAGCCACCTTCGCGCCATCGGCCATAATGGTCTAACTCTCCGGATCCAGCGGCTCGTGCCGGAAGTCATGTGTGCGCTTCTTTTGACCTTTCATGACCAGTGCGTTTGCGACCAGCTCGTGCAGACCGGCGACCTTGACGCCCGGCGCCCAGTAGTCGCACACCGTGGTCAGCGTGACGCGATCGATCGCGCAGATCGTGGCCAGGCGATTGACCCCATGCGCGTCGCGCACGTGCTTGACGGCCAATCCACGCGCCATGCCGCCGCGCAGGCGCACCTCCATGTTCTCGCCGGCGCCGAGCCCCGCCCCGCCGCCGCAGCATAAGGTTTTCTCGCGAATGGTCTCCTCGGGCATCTCGAAGAAATTCCGGCAGACGCTCTTCAACACGGCTCGCGGCTCCTCGATCAGTCCCATCGCACGTGCCGGGTTGCACGAGTCGTGAAAAGTCACGCGCAGGCGGTCGTTGCGACTCGCATCGAGCGTGAGTCTGCCGTTCTTCACGAGGTCGGCGGTGAACTCGGCGATGTGCACCATCTTCGTGGAGCGTGCGTGGCTGAAGCGCGTGCCGGTGACAGGCGAGACCGGCACGTCCAGGAAATCGGCTGGGCCGTTCATCGTGTCCATGTATTGGTGAACGACGCGCCACATGTGGCCGCATTCACCGCCCAGGATCCACCGAACGCCAAGGCGCCGGGCTTCGGCGAAGATCTTGGCGTTGAGGCGCTTCATCAGGTCGGCCGACGAGAACAGGCCGAAGTTGCCGCCTTCCGAGGCATACGTGCTCCAGGTGTAGTTTAAGCCGATCTCGTGGAAGAGCGCGAGGTAGCCCATGCACGTGTACGTGCCGGGATCGGCGAGCAAGTCGCCGGAGGGCGTGACGAAGAGAATCTCTGCCCCCTTTTTGTTGATCGGGACGTTGACGCGCACGCCGGTCAGCTCCTCTATTTCGTCCGCGAAGAATTCGAGCGTGTCCTTCATCCCGTGCGGCTGGATGCCAAGATGATTGCCGGTGCGATCACAGTTGGCGGCGGGCTCGATGATCCAGTTGACCGACACCCCGACGAGCTGCAACAGCTCGCGCGCCATCATCGTGATCTCGGCCGTGTCGATGCCGAAGGGGCAAAACACCGAACAGCGCCGGCACTCGGTGCATTGGTAGAAGTAGGCGAACCACTCTTTGATGACATCGACGGTGAGCTCGCGGCCGCCGGCCAGCGTGCCAAGCAGTCGGCCCGTGAGTGTGAAGTCGTTGCGATAGATCGAACGCAACAGCTCGGCGCGCAGAACGGGCATGTTCCTGGGGTCACCGCTCCCGATGAAGAAGTGACACTTGTCGGCGCAGGCGCCGCAGCGGACGCAGGTGTCCATGAAGATCTTGAAGGAGCGGTATTTCTCGAGGCGCTCCTTCATGCCTGTGATGATGATCTCTTTCCAGTCGGCCGGGAGTTTCCAATCCTCGTCCATCGGCGACCACTGGCGCGGGTGCGGCAGGCCGAGAGAGCTGGCGCCTTTCGGTTTGGCGGGGTGAAGGAATGAGCCCGGCCGGATCGTGACGGGCCTCGACTCCCACGCTTGTGCCGGCGGCCGATAGTCGATTTGAGTGAGCTGTTCGTGATTGTAGTACTCAGGCTGATCGGGCTTCACATTGACCGCCATGCCTAGAGCTTGTCGACCGGGAGGCCGGCTTCGATCATGCGCCCGCGGAACTCGTCCTCGTATTCGGCGTACGAATGGACTCCGACGGGAGGGTTCCACGGGTTGACGTGGCGAACGGCGCGGCTATTGTTGGCGAGGTTCAAGGTCGGGCTCATCAGGACGCCGGGCATGTGCATGAGCTTGCTCCACGGGAAATACGCCAGGAGCACGCTCACCAGGAAGAGGTGCACGTAGAAGAGCGCAGGGATGCCGGACACCGCAAGAGGCGAAAGTGTCACCAAGCCCATAACGAATTCCTTGATTGCCGCCGCGTCGCTGTTCGAATAGTGGCGCAAGAGCGTGCCGGTCGCACCGATGCCGAGCAGGAGGAAGAGCGGGAAGTAGTCATTCAAGATCGAGATGTAGCGGAGCTGAGGGGAGCTCAAACGGCGGAGCAGCAGCAGCCCAAGTCCGAGAACAAAGAGGACAGTTGACGCGTGGATCACCGGATGACCCACCTCGAAGAACCTGTCGAATCGCTGTAACGTCAGGACCCAGGCGGGCACGGGCTCGACGAAGAGACGCAGGTGACGCAGCACGATGACCAGCATGGACCAGTGAAACATGACCGCAAACAGCCAAAGCCATCTGCTCGGCGCATACGTGAGCTTGGGTCCAGCGTAGATTTCGGTCATTGTGTTGCGCAGCAGAGGGCGAAAGAGGAGCACTGCGAGGGCCACTCGCAATGCCGCTCCCATCGGCGTGTGCGGATTGTCGAGGCGGTTGGAGCGAATCCACGGCAGCGAACGCTGCTGGCCGCAGGTGATCGGGATGTGGAAAGGCACGGGCGAGCGTGCCCATCCGATGGCCTTCCAGGCGAACCCGCCGAAGAAGGAGACAACTGCGAGGCTTGGAACGATGACGCCGAAGAAGAGGCACAGGCCTGGCACGTCCACCCCGACTAGACGCAGCCCGTGGGCTTGGCCAGGCCGGCGACCTTGCACGCACCTTTGGCTGGGCCCGTGGGGAAGAGCTCGTATATCTCAGCGAGCTTCATGCCGGTCTCCTTGCACAGCTTGCGGATCATCGGCGCAACGCCGAACTTTTGGTAGTACTCGCGCAGATAGTTGACGAGCCTCCAGTGGCCCTCGGTGAGCTCGTTGACATACTCGGTCTCGGCCAGTGCCTGAGCTACCTTGACGTTCCACTTCTCCGGCTCTTGGATGAAGCCGTCCTCATCGACCTCGATGGTGACGTCCCCCACTACTATCTGTGCCATTAGGAATCTCCTTTGATCCTTGTCCTTGTGCGGCTGCTAGGCCATCTCGAGGAAACCGCTCGGGCATTCCTCTGCGCACTTCTTGCACCCATCACACGCCTCGTTCTTGATTCGGAAGTAGCTGCCCGTCGCCACAGCAGGGAGTTTCGCGATGTCCGCCGGCGTACAGAACATCCAACAGCGTTCGCACCCGAAGCAGCGGCCACAGGACAGGCAGCGTGTGGCTTCGCACAACGCTTGCGCCGGCTCGATGCCCTGGTCGATCTCGATGCTCAGATCAGCAACCCGATCCGCGACCGGTACCGTCTTGCGCTCAGCCCGTGGCTTGGTCTCGTAGTAGTCGAGCTTGAGTCGTTCCGGGCCGATGTCGGGACGGTGCGGGGATTCCTGGACAGTCTCACCGCTGAGTTGGGCGTGGATGGCGAGGGCCGCTCGGCGGCCTTGCGCGATCGCGGCGGCTGCTGTGCCGCTCCTCACCGCGTCGCCCCCGGACCACATGCCCGTGAACCTCGTCTTGCCCGAGGCGTCGACATCGAGCGACGTGATCTTGCCGAAAGCTCTGCCGAGGCTCCGGAAGTCGGGCCGCTGGCCGACCGCCAAAATGAGCGTGTCGGCTTCGATGTCGAACGTTCCGCCTGAAACCGGCTGCAGCGCCGGGTACGCAGACGCGTCTGGCGCGCCGAGATCGACACGCTGAGCCACCACCTTGGTGATGCATCCCGAAGTCGCGCGCTCGATGCTCGCGACCGTCGCGAGCAATTCAACCCTGACCCTCTCCTGGACAGCGCCCATCAGTTCGTTGGATATCGTCTCGTTCTCTTGACGCAACAGTGCGATCTCGGCGCCCGCGCCCAACAAGCGAACGCACAGGCGAGCCGCATCGATGGCGGTGTTGCCGCCACCGACCACGACGATCTTGTTGCCGAGCTGCGGTCTCTCTCCGATTGCCACGCGGCGCAGGAAGTCGGCACCGAGGTAGACACCCGTTCCCTCGGCACCGACGACATCGAGCCGCCTACCCACATGAGCGCCGATGCTCAGGAACACCGCCGCGAAATCTCTGTGCACCTCATCGAGGCTGATCGCCGTCCCGATCGGAGTCGCACAACGCAGCTCGACGCCCAGATCAACGATGCGGTGGATCTCGTCATCGAGGACGCGCCGTGGCAAACGGTGAGGTGGGATGCCGTAACGCAGCATGCCCCCGGCTTGCGGCAGGCTCTCAAACACTGTGACGCGATAGCCTCGCCGCACAAGCTGATAGGCGCACGACATGCCGGCGGGACCGGCACCGATGACGGCGACTTGCGCGCCAGGCGAAGCGCCACCATCGTAACCGGGCAACTTCAAACGGCGCATAAGTCCCCAGTCGCCGACAAAGCGCTCGAGCGAGTTGATCGCGACAGCGCTGTCTTTCGCTTTGCGATTGCAACGGCTCTCGCAGGGGTGCGCGCAGATGCGGCCCAGCACCGCCGGGAACGGGGTGGTCTCGACGGCGAGGCGCCAGGCCCGATCGCAGGCCTCCTCGAGGGACAGACCGGTTTTCTCGCGCTGCGCGATGAGCGCCGCGATGCCGCGAATGTCGTTGCCGGCCGGGCAGTACATGGCGCAGGGCGCGAGCTTCTCGACCTGCCTCGGCCGAGCTGCAGAAACGCCAACACCACCTCGTGGTGCGAGGCGCAGGGGCTTGGCGATCGCCGGCTTCTTCAGCAGGCTCATGTCAACAAGTCTCCGGCGGCAACACGATGTAGCTTCCGCCGAGGTACGCGTACGTGCAGCGGCCACCGTCCACGAGCAGTCGGATGGCCTCCTTGCACATCTGCTTGTCGCAGCTTTCCGCGCCGATCTTATCGATCATCGCCTTAGTGAGATCGGTGGCCCTGAGGTTTCGTTTGCCGTGGCATTCCTTCACCAGCGCATACATGGCCTCCGCCACCTGCTCGACAGTCATGCTGCCCATTGGCTTGATGGTCACGCTGGTGGCCGACGGAGGTGCACGGATCGTTTGAAGCTCTCGCCCGCGTGTCTGAAATCGTCAATGTGGTGCTTGGTGAACTCGATGCCGGTGAGCTTGAAGAACCTCGGCCAACCGATCCGCTCGATCCACTCGCCCATGCGTTCGAATCTCCGAGCGTGGGCGGCGTAGACTTCGACGAGGTTCTTGACGGCCGAAACGACCTCAGGCCAGCGCGGCGGATTGTTCGGCAGGTAGGGAATGGCGAGCTTCGAGAACATCGGCTCGCGGCGCGCATTCGAAACCTTGCCGCCGACCCAGATCGAGATTCCGTCACCAGGGTCGTTGAGGCTCATGGACGGGCAGACCGCGCAGCAGTTTCCGCACAACACGCACTGCTCCTCGATGATCTCGAGCGACGGCTTGCCGTCGACGGTGGCCGGGCGCACGGCGCCGGTCGGGCATGAGGCGATCGTCGTCGGGATCTCGCAGTTCTTCGCCAGTGTGGCGTGATTGATCTTCGGCGGGCGGCGGTGCATGCCGAGGATGGAGATGTCCGAGCAGTGCACGGCGCCGCACATGTTGAGGCAGCAGGCGAAGGCGATGCGCAGCCGCGCGGGCAACGTCATGGACTCGAAGTACGGGAGGAGCTCGTCCATCACGGACTTGACGACGCCCGAGGCGTCCGAGGCCGCCGAGTTGCAGTGCACCCACCCCTGGGTGTGGACGATGTTGGTGATGGATGCCCCAGTACCGCCGACCGGGTACCCCTCCTGCTTCAGCC
The DNA here is from genome assembly GCA_016191015.1 of Acidobacteriota bacterium. Taxonomy (GTDB): domain Bacteria; phylum Acidobacteriota; class CAIWXX01; order CAIWXX01; family CAIWXX01; genus JACPPM01. Next base: position 8,534 of record JACPPM010000147.1, on the reverse strand, counting down.
GTGCGATGAGGGGATCGACTTTGGCCGGGTCGGCGAGCAGGAACTCGACGTTGTTGCGGCTCGTGAACCGCAGGTAGCCGTCCGAAAACTCATCCGCGATCGCGGCGAAGAGTCGCAGCGTTTCGATACTCAAGAGGCGCGGGCTGCCGGCGCGCACCGAATAGAGCTTGTCGCCAGATTCGGCAACGTGCACGACAACGCCCGGCCGCGGCAGTTCGTGATGTCTCCAGTTGCCGTAGTTCCTCTTGATGATCGGCGGCAGAAACTTGTCGTAGTGCGGCGCGCCGATGTCGGTCTTCCTCTTGGCTGGGGCGGGGCACATCTACGGTCTCCCTTCCTTGGGCTCGTAGGAGATGTAAGGATTCGTCCTCGGCTGCGCGACCATCTCAGGCTGCGGGTCGAGGCCGATTTGTTCGAGGAAGTTGCCGAGGCCGATGCGCTGAATGAACTCGCCGACGCGCTCGCGGTTCTTGCCGTGGTCGCCCCACAGGTCCCAGATGGCGCGAATGAGCTCCTTGAGGTCATCGTAGGGCGGCTCCATTCTCAAGAAGGGTACGAGCACCGAGGAGAGCAGGGCGCCGCCGAGGATCGTGGCCTTGCCGCCCACGAGAACCGTTGCGCCGCGGTCCTTGCCGGGAGCGAGCGCCTTCGGCATGGCGTTGATGCAGTGCATGCATCTGACGCAGCTCTCGTTGTCGATCCCGATCGATCGGCCGTCCCACGTCATACACCCGGCCGGGCAGCGGGCCACCACGTCGGCCGCGATGTCGATCTGCCCCCCGGCGGCATACTGGGTGACCGCGGTCCTATCGACCTGGATATCGTCACGCCACGTGCCGATGATCGAGAGATCGGCGCGAGCGATCGCGGCGACGCAGTCATTTGGGCAGCCCGAGCTCTTGATCTTGAACTTGTACGGGAAGGAGGGCCGATGCAGCTCGTCCTGGAAGGTCTGCGTCAGGTCATACGTCAGGGCCATGGTGTCGTAGCAAGCCCACTCGCAACGAGCCATACCGCAGCAGCAGCTCGGCGTGCGCAGGCACGAGCCCGATCCTCCGAGATCGAAACCGGCTTCGATGAGCTCACCGAACACCGCCTCGATCTCGCTGGTCCTGGCTCCGAGAAAGATGATGTCTCCCGTCGCGCCGTGAAAATTGGTGAGGCCCGAGCCATGTCTCTCCCAGATGTCGCAGAGGGTGCGGATGACGTCGGATGTGTAGAACCAGCCGGCCGGCTGGTTGATGCGCACCGTGTGAAACTCGGCGGCGTCCGGGAACTCCCGGGCGAGCTCGTTGTATCGTCCGATGACACCGCCACCGTACCCCCTGACCCCGACCAGGCCGCCGTGCTTCCAGTGCCCCATCTTGTCCTCGTACGAGCGCTCAAGGACACCCAGCAGGTCCTGGACCATCGGGCTCTTGGCGCTCTTCTTGAGCTCTTTGACGAAACTCGGCCACGGGCCGGCTTCGAGATTGTCGAGTAGTGGAGTCGGTTTCTTCTCAGTCACAAAAGCTCCTAGCTTGCCTTACTTGTTCATCACGTACGCTTCCGGTGCTGGGCGCGCGACACGGGGGAGCCAGAGCGGGCGACGAAGCCCACCGGGGCCGGGAGCAGGACGCGCGAAAGACTTCCACTTCTTGTACACGGCGTGCGCAAGGTTGGTGTCCACGAAGATGTCGCCGTAGCGGTCATTTGGCCCGGCCTTCTCCACGCGCACGACTTGGTGCCAGCAGTGCATCCCGCTCACTGGATCCGGGTGGACCGGGAAAGTGAGGTTCTGGTGCACGCCGGCATCTCGCCACCAGATCCGCGATGTGTCGGGATCGGATGACTCGTATGGGTGCACGCCCCGCTGTTGCCGCATGAACCAGCGACCCTTGCCGAGCTCTTGGAGGTCCACTTGAGCGCTCGACATGCGCTCGGTCTTGTTCTCCTCGCCGAGCCGCCAGCGGCCGAGATGATGCGAGCACGCGACCACACCCGGCCGCAGCCCCTCGGTCACCCACGCGTGCAGCACGAACCAACCGATCTCGGTGTGCACCTTGATCAGGTCGCCGGTCTCGACACCGCCCAATCGTTCGGCGTCAGGGGGTGCGACCCACAGCGGGTTCTTGTGCGAGATCTCGTAGAGGTACTTCGCGTTCCCAGACCGAGTATGGATGAGCGTCGGCAATCGGAAGATCGGCAGGAGGCAGTAGACATCGCCGCACGCCTCTGCCATCCATTCGACCGACGGCATGGCCGCAGCGTCGAAATCAGGCGCCTCGCGACCGGCCGCTCGCGCAATCGCGGCAGGATGCACGTGGCTCTTCACGTGCTCGGGGAGCGCCTGGTCGGGCCACTTCCAGGCCGCGACAACGCTCGAATAGAGCTCGAGCTTGCGTGAGGGCGTGTTGAAGCCGACGACCCGCTCACCCCTGATATTGATGCCGACGGGCTTGCCGTCTTTCTCCAACACGCCAGCGGAGTTGGCTACGGCGTCCGCGCAGTCGGCCTCGGAGAGCGGTGTCCCGTTGACGCGATACACGTCCTTGGCGATCTCGAAGCAGCCGTACCGGCGCATGTAGTGGAGCGGGGTGAGGCCCTTCTGCGCCGCTGCTTCAGGCAAGCCTGGCACCGAGTTCTCGAAGATCCAGCGATAATACTCGTCCACCGTGATGCGCGCGCCGGGGCGGTACGGGGACTCGAAGTACTGGCGGATGCCCAGAGAGCCATCCGGATCGATGGCCCACGAAAGAGAGATCCAGAGCTCGTCTTCTTCCCACACCTCGCCGGGATTAGCCTGACATGTAAGATCGACCGGCTCACCGCGACGTTCCTTGAAAACGCGCAACACCGGCTGACGGAAGCCGATCCAGCGGGACGCGTGCGTTTCCTGACTCATGAGGTCGTGCCGCTCGGAGGAGTACCCCATCGGCAAGACGTAGTCGGAAAGCCACGCAGTCTCGCTCCACGTCGGCGTCAGCGCCGCATGCAACCCCACCAGCTTCTCGTCTCGCAGGGCCTCGACCCAGGACAGTCCGTCCGGGTACGTCCAAATCGGGTTGAAGACGCGCGTGAAATAGACGTCCAGGCGGCCGCGGCCTTCCTTGAGAAAGTGCGGCAGCAGGAACGACAGCTCGTGGTGCGACAGGGGCCACTCGCGCGGATAGAGCAGCTCGTTCCATTTCTTTTGCGGAGGCGGCACCTTGAATGGGCGCGGCACGAACTTGTCCCACGCATTCAGGCTGTGACCGCCGGGCGTGCCCACCGAGCCGGTCAGGACGTGCAGGAGCATGAGCGAGCGCGCCACCTGCCAGCCACCGAGGTTCCCCGAGGCGGCACCCCGCCAAACGTGCGACGAGAATCGGCTGCCGGCATCCGCGATCTCGCGCGCCAGCCGGACGATTTGATTCGCCGGGACGCCGCTCTCCTGTTCGGCGTGCTCCGGCGTGTAACGTGCATAGTGGCTCCGCAGCGCCGCTACGAAGTCGTCGAACGAGTTGCCTCGCGCCGCAAACCCGTCGGCCTCGTAATCCTGCCAATTGGTCCACGTGCGCACGAATTCGCGGTCGAACCATCCCTCGTCGAGAATGATTCGGGCCATAGCGAGCAGCACGGCGGCCTCGGAGCCCGGATAGGTCGGCAGCCATTCGTCTGCCATGCTGGCCGTATTCGAGAGCCGGGGATCCATCACCACCAGCCTGGCGCCCTTCATCTTGCCCTCGATGATGCGTTGCGCGTGTGGGTTGAAGTAATGCCCGCTCTCGAGGTGGGCGGAAAGCAGCAGGATGAAGCGCGCGTTGGCGTGATCGGGCGAAGGGCGGTCGGCGTGATGCCAGAGCACGTAGCCGAGACGCGCCGCGGCCGAGCAGATGTTGGTGTGCGAGTTGTGTCCGTCGATGCCCCAGGACTGAACGAGACGCTCCATGATGAAGTCGTGCCCCGGCCGGCCCACGTGGTACATCACCTCTTCGCCACGCCCTTCAGTGATGGCGCGGCGAATGCGTGCGCCCAAGGTCTCGATGACCTCGTCCCAGGAAACGCGCTGCCACTTGCCCTCGCCACGCTTGCCCACTCGCCTCATGGGATAGAGCACCCGATCCGGATCGTGGATCTGATTGATGACCGCCGGACCCTTGGCGCACACACGCCCACGGCTGCCAGGGTGCAGCGGGTTGCCCGCGAACTTGCACACTCGGCCCGTCGCTTTGTCGACGTAGGCCAACAAGCCGCACGCCGACTCGCAGTTGAAGCAGATCGTTGGTATGAGCTCGTAGTGGCGAGCCACCCGCGCCGGCCACGCGTCCGGATCGTACTCGACCCAATCGTCCCATTTCTCGACCGGCGGGCACGAGAGCAGCTCGTTGTTGGTGGTCGCTGACTCATTCATATTGGTTCTCTTCTCTGTCAGCTAGCTGTTCGGGGCGATCTGCCCGCCCATGATGAAACACCATTCGAAGGCGAGGAGGCCGAGCAGTGCCAGCCCGCCGGATGCGGCAGTTGCCCACACGGCCGCCGGGCCGGCTGCCAGGAGGAGAGCCGGCATCACGCCGCCCACGACGATTGCCCCGCCCCAGAAGATCCGCCGATAACGACCGCGCGTGATGGCACGGGCCGCCAGCAGGCTGTTGCCGGTGGCATGTCGCGGGCCTAGCTCGATTGTCACCATCAACAGATGCAGACCGAGGCCGGCTGCGAGCACCCACCAGATCACGGGGAGCGCCGTTGCTCCCACGCCCAAAACAGCCAGCACGGCTGTGCCGGCGATTGCCGCCTGAACGATGAGGTGGAGAGGCAGGAGCGGAGCTTGCCACAGGTCACGCCCTTCGCACTGACCCAGAAGAAAGGCCGTGTAGACGGCCGCCAACCCGCCCGTGATGGCCGTAGGAAGAAGCAGGAGCGTCGCGAGGCGCGGGGCATGGACCAGGTGTGCAATGCCGAAGGCCGCCGTCATGCAGACATACGCCACGAGTAAGAACGCCCCACGCGACACCCACGACTGCCAGCGCGGCCTGCGGAGCACGCGTAGGAATCGCTCGCGGCGCGAGAGGTCGCCGAGGAGCAGCGCCAGCGTCGCGGCCATGAACAACAGTGCCAGGCCGCTCAAGAGCAGCCCGCCTAGAGCAGCTGGCGCCGGCAGCCCGGCGGCGCAGGCGAGCGCGGGAACAGCGAAGATGCCGGCACTGATCGACTTGGTCCAGAAGTAGGTCGGGATCTGCCAGCCCCATGGACGCTCGTGTTCAACATCGTAAACAGTACGCCCACCGGTCGGTAAGCCGGCGCGAGTCTCATGTCCGCCATCAAGTGCGTGGTTCGGTTCAGACCACATGTACGCGCGGTCGTTGCGGGAAGCTCCTGGAATGATCGCCGTCTGCTCAGCACCGACGTAGAAAAGCATCGGACGCGTGCCCTGCTCGGCCTTGCGCACGCTCACCTGACCGCGCCCGATGATGCGCGAGATCTCGCTCTGAGGATCATCCAGGTCGCCAGCGATGATTGCCCGCGCCGGACAAGCGGCGACGCAGGTCGGTGCCAAACCCAGGTCAGTGCGATGCACACAGAAGTTGCACTTAGCGGCCGTGTGCCGCTCAGGGTCGATGTAGATGGCGTCGTAAGGGCAGGCCTGCATGCATGCCTTGCAGCCGATGCAGCGCGCTGAGTTGAAGTCGACGATGCCGTCGCGGCGTTGTGAGACCGCGGCTACCGGGCAGATCGCCACACAGGGTGGCTCGGCGCAGTGGTTGCATCGCGTGACCTGGAAATGCCGGCGGGTGTTCGGAAAGCGGCCCTTCTCGACGTACTTGACCCAGGTGCGAAAGACGCCGAGCGGCACGTGATTTTCGGTCTTGCACGCAACTGAACAAGCGTGGCAGCCGATGCAGCGGTGATTGTCGACGACGAACGCATACCTCATGCTTGCCCCCTGAGCCTCATGATCTGGACTACAGGGCGCGAAGGCCGGCGACCTTCACCGCGCCACGGTGGTAGCCTGTCGGGAAGAGCTGTTCCATCTCGTCAATCGTGACTCCGCACTGGTTGCAGGTTTCGAATACTGTCGGCACCTGCCTGGTGCGCTCAAAGCTCTCGCGGAGCCAGCGGATGATCTGCCAGTGCTTGTCAGTCATCGGCCCCGAGATGCCGAGCTCGTCGGCCCGGCCGGCTGCAAATGTCTCATCCCAGTAGATCGGGGACAAGAGGAAGCCCTGCGCATTGACTGGGTAAGGCTTGCCCGCGAACGGCACATGCGGAGCCATCTCGGTCTTGCTGGCTCGCGGTTCGTTGAACGATCCGTCTCGAAAGGTTATCCCGGCGATCTTGCACGCGCCGCGCAGGTAGCCGGTCGGGAAGAGACGCTGGAGGTCGACGAGGCCGAGGCCGGTTTTCTTGCACGTGTGGTACACCAGTGGACACCTGCCGGTCTCGGCGGTGGCCGCGCGCAGGAAGCGGATGACCTTCCAGTGCGCATCGGTAAGCCCATCTGGGATCCCGAGCGAGGGGGCGATGCCGCGAGCGAAGTCCTCGTCCCACTCGTGGCTGTCGACGAGGAAGCCGAGTTGATCGAGCTTGTAGGACTTCTCGTGAACGGCGGCTGACGCCTCTGCAGGACGCGCGGGTGTAGGCACTGTGGATGGGCGCGCTTCACGTTCGCGGATGTGTGCGAGCGCGAACAGGGCGGTATCCACGTCGGCCTCGGTAGTTGAGAACCCCATCGAGAAGCGGGTGGTGCCAGTGGGTAGAGTGCCGATGACCTGATGAACGCCCGGAGCGCAGTGCAAGCCGGTGCGCGTCAAGATCCCGTGGCGCATGTCCAGGAGGAAGCCGACGTCGGTCGGCTCCATTCTGTCGACGGTCACCGAGACGATGCTCACCGACTGATCCGCCTCCACCGGCCCGTATACTCGCACATGGCCGATCTCGCGCAACCCTTCACGAAAGCGGCGCCACAACGCCATCTCGTGCGCGCGCACGGACTCGACGCCGCGCTCCAGTAAGAAGCCGACGCCGGCGTACAGTCCCGACAGCCCGTGGCAGTTCATCGTGCCGGCTTCGAAGCGGTCCGGGAGTAACTCGGGGTGAACCTCAGAATGGCTGACGGTGCCGCTCCCGCCACGCTTGAGCGGCCGGATGCGAGGTGCCAAGTCTGGATCGACAACCAGACCGCCCGTCCCTTGCGAGCCGAGGAGCGACTTGTGGCCGGTGAAGGCCAATGCAGCAAACCCGAGCTCTTTGAAGTTCACGGGATAAACGCCGCAGACCTGCGCTCCGTCGACAACCAGCGGGACATTCATTGCTCGGCAGGCATGTGCCACCAGCTCGATGTCCTGGAGCGCCCCGGTGACATTGCTCGCCCAGCTCAGCACCACGAATGCCGTCTCCGGTCGGAGAGCTTCGACGACGGCGCGCGGATCCCATTTTCCGCGTCCATCGGCCGGGACGGTGATTACCTCGCAGCCGCACCGATCTCGCAGATCGGCGAGCGGCCGGCGCACCGAGTTGTGCTCGGCCATGCTCGTGATGATGCGCCGCCCCGGTTGTGCGAGCCCGTAGATGGCAATGTTGAGCGCCTCGGTGGCATTTTGCGCGAAACAGACGCACTCGGGGTTGTTAGCGCCGAGCAAGGTGGCGAGCGATTCGCGCGCTCCGTCGATCACCGTCGCCGATTCGATGGCCCGGCGGTGCGAGCTGCGCCCGCCCGACCCACCCACCTGGCGGGCGAACGTGTCCATGGCATCGTAGACCACGTCCGGCTTGGGATAGCTGGTGGCCGCGTTGTCGAGGTAGATCGTCTTCTCGATGTTGTTGCTCGTCATGGTTCAGCTCTTTCCACCCACGCTAGGGATATGAAGGCTTTCGGTTCAGGACAGTTGGGGCAGCGCAAGGACCTTCCGACGAACGCGAAGAAGAAATGCGCGTCGATGACAAGACTCATCGGAGGTCGGCGAGTGTTGTGCGTTCGAGCTTGCCGGAGACGTACTTGCAGATCTGCTTGAACAGACGAATCAGATTCTTCTCCTGCTCAAGGGCGGTTGGTTCAAAGAAATACCTGCTCACTGAGTCGGTGGGAGCCAGCGCACCATCGAAGATCCGGATGACTTCGGCGATCGTGATGTCGCAAGGTCTTTTCGCAAGCCGGTAGCCGGCCTGCTGACCCTGTTGGCTGCGGACGTATCGGGCACCTTCCAACGCGTGCAAGATCGGCTCAAGGAGTCCCGGGGGGATCCGCTGTGTGGAGCCGATTGCCTCGACCGTGACGTGCCGACCGGCGTCCTGCCGAGCCAGGTACAGGAGCACCAGGAGGGCGTGCTCGCTACGGGATGATAACTCCATGACTGACTCCCATTAGATGACTTATCCAATCGGATATATTAGCTAATAAGAAACTCATGTCAAGAGGTTTTTTTGGTCTCCTGGTAACGCCTCAGAAGCTGTGAAGGAATTGGTAATTGTGGTCGCTGGGTGCCGGATGGTCATGAATTTCCGTCCCTCGCCCGGCAATCCGACCGGAGAAGTCGCGAGCATGGCCCTTGAGTCTATGAGAATGGGCCCTCTAC
>JACPPM010000139.1 GCA_016191015.1 Acidobacteriota bacterium | reverse complement strand
GGGAGTGAGGAGCAAGTTGCTCGTCGGTTGAATGCTGGAAGAATCTGCGTAATCTGCGCGGAAATCTGCGCCATCTGCGGTTTCCGGGACTTTTCCGTAGCCTTGGGTCCAATCAGACGCTGTAAGGCCACAGCTCGGCCGGCGATTGCTCAAACTGATGTCGCTCTGTTAGATTCTCGCCCGTGCTCGAGTCACTCAGGTCTGCCTTCCCATCCTTGACGGTTCAGGCGGGCGCGGCTCTCGCGCACCACACGACCTTCAAGATCGGCGGTGCGTGCAGGGCGCTCGTGCCCGTCACAGACGATGGCACGCTCGCGGAGCTCGCCGGACACCTGAGCGAAGGGCGGGTCCCCCACATCATGATCGGTGGCGGAAGCAATCTCCTGTTTGATTCGAGCGGATATGAGGGCATCGTCGTGAAAAACCTCGTGAGCTGGATTCGGAGGAGTGGGGACAGGATCGAGGCCTCGGGGGGCTGTGACCTGCAGGACCTTTTGAGATTCAGTCTCGATGAAGGACTCGCCGGTCTCGAATTCGCGGCCGGGATACCCGGGACGTTTGGCGGGGGACTTGCGGGAAACGCCGGCGCCTATGGGGCGAACCTCGGAGAGATCCTTGAATCCGCGAGTATCCTGGATGATCGCGGCAGGGCGAGGGAGGTGGCGCGCGAGTACTTCGAATTCGCGTATCGCCGCAGCCGGATCCAGCGGACCGGCGAGATCATCCTCTCAGCCCGCATCCGGCTCAGTCCATGCGTCAACTTGGCTGCGTCGCGAAGCCGATGTGACGAGATCCTGGCTTCCCGGGAAGCGAAACACCCGCATGCCGGCATGCCTTCGGCTGGCAGCTTCTTCAAGAACCTCGATCGGTTCGATGATTCCGGGAAGCGGATCCCGGCGGGCCTCCTGCTCGACAAGGTGGGCTGCAAGGGACTTCGGATCGGGAACGCCCAGGTTTACGAGAAGCACGCGAACATCATCGTAAACCTCGGCGGCGCGACCTCCTCAGAAGTTCTCACTCTCGCCGCAGAGATGCGACGGCGTGTCCTCGAAAGTTTCGGAGTGGCGCTCGAACCCGAAGTCCGCTTTGTGCCGCGCGGCCGCGAAGAGCAATCGGAGCCGAATCGGGAAATGCGGTGAGCCGGGACCTTGTCGCGGGGCAAAAGAGAACGTTGAAGCGAGTGGCGTGAGCTTCGCCGATGCCACCACGACTTGCCATGCACCTTGACGTTTCGTTCAGATCGACTTACTCTCCCCAAGTCAGATCTGTTTTATAGGCTATGATTTTTGGATGCTCTCACAGAAGACCAAATACGCGCTGAAAGCTGTTTTCCGACTCGCCCGTGAGGGCGGCCGCGGGCCGCTCATGATTTCGGAAATCGCCCGGAGCGACCGGATTCCAAAGAAGTTCCTCGAGCTCATCCTCCTGGATCTGAAAAACCACGGAATCCTGCATAGCAAGAAGGGGCGGGGAGGGGGGTACTCGCTGGCCAAGAGCCCGTCGGCGATATCGATCGGCTCCATCGTCCGCATCACTGAGGGACCACTCGCTCTGCTTCCGTGTGTGAGTGTGACCGCTTACAGGAAATGCGATGAATGCCCGGATGAAAACGCGTGCGGCATCAGGCTGGTGATGAAGCAGGTTCGAGATGAGACAGCGAGGATTCTCGATGGCACCACCGTTGCCGATGTGCTCGAGCGAATCAAGAACGGGATCTCACCGTCCGCGGCTTTGGAAGAGCCCTCGGAGTTTCTACTCTAGACGCCTGAGCGCCCGATTCTCACCGACACGCCGGGAGCCGCGGGGACTGGCAACTGCAGTCCGAACCGCCTAGCCTCCAAGGCGCCAAGCCGCGGCAGTCTCCTCCGGATGCCTTAGTACTTGTCATAGTTGTGGCTCAATTAATCTCTAAGAGGTTGAGTGCATGCACGGCATGGCAAAACTCTCGGAGGGGCGAGATCTTCCGGACTCCTCTCAGGAAAGCAGGAAGGGAGGAATGCAGGAACGGAGCAGTCGCCTCGGACGGATCAGAGTGGCTCGGAAAAACGCTCTCACGCGCGGCGCAGACGCAACCAATGCTGGTTGCGGATCCGCCGCGTTAGAATGTCATCCCCTCGGCATGGCACAGTCCCGGAAGAATCGAGCGCCAAGGCGCCAAGATCGCTGGATGTCAAGGAATGACAAGCGCGTTTCGGGCCGGTAGCCGCAGGCTTTAGCCTGCGCTCCGGGCCGAAGGTGCTAAAGCCCGCGGCTACGAGCTCAAAATGGAAATGGAACCCTTCAAGCAATCATCAGGGGCGTATTTGCACGGTCGGCTACTTTGTGAGTAGGGTGGTTGGTACGGCCAACGCTCCCTTCGGCGCGTATGACGCGAAAGGGATCACGTCTCGACGAAGACCCGCTCTTCTTTCAAGCTCACGTACACCTCGTCGCCCTTGCCGAGACCGAGCGTCTGGTAGCGCTCCTCGGGAAGATCGACGTGCGCCATCTCGCCCCACTCTGTGAGGACCTCGACTTTCACCTGTGGGCCGGCCGGGTTGATGTGCACCACGCGCGCGCGGAAGTGGCCTCTGCCGTTGGGTTTGCGATCGATGTCGAAGTGATGCGGGCGCACGTAGACCTTCGCCTCTGCGGCATCCGGTGCCGAGTCGCCGGGCAGGCCCATTGCGATGTCTCCGACATAGACCTGGCCGGCTTCAACGCGCCCGTGGAAGAGATTCACCTTGCCGAGAAAGTGGTAGACGAAGGGGGAGGCGGGATGATGGTAGACCTCCTCCGGCGTTCCGACCTGCACAGCGCGGCCGTGATTCATGACGACGACACGGTCGGCCACTTCGAGCGCCTCCTCCTGGTCGTGCGTGACGAAGACACCGGTGATGTGGAGGTCGTCGTGGAGACGGCGGAGCCACCGGCGGAGCTCCTGGCGGACGCGCGCGTCGAGGGCGCCGAAGGGCTCGTCGAGCAGCAGCACGCGGGGCTCGACCGCGAGCGGTAGGGTTAAGATCGTAGTCGCGAAGATAATCTTGAGCCCGTGGGCGTCGAGCCATGGTCGGCAAGCCCGCGCGGGTCGGACAGAAATACGGATACCGTTTCCGAGATCATGGGCGAAACGGCGAACGGCCGATCGACCAGTGTGATCACCACCCTCCTGCCGGTGGATTCGAACTTCGCGACGGCCCGGACCGCGGCCAGGCCGAAGACCAGATTGACCGGCACGGCGATCCCCCCTGTGAGCAAGGTGAGACGCGGGGCGGCAAACGCTTCACGTTTCCAGACGAAACCGAAGTGGGTCGCTGCACCCTTCGCGAATGTCTGCTCGAAACCCACGGCTACGGGTACAACCCACGAATTCCGCTGAGGATACGTGGGGCCTCAATCTCGTGGGCTCGGCGACCCTCCATGGAACAACGTGGACGGAGACGTAGTCGTAAACCTGGACGAAATCAAAGTCAGGTCGTCGACGACTACGTCTACGTTTACGTCTACGATAGGCGCACCCCAGTCCACTGAGAAGCTGTGAAAAAATGTCGACATCGACCGCTCGCATGCGCTCGCGGCTCTGCCGTACGTTCTGAATCAGAGCCGCGACCGTGAGGGAGCGGTTGCGGGGGTGCTTTCGCGCTATCTGAGAAGCCCCAACGCG
>JACPPM010000145.1 GCA_016191015.1 Acidobacteriota bacterium | reverse complement strand
GCCGGACGGGCTCGTGGCGCTATCGACGCCCTGCTCGGCCGCCCCTGAGAGCCGCCGCGCGATCCACTTAGCCTGTGCTTTTCGCCAGCGGAATGCAGGGGACAAGCCCGTTCTAAGACGGAGAGGCCGTCAGAGCATGTCCTCAACAAGCCCTTCGGCAACGTGGCCGAAGCGCCCGCCATGCTCTACCGCCTCGGCCTGGCGCTTGCCGAGCTGCACCTCGGCCTCGGCCATGTGGTGCTCGATTTTGGCGCCGTGTGAGGTGTGAGTGATGAAAGCTGAAATTCCACAAGTCATGGCCGACGTGCTGAACCTTCGCAAGGTTTATCGGCGCGACAGCCAGGAGATCACGGTACTCGACGGAATCAACGTGCGAGCCGCCAAGGGGGATTTCCTGGCGCTGATGGGACCTTCGGGGTCGGATAAGACAACGATGTTGAACCTCCTCGCCGGAATCGACAAGCCCACTTCGGGGAAAGTGATCGTCGCCGGGACTGACGTCGCACAGCTTTCTGAAAGCGCTCTGGCGCGGTGGCGGAGTTTGAACGTCGGATTCATTTTCCAGTTTTACAATCTGATTCCTGTATTGACGGCTGTCGAAAACGTTGCGCTGCCGCTGCTGCTCAGGCGCCTGTCGAAACCGCAGCGGCACGACCGAGCGCTGACGGCGTTGAGGGTCGTAGGACTCGCCGATCGGGCAGACCACTACCCGCGGCAGCTCTCGGGAGGTCAAGAGCCGCGTGTCGCGATCGCACGGGCCATTGTTACCGATCCGAATGTGTTGGTAGCCGACGAGCCCACTGGCCTTCTCGGCAGCCTCCTCGCACTCCCCGCAAACGGCATCACGACCTCAACGACCAGCGGGAACTTCACCGAGCTCTCCTTCGCCCTTTCCCAACTAATGCACAGTGAGCCTCATACGGCCCGCGGGGCTTACCAGATCCAGGAGCTGGTGTGTTTTCTCGCGTGCGAATTCGATCGTGCGCATCTGAGACGCTCGTGCAGAGGCTTTGCTATGCGTGCCGGATCGACCATCATTTCGTGGAGACAGCGCGTCTCGGGCATCGATTTGGAGCTGCATCACACGAGGATCCCGCACGACTGAGCGAAAGAACCTCTTGGAAGAGCGCGATTGACGGGCCAGGTAGCCGTGCAAGGCTCTGAGGAGCGAGACGCTCATGTTGTGATCCTGTCGCTCATCGAAATTTCGTGGCCCGGGAGATCCACCCGTCCCCGTCAGCATCTGGACCGTGCGCGGGCAGTTCAACGCGACGTGCAGAAACGAAATCAGCGCCTCCTCTGCTCGACGGATCTCGTGCAGCCCGAAGGCTTTAATTATCGCGCATTCCAGGTCGAGGCTCGACATGTGACGGACGGCATTGACCGCCTCCAGCCACCGCCCCGTATTCAGGTAGATCGCGCCTCGAAGCCAGCCGGTCATTTCATGATCATCGCATTCCTCTTCCAGACGAGCACACAACGAGAGGGCGTCTTCGTAGCGACCAGCGTAGTCGAAGCTCAGGGCCAGATTGCGAAGGCCGCGCATATAAGGGCGAGTTCTGTGATCAGTCCAATACCACTTCTTACTGATGCGCTTTGGGAAAAGAGGTCGTCCGAGCTCGATCGTCTTTTCAAAATGCGCGATGGCCTCGTCGAATCGTCGCCGCTCGAGAGCAATCAACCCGAGGTAATTGTGGCCTTCGGCATAGCCATCGAAACACTCGATGAGAAGCTCGAAGACGGCCTCAGCCATGTCGTAGTCTCCCCGCTCGAAGTAGTCTGCCGCATGTTCTTCGGCCTGCATCGGCACCGAGCCGCCTCGTAAGGCATAGCGCCAGTAGAACTGATCACCGGCGTTCCACTTGGTTTCCTCCTGCTTTCGCAGCTGGAGGCGCCATTGGATCAAGTCCGCTACATACTCAAGTGTCCGATGTTGGTCCTGAATGAGGCGTGCCGCCGAGATGAGCTCTTGAGGGTCAGCGAGGATGAGCTGACGGGCGAAGGCGCAAAGATTGGAGCGAAAATTCCGAATGAGTCGCTCCGGTCCATACTCGTAGTGGTCCGGCAGCACCGGGAGATTCTTGGCGACGGCCTGCCTGATCCTCTTCCAGTTGAAGGTTGCCTCCGGGTACCCGGCCCGGAGCAGACTTTCGAAACGCTCGCCTCCGCCCGCTTCGCCTCGTCCAATCGCTTCGAGCGCTTCCTTCTTTGAGTAGAGCGTGAACAGAATCAGTTGCTGCACCTTGCCGCTCCCGGGCTCGCGCTCACCGTGAACGATCGCAATCTGGTTCCCGCGTCGACGGACATATGCCATGGGTACCTCCTTTCCATGAGTGCAAGTGTACAGCGTCCCGGAGTGTTGTGCAATTGCAAACATTGAACACAACATTTCATGAATCGGCAACGATGCGGTAGGATCATGGGGATATGCCACACCGCTAAGAAGAGGTCGTCATGAACATTTCGTTCATCGCGATGAACCGTATGGTCGAGCAGAAGATAGCATCTGATCCTGGCTACGCCGCCAGGATCCGCGCCGATCGACGTCCCGTGCTCTCGGATCTGAGAAACCTGACGGTAGAAGCTCTGCTCGCCAAGGCACGGTTGCTAATGCGGCTCGATCTCGACAAGGAGCGCTTACGGCCGAGATCGCAGTGATGGGATCCGATGGGGCTGTGAACATCATTTACAAGCGGGAGCTGGGCGCGTCGGAAGACCAGGCGACGGCGCGCGCGGCGAAGACGGCGGAGTTCCGCGAAAAACTTGCGACACCCTACATTGCCGCGGCCCGAGGTTTCATCGACGAAGTCATCGAGCCCCATCTGACGCGACCGCGGTTGATCGCGGCGTTGCGAATGTTGCGGAACAAGAAGGATTCGAGCCTGCGGAAAAAGCACGGAAACATCCCGCTGTAGGGCCCCTCCCGGGACTCGACGGGGCCCTCGGAGAGAGAGATCAGTATCCATCGAGTGGGTCGTCTCGTCGCGCGACTAAGGCGACTCGACCACTTCTTGACATCTGACTCCAGACACCACTATGTTCCCTGACAGGAAGCCATGGCCGTTCTCGTGAAAGGTTCGTCCCTGTGCTCATTTCGTGCTCGTCGACGGAGCATTCCGGTCGGGAGCATGGCGTTTCCTGTCTCGGCTGAAGAAGCAAGTTCCCAGATCGAGCCATTGGAGAGTTCCGGCGGGGTCTCTCGAGAGATCCGAGCCGACTGACGGTGATCGAACATAACGTGTTCTCGAAAGGATGAACGCTGTGCAAGACGGACGGTCTGTGACGAGGAGGGAATTCATTCGTGCCCTCTCACTGCTAGGTTCAGCCCACGGCCTGTTGTGGTCGCGCTGGAGTCCTTCGGCGACTCCACCAGAAGACGACTTCTTCGTGGGCGCCAATTGGCCCTGGGCTGTCTATGGACATGATTACGGATGGAACGCCTGGGGGCACGACGGCCTCAGCACGGGCGGGTGGACGTACCAAACTTACAAGAACAGCCGAGGCTTCAAGCACGCGCGCCCCTGCCCGGACAACGATTGCGGAGGGGAGCACTCGCTCTGCATAGAAGCGGACCTGAATGGCGCCATCGATTCCAGATCCCGTGGTGAAGTCCACATCAGTCTCAAGGAACATGCCCCCATCGATTCCAGGGCTTCCTGTCGCAGGATTGCCGTGCCCGTAGACATGAGGAACGGAAGCGTGAGCTGTGATGTCTGGCTGCCCTCTGGAAGTCTTGGAGACGAGGGTGCCCGCAACGGAGTGCAGCTCTTCCTCAAGAGCGAGGGGAAGGATTGGCCTGCATGGTACAGTCCGTGGAAGGACATCCAGCCGGGTTGGGTAGCAAAGTGCAGGTCGATCCGTGCCAGTCTCTCCGATACGCCAGGCTACGTGGACCCGTCCTTTGACCCAAGTCGGGTGATCGCAGTGGGTTACAAGCTCGGAGTGAATGACTACTCTGACGCCAAACTTCGTGATGTGATTTATGTCGATGACTATACACTGCACACGAACCCTCCTGTTGTCTTCAAGTTCGAGAAGCTGGAAGTTGATGAGGATTTCGATTATCTGGCACGCGTTCTTTCCGGTTGCCAAAGAAGGGTCATCAGAGTTTTCGTTTTCTGTGATGGGGAGGCGTCGCCCCAGTTCGGCTCCACGGGCGAAGTAACCGGCCTGGACGAACGCTTCTTTGAGGACTTCGACGCGCTGATATCGGCCGCACAGAGGCGCAACCTTTTGCTTATACCGGTCCTTATCGACTTCACCTGGTGCTACCGACCCCGCATGGTGCAAGGAGTGTGGCTCGGTGGCCATTCGGACCTCATAAGAAACCCGGCCAAGCGAGCGACCTACATCAACAACGCGCTCAAACCGCTTCTCACGCGATACGCTCATCATCCGCAGATCCTTGCCTGGGACCTGATCAACGAGCCGGAATGGGTCATGAAGGAGGTTGAAAAGGATACAGAGCTCATGCTGAGAATTCCTCGAAGACCCGGCTTCTCCATCGAACCTCGGGAATCCGAGGATCGTGAGAGGTCGGGCGACGCGGACCGCGTCGGCATCGATCCCGTCGGGATCTCGGAGATGCAGGCATTCGTTCGGGCCTGTGCCAGCGCCGTCCACCGATATGACGCCCAGAAGGTAACGGTAGGCAGCGCCCGTCGACAATGGCTGCACTATTGGACGGGGCAGGGGCTGGATCTCTACCAATTCCACTGGTACGACCACTTCGAGCCCGATGAGCCGTTCCCGTGGCCATCGTGCGCCGATCTTGCTCTCGACAAACCATGTTTCGTGGGCGAGGTCCCGAGCGCGAAGACCAGGTACACCGTCCGCGAGTACCTGGAAGCTGCTTCTCAAGGTGGGTACCAGGGGATCCTTGGTTGGAGCTTCAGGGCGAGTGATGATAGATCGGATTTCTGCGCCGCCGTGCCCCAACTCAAGGCATGGTGTTCATAAGCGGTGCCCACGTGGTCTGAGAAAGACAGGATTCAAAGATCAAGGCACGGTCCCATCACTGACGCGGAGCAATTTGCCCGACCGCCCTGGGCTCGCTAAGATCTCTTCACGAAGTCAGGGAGCTTTGAGCTCCCTATTCCTGACGTGACGAATGAGTTACTACTCCGAGAAGCTAGCCGCTGAGCGACTGAAGGCGTGCTACGAGCTCGCGACTGCGGCGGTGAGAACGTACCTCCAGGCTGAGATCCACTTCGTCACCCGGCGCGTTGGGCCGGATACGCGCGTGCTGGAGTTGGGATGCGGCTACGGCCGCGTGCTTCGCGTGCTCATCCCGGCGGCCGCTCGCGTCGCCGGAATCGACACTTCGCTCGCGAGTCTGCGGATGGCCCGTGATGACATCGTCGTTCGGAGGGGCGTCTGGCTGGCAGCCATGGACGCGGCGCGGCTCGCCTTCCGTGATCGCTCCTTTGATCTCACCATCTGTATCCAGAATGGAATCTCCGCCTTCGGTGTCGATCATGCCTCACTCATCGCCGAAGCGAGTCGCGTCACATGCTCCGGTGGCCTGGTGCTGTTCTCGAGCTACTCGGCGAAGTTCTGGACGCAGCGTCTCGAGTGGTTCGAGATCCAGGCGGCACACGGGCTCGTCGGAGAGATCGACTACGCGGCGACGGGCGACGGCGTCATCGCCTGCAAGGACGGCTTTCGCGCGACGACTGTGAGCCCCGAGCGCTTCCGGAATCTCACCGAAAGCCTCGGCCTTGCCTCGCGCATCGTCGAGGTGGATGACTCCAGCGTCTTCTGCGAAATCCCGGTTCCATAGCAGATGGGGCTGTGACATGGCCCCCGCACCCGGTCCGGCCGGGGTGCCTACCCGACCCGTTTTCGACGTTCGAGCAGAAGCGCGCAAGAAGAATGAGAAAAATGGCGACTCCCACGTTGATCTCACCGATGGGGAGAGCTCCAGCCAGCACGGCCGAAACGAGCAGCAGCCACCTCAGGAAGGAAGCGCTGTCCCATGTCATGCGCGCCTCGGCGACAACCGCTCTCCACGTCGTTGACGACGTCGCTACAGGCGCGAGATGGATGGCAGCGGTGGACGCGACGGCTGTGTCATTCGCTACGGCTTCGCCACGGGAGCGCGCTGCGAAGCGCGCGAAACGCCCGGGCTTGGTCGTGTGCCTCATTTGCCGAGCCGGATCGAAGCGATCGAAAAAGTAGACCGCGAGCGAGAAGGGCACGAGAAGCCAGACTACTTCACAACGATTGATTTGAGCATCTTTGCAACCGCGTTGCTCGTGTTCCCGAATACGGACGTGCCCATGGTGATCAACGCCGGATGATCCGGAAAGCCGCACCATTTTGCAAACGCGCAAGAAACAGTCCACCCATAGCCCATCTGGTGCTCCGTCTTCACGGCGTTTGCATAATCCCACAACCTGCTTTTGATATCCTCCTCGTGCCCCTTCAGCACTCCTCTGGTCACTTCCTCGCTCCTCTTCAATGCTCCCTTGAAGCACATGAGGTAGAAAGCATCCAAGACCTCCCTTTTCTGCTGCGTTTGGAGTACCGATGAAACTGCAAAATCGACCGCGAAGACCTTTAGGTACATGATTTCATGATTGATATGATTTACTTGGTCATCGTCCAGTCCCTGGTCCTCGAGTGCCCCGACGAACTTGCGGATTTCCTCCGGCTCCATTTGATCCCAAACGATCTCAGCCAGCCCCGCACCAACCAGGTCAGCTTGGAAAGTTCTTTTGAATGGATTCCACATGTTCGCACCCTTTAACTCACGCATCCACTGCCAAAAACGAGTCGCCTTCCAAAAAGGCCGGGGCGTCTCACGAAACTAGAAAACATGCGTATGTAGTTATCTAGCTATGCTTCTTTTGGTCTAAAGGAGAATGGTTTTCGTCTACTGAGGCTGAGATGAGGGAATCCGAAGGGGAAAGGGACGGTCCGGACTGTCCCTTTCCCCTTCGGAGGGCTCTCCGGTCAGGTGGCCAGCGCGTTTCCATGGCAAGGATGGTATCAGGGGTCCAAATCGCGGTCAATGCGAAGATCGTGCGCGCAGGGAGGAGAGCGGCACCGGGCGCGTAGACAGAGTCCGCCCGCCGTGGGGCCGCGAGGTTGATCAGATATGGTAGTGGTAGTATTCGCAGGCGGCGCCGTCCCGGTTCCTCGGAAAGGGGCAGCGGCGGCGGTCGAGCGGGCAGGGACAAGACCTCGAAGCGCCATTTGATGTGGTCGAGGATGGCCGCTACGACTTGAGCCTGATCTTTGGCGTCGATGAAGGCGATGATCTTCATCTGACCACCGCATTTCTCGCAGAGCAGCGGGTTCGTTTCCCAAAGTCTCTGAATCACGCGTGCCCAGGAGCGGCGGCGGGCCTCGCGCCGATCACTCGTGGAGATGGGCTCGGAGCGGTCAAGTGAGGTGCACGGCGACTCAGTGCCGCCCGCCATTTCACAGGCCCTGTGCTTGTTGCTGTAGGCGCCCAGGTAATGGACGAGGTGCGCACCCCGGTCCGGGATGTGACTTGTGACACGTGCCATCCACTCGGGGTAATCGAACGTCCTCGATTCACGCTCAAACAGCCCAAGGGTATCCTTGCCGGGAACAATCCCTTTCGCGAAATACCGCACCACCGGGCCCTGCTCTAGCACGAGCCGGCTGGCTGCCACCGGCTGCCGCATGACGGAGAGTCCCACCGTGACCGCCTCTGCCAGGCTCGGGATGGGCGGGCCGAAGTACGCATCGAAGCCGCTGTGGCGCCAGCACATCACCTTGTCCACAAGATCCCCGCTGATGAGACCGCGGCGGCGGAGCACTTCTACTATATGTACACATGTAGTTCTCCGCTCGACCATTTGCCGGAGGCCTCCCCGGTCCGCGCGAAAATCTGCGAACAACTTGACACGATGATCGTGTCGTCCTACATTTCGGACATGTTCTCGATACGAACCGGACGGACGATACCCGTCCGCCACATCCGCCGGTTTGGCCATCCGAGACTCGGAAAAGCAAATGGTATGTTCAAAATTCCTGTAGCCCTAGCCCAGCATGACGCAGGTAGCCAAGGAGGCCGACCTCATGCGAGAGAGTCTCCATCGAATGGTGTCCAAGCGCGCAAATCCCGAACGGAACAGCATGTTCCGGGTATTCAAGGCACTGCATCTTCGACCTGAACTCGAAGGCACAGATGCAGTGGCCTAATTTCCGGTAGCAGTGTCAGAAGCAATTGCAAGATCCGAAGTCCTTCTTTCACTTTGAGCTCTCTCTGTCTGGAGAAGCGAAGAACGTCATCTAGGTCGATGCCAAGTCCCTTTTCCCGAATCGACTTCGATCAATTCCGCGTCAAGAATCCGAATTTTCGGAGTGCCTTCGAGGAGCTTTGCTACCACCTCTTCTGCCGCGAGTTCGGGGCCGTGTCCGGCGTCCGCGCTGACTTTAATGAAGCCGGCCTAGAGACGAAGCCAATCCTCTACAAGGGCAAACATCACGGCTATCAGGCCAAATTCTTTGACCAGCAGATCGGCTACGCCCAGATCAAGGAGTCCCTCGACAAAGCCCTACGGTATTTCAAAGGCACGCTCGATGTTGTCCACGTCTACTTGAACAAGCCTATCAGCTCCGGCTCGCAAGCTCACAAACGCATCGAGAACTGGGCCGCAGCCGCAGGCGTCAAGATCGAGTGGCGGGTGCCGAGTCACTTCACCGCTTCCCTGCTCAAACCCCAGAACCTGGACTTGGGCCAACTCTATTTCGGGCACGGCGATGAGTTCGGATTCTTCAAGAGCAGCTGCGACCCCGACACGACGACACTCATCCTCTCGCCGACTCACCTCAGCATCCCGCTCAAAGGTCTGGCAGACAAGGATTCGACCAAGGTTCTCGTCTCCGCGACGGACAAGGTGACGCTGATCCTCGGGCAGCCGGGCGCCGGGAAGTCCATCCTCATGCACGACCTTCTTCTGGGTGTTGGCCACGTGCGCAGCTCCGACCTCAAGACCATGCGGGCCGCGATCGCAGAGAGCCAGGTGCTTCCCATGCTCGTGAACCTCAAGGACTGCGTCGCGGAGACGGTCGAGAACGTGATCCGCAATCGACAAAGAGACTACGACGTGCGCCACAGCAAGAGTGGTTTCGCCTACCTGTTCGACGGCCTCGATGAGCTGAGCCCGGAAAAGGCCGACGCGGTCTTGTCTTACTTGACGGTTCTCTCTAAGGCCGAGACGACGAACAGGATCATTGTCTCTTGCCGGGCAGCGAACCCGAACCGCTACTTATTCGGGAGTTACTTCCCCTCAGCTAGGCAGACCGAACTCGACTCGTTGGCGGCGTCACATCTGGAGACTTACTTCCAGACCAGAGATGGCGGCAGTAAGGCCGCGGTTCTCGAGGAGCTTAGGACCAGGGCTCCCGCGTTTCTCAGCGAGATCAAGGATGTCTTTCTCCTGAGCCTCCTCTGGGAAACCATCGAGCGTCTCGGCCCAAACTACTCGGTCGTCGACCTCTTCCGCCAGAAGGTCGCCCTTCTGCTCGATGAGCCCCGGTTCAAGAAGAACATCGAGGAGTTGAACTTGCTTGATCCGAAGAGGGACGCGATCATCACCCTCAACGAGGACATCTCGCTGGAGTTCCAGAAGCGCTTCCAATACCGATTCACGCGAGATGATCTCCAGCGGCTGATCCTCAACAAGATCCCGCGTCTCAGCTACAAGGACACTAACGCGATCATCGCCTACCTCTGCTCTCATTTCTTCGCGGCCCCTGACGCGGCGGCCTCTGCCCAGGATTCGTTCATATATCAGCACCGCCGGTATCAGGAGTATTTCGTTGCTCGAAAGCTCAAGGGCGAATACCGCGCCAATCGGCAGATCATTCGCAACGACTTCCTATCGAACGGAGACTTCCTCCAGGGCGCATTCCTGCCGTTCCTGCGCCAGGAATACGAGCGCGACGGCGATCTCGCCGGACTGTTGGAACTCAATCTCATCGACGTCTATCTGGGGAAGCACCCGGGCCACGGCGCCGATGCACCCGGTTACAGCCTCTCTGACAGCTTCGTCCCGTCCATCGTGTTCCAGCAGCCGGCCGTGTTCGATCGCATTACGAGCGATGAGAACGTTCAACTGGGGAAGAAGATAGAGGCCACGCCCACTAACATCGCCCTATTCTGGTCTGCGGGCAAGAAGCAGTTCGCGGAGGAGCTTCTTGTTGCGTTGGAAAAGCAAGACCAGGCCGCGCGCGAGAAGCACAAGGCAGGCTCGCCCAAGGCGCTCGATGCGCTCAACGAGAAAATCACACGACAGATCGAGGACTGGTTCTACATCCGCCTCGTGATCAAGAAGGAGCCCCTTGCGAATGTGTTCAAGAAGCTCGACCGTGGGCTATACGACCGCCTGTCGCCGCAGCCCCAATACAGCGGGGAAGTAAGCCAACGCGACCAGGTCGTCAGGGCCTTGTTGCGCGTCTGCATCGCTCAGAGGGGCAAGGACCTGGAGAAGGAACTGGACAAGTTCGCAAATTCAGAAAACCTGGCACTGCTCGAAGAGCTAGCCCAGATCGAGCACCTGCCCTACTTCTTCAAGAGTCCGGTCTTGAAGAAGCACGCGAAGAAGGTCCTGGTCCGGCTGCCGCCCGTGACAGCCACCAACGCCCACGCGATCTGCTTCTTCCGCAGCGTTCTGGGACTCGGGCTTCAGGAGCCCGATAAGGTGGTGGCCAGAGAGCAGCTATCGAAACTCCGCGAGTCGCGGCCGATTGATTTGCACATGCGGACAGGGGTGCACAAGCACGCGCTCCTGGCGTTTTCTCTCGGGGAACACCGCTTCGATGAACTCCTACCCCGAGATCAGCGTGCTCCTTTGGGGCACGGCCATTTCAGCGATCTCGGACTCTATGCGGCTCTGTTCACGGAGTTCGTCGCCCTGCTTCGGGGGCAGAGGTCGATCCAACGGGTCGTCAGGTCCTATCGCACCTACCTATCCACCCACGAACGTGCCGGGCGCGCTGAATTTCTGTGGCAGATCTCCCAGCTCTGGGTCAGGATTTTCGTCGAGGCGAAGTCCGACCCGGAGGGCCTGCTGGCCATGAAGCGGCTGATACTGGGAGAGGACCGCGACATCTCGCTGCGCGTCTTCCTGCGGTCGCTCCGTCTTCTCGACAATGCTCTGTTCTCCCGGTTGGTGAACGAGCAGGAGATAGAGGCGATCGCGCAGGAGCTGTCGTCAAAGACGCGCGAGAACTCCGAGGTGGTCACCGACTGCTTCGACCTGGCCATCCTCTTCTCGTCTCTGAACCCGGCGCGCGCCGTCTTCTTCATCTCGAAAGGTCTCAACGAGGGTATTCTCCGGCACGGCTGGAGAAAGGACGTGATCGTTAGCGTTATCCTGATCGATGCGTTGGAAATCCTCTGGCGCAACAATTGGGCGCCACGAGACCAGCTTGAGAAATACGCAAGACAGACCTTCGATTTGGCGATGCGCGTTGCCGAGATCACGGACGGCAAGGGAACTTGGCGTGGCCCGAACCAACTGCTCGCCATGGTCGCGACCTTCGACCTGAAACTCGCCGAGGAGTTCCGCGAGAAGATCGGGCACCGGTCCTACGGCCACTACATGCGCAACGACGCCTTAACCGGCATCCTCAGGGCCAAAATCCGCCTGGGCCTCTCCTTTGAGGAGATCGAGAAGGAGATGCAGGGCTACGGGAAGGACTACGACTACGAGGGCAAGCCCAACCCCGACTACTTCGAGGAGAAGCTGCGGGTCTATCTCGCTGTGTGTCGGGACGATGTGTTCACACAAGCCGAGAAGCGGCAGTCCTTCTTGAAGGCGCACGCGCTTCTTGAAGAGATCCGGCGCCAGAAGGTCATGTATTTCTGGGGGCTTCAGGAAGAGGAGCGGGTCGAATACACGAAGCTCTGCAAGAAATTCCACAAGGCGCCCAATCTGCCGACGGAGACGACCGACAAGTTCGAGCGGCCCAACCCCGTCATGAGCGAGGCGCAATTCGTGGCCAAGGTCAGGAAGGCCAGTTCTACAAAGGAGTTGGTAAGGCTATTCAAGCAGTTGGCCACATATGAGACGAGGATCGTCGTCAGCGGTAAGGAGTCCTGGGACACGATAGTGCGCCACACATATGAGGTATCGGGCGGGCTTGAGCCGCTGACTCGGTATCTGCAAGAGATGATGTATCCACATACCGACTTCTTTGGAGAGAACTCGCGCTACCTCCACTTCGCGGTCGCGGCGGCCCTGCGCGACGCCGAGACCCGCGAGACGATGCTCAAGTACCTCTACATACACAGCGGCTACGAAGGGTTCGTGAATACGATGCGTGCCTTGGAAGTGAATGGCGACAACCGGCTCTGCGTGCGCTTATTCGAGGAGTTCATCGCGTTCTGCGACTTCCTTGTGAACTAGGAGAATCTGGCTTACGGACTAAGGACAGAGCTATGCTTCGCCGCGCTCGAAGACATGGCCACGTTCGCTCTTATGAATCGGGCCAGATTTGGAGCCGTGTGTTGTGGAGTGAACAGGAACAGAGATGCCGGTGGCTGGGGTGTCGGCCGCTGGCAGTCTGCCGATGACGGTGCTTAGCAGGCAGTGCCTTGCGCTGTGTCGCGCCTGTCGCTGTGGTGATGCTATCCCCCGCGGAGGTAATGATCGCGAACGCCGCCGTCGCGCTTTTCGTAGAATATCGACAGCGGATCGGGCAGGCGGTATCCGGTCAGCGAGAGGACCGCTTCGTCGACGACAACGACAGCGATCTATTCCCAGCGATTGCGCGAGTGTCGTGCGTGCCGGTTCACCCACAGATTCTGCTGAGGAGGCCTGAATCGAAATGGAGGAAGGGGCGACCTGAACACGAATGTCATCGAACCGCGTCCCCTCACGCACGTCGAGAGAAAGGGCACGGCCGGTGGCGCGCTGGCACCAGACCCGCAGACGCATCGATGTTGATTCGCGCCATCTCCTCATCGCTGATGCGACTGACATCGTCCGAGGTCACCTCAAGCCAGAGGGGCTTGTCACGATCGAGGAGAACGGCAAGGTAGGACCCGCAGCGAGGGGGTCAGCGGTGCTGCTGCCACACCTTCCCGGCCCGCCATCGAGACGGACGGCGGGCGGATTGGATCCGGTTTAGTCCGGGGCCGTCAACGATTGTTGACATGTCACCCGTTGGTGACAGAACTCTGATTCCACGCTCCTGGCCTGCGATTTGACGGGTGGCGCCCGAGAGCGTGTCAACTACTGTTGACGGTCACCTCTGGAGCGTTGCGCCGGATCTTGAAGGAGATACGCACGAGGCGGCGATGGCCCCGAAATTGCGTCCACGCTCGAATCATGGCCACGTCGCGTTCAGAAACTGGGAAGCCAGCGCCGTACAAACCGCGTCATCCCGAAAAAACTCCGTTCTTCGCCGTCCTCTATCATCACTTCGATGAGTTCAAAGCTGCCCACGAAGAACGCTTCCAGAAAGAGTACGGCCGGTGGCGCGCCGTCATCGACAAGGTCGTCGGGAAGTATTTTCAATGCGGCGTTTTCCTGGGGGGGTTCGCTCGCCTCAAGTGCCCAGACTGCGGGGCGGAAAAGCTCCTCGCGCTGAGCTGCAAGACAAGAGGCTTTTGCCCCAGTTGCGGCACCAAACGCGCGGTTCTCTGGGCCGAATTCGTTCAGGAGAAGGTGCTCAAACCGGTCGATCGTCGCCATGTTGTTTTCACCTTGCCGAAACTCTTGAGACCCTATTTCAAATTTCACAGGGACCTTCTTCCCCACCTGTGCCTTTGTGCGTGGAATGCCCTGGGCGAATATTTCAAAGCATCGATCTCGAAGGATGCCATGCCCGGCGCTATTCTCACGATCAACACCGCTGGCGAGTTTTTGAATTGGATGCCGCATATTCACGGACTCGTAGCATGTGGTGGTTTCCTCCCAAATGGCGACTTCGAGTCTGCTTCAGCGATTGACGCGAAGACTGTGCGCGAATTGTTCCAGGCCAAGGTCTTCTCGATACTACTTGAAAAGGGGTTGATCGGTCACGAGCTCGTGGAGAAGATCACGTCGTGGAAGCACACGGGTTTCGACGCTTGGATCGGCCCTCCGATCACAGACACGAAGGAGATCGTGCAGATCGGTATGTGCACGGTGCGAGCGCCGGCGGCTTCCGGTCGATTGATCGTAGATGACGGGCCCCGTGTGAAGTACTTCGCCAAAGGTACACGACCCGACCGAGACATTGGAGGCCTCTTCGGACCTCCTTCCCAGTCCCTCGACTACCTCGATTGGATCGCTCGCCTCACCTTGCACATCCCAGATCGAGGTTGCCAGCTGACACACTACATGGGTGTCTATTCAAACGCCCATAGAGGAAAGCAAGCCGACCGCGAATCAACACCGCACTCCGACGCCTCTCCAGGAAGAGCCAGAAGCGAGCCCGAGGGGGATTGGATCAAGGCTCGACGGAAGTCATGGGCTCGCTTAATTCAGCAGGTTTACGAGGCTGACCCACTCCTTTGCGAATGCGGTTCGAAGCTCAAAGTGATTTCGGTCATCGAGGCGCGAACGCAGTCGGATGTGGTCGGAAAGATCCTGGTGAGCATCAAGTTCGTCTTCGAGGTTTTTCAGCTACCGGCGCATCCCCCACCCGTACCGGTCGGCTCCCCGGAACCCGATTCCGGATCGGCCGACTTCTACTACTTCTAGATCAGCGCCGCTCGCGCACGAAGCAAGGCCGAACGTGTGCCTCCCGAACGCAACAATCCACGACAACTTGACGGCTCAACCTTTTCGTCCTACCTTTGACACATGTTTTCATCCCAACCCGATCGGCGAACACCCCATCCAGCTGGTGGATCGGTTCGGGTGGGGGGTATCCCGAAAAGCAAATTCCTATAGCTTCTCCGTGCCGGAACGCGTGCGGCCACCAGCGGAGCGTGGGGGGCTGCTTCATCCGAGGCTCGGACTTCTGGTAATGTGCATCACGAGCCGTTGTCATATGAGCCGGCTTGCGATGCAACACAGTAGGCGAAATGGATGAGCCGGGCGAATCAGGTCTGAGTCCTGAGGAGCCCGGGAAAGTCGTCGCGGAGTTGGAGCGGCTCCACGCACGGAGCTTTGCGTGGGCGCTCGCATGTTGTCGTGGCAATCGCAGCGAAGCAGAAGAGGTCTTGCAAGTGGTCTACATGAAGGTCGTGGATGGTTCGGCGCGGTTCTCGGCCCGCTCCCGATTCAGGACATGGCTGTTCGGTGTGATCCGCCTGACGGCTCTGGAACGCCGGCGCACCGCTTTGTTGCATCGCCTGTTGGAGTTTCGTACCTATGCATGGCATCGCTCGGATGGCTACTCCGCGGCCCCGAAGACAGGGGACGAGGATGAGAGAGCCGAAGCTCTGCGCTCAGCGCTGGGGAAGCTTCCCCGAAGACAGAGAGAGGTCATCAACCTGGTCTTCTACCAGGACATGTCCGTGGCCGAGGCGGCCGAGGTGATGCAGGTCTCCGTCGGATCCGCAAGGAGTCACTATGAGCGAGGAAAGAAACGGCTTCGAATCGAGCTCCAAGCGGTGGGAATGAGCCGGGTATGTTAGGTGAAGAGGAGGATCTGCGCGGGCTCTTCGAGTCCCTGCGGCGCGTCGACGATCGGCGAACGCCACCTTTCCAACGCGTGTTGGGGGGGGCCGCGAGCGGGGGCAGTCATCCTGCGAGGCGTGCGCGCTCAGGGTTCTCATTAACGCTGGCGGGGCTGGCGACCGCCGCCGCCGTCATCGCTGCTTTCGCGCTGTTGTGGGATCGTGAACCGCAGCGGCCTACGATACGCGTTCTGACGACTCGCATTGCGCTGCCGCTCGATTGCCTGCTGGAGCCGCCGAGCACTGTGGCGGCACCAGCGCTGCCGGGCATCGAAACAGGCTCGGAGCTCGTCCCGCTGACTGTGTCATTCGGACAATTGGAAGGAGATACCCAATGAGAGAGAAGGTGAGAGGTTGTCGCTGGGGACTGGGGTTGGTGGTACTCTGCGCCCTCATCGCGCCATTCGGCTGTGATCGCCCCGGGCGCGAGTCGAAGACCAGCCCCGCGGGCAGCGGGGAAAAAGCTCAGACCATGATCGTTCCGCCTCCGCCCGGGCAGCCACAGCCGCCGCCACCACCCGGCCAGGAAAGCCCGATCGAGGCGTACCTGTTCCCACCCGACCTCATCATGGTGCATCAGACGGAGATCGGGATTCGCGACGAGCAACGAGAGGACATCATCAAGGCCGTGCAGGAAGCTCAGTCGAAGATCATGCGTCTGCAATGGGAAATGCACCAGGCCACGGCACTGCTAGAGAGCTTGCTCGCAGGCTCGCGAGTCGATGCGGCCAAGACCCTTGACACCTCGAAGCGCATCACCGAGATCGAGGGAGAGATCAAGCGGATTCATCTTGCGATGCTGATTGGCATCAAGAACCAGCTCTCCGAGGAACAGCAACATCAATTGAGCGAACTGCGGCGGGGCCGTGCCCCCCAAGGGAGGTAGGATCGTGTTGTCTCACCGTCGTGCACGACTCACGTGCGTCGGCGCAATCATCTTCGTAGTGGCTGTTCCAGGCCTCCCCCTGGGGGAAGGCCGAAGCGACTTCTGGCGAACCGCGGCAGTCACGGGGGGACACGTGGGGATTCACCCCGCCATCGCTTTCGGTGTCCCCGGCGATCCCTTCGAGCCGGCTCGCGCGGCGGGCGTCACCTGGACCCGAAACGCAAACTCACCTGACATCTTCTGGGCGGTCGTGGACCCGGATCGAACGGGGGAGCCCAGCCTGATGCACTACGCCGGGACGACGATCGGCCCGGGAGGAACGCCCATTGCATTCGATTACGATGCGTGCATCGCGCAGGCTCTGGCTTCCGGGCTCTCCGTCATGTGGAACATTGCGGTGGAGCCGGCGGAGTGGGGATACTCCAGGTACGCGAGCTGGCTGCCCACCGACGTGCGGGCCTACCGCCGGTTCGTGCAGACCACGATCAGGAGGTACCCCGGGGTCAGAGTCTGGCAGGTCGGAAACGAGCCCGATATCCAACTCGGATTCCCCCCGCCGCTGCCGAGGCGCGCGGATTTTGCGAAGCTGCAGAGGCTCACCTACGAGGCGATCAAAGATGTGGACCCGGGCGTTGTCGTCATCATGGGGGGAGCGGCTGACTGGAATCTGGGGTACTTCGACGCCGTGCTCGACGAGCTGGACGGCTGCTGCGTAGATGTCTTCGACTTCCATAACTACGGAGATCCGAGAGGCGGAACACTCATGCGGCCACCGCTTCCGCCGGTCGGATACCAGCACATCGAAACCCAGGCGCGGTCCATCAGGAAGCACCTGGACGACCGAGGGTTCTCGCGGACCCGGATCTGGTCCACCGAGTGCGGCACGTTTTCGGGCACAGTCGGGCAAGGCCCGGCGACGATGACGGCGACCGAAGCGGAGCAGGCCCGGGATCTTGTGAAGCGCTTCGTGGCCGGTTTCGCGGCAGGTGTCGAGAGGATCTTCTGGGCATACGGGATCTCCGAGGGGTTCGGATCGTGGGAGGATCCCGACTACTTCGATCACACCGGTCTGATCTACACGGGCCACGGCGCGCCGCCCGGCACTCGCAAGCTGGGCTACTGGGCGCTGTGGCAGCTGACCCGGCGCATCGAGTCGTGTCGATTCGATCGCGTAGAGCAGCAGGCCACTCGGGTTCCTTTCACGCGCGCCTATCGTTTCACCATCCCGAGCGGCGGCTCGATCGTGATCGCATGGTGGGATACGTTTTTCGTACCCGGCTACCAACCAGGCGACACCATCTCTCTGACACTTCCTTGGAGCGGACCGAACGCGATCGCGCGCCCAGCGATCCCGGCCAGGGCGAGAGGCGCGAACGTGGATCCGGACGACCCCGCAGCGGCATTCCCGGCAACCCGGCTCACCCCCGAGCGCGGGAGCATCCGCCTCGTGCTGGGCCCCGATCCCGTGTGGATCACAGTTGATTGATGCGCGTCCTTGCGGGCGAGCACGATGGGCTAGGTCGAGCGCACCGCCCCCAACCCCGCCAGGATCTCGACGACCATGCGCTTGAGGTTGCGGCCGGGATCGATATGGGCGCCGACACACGACGGGCAGCCGGCGGAGCACTCGCACTGTGCCACCACCTCAGCTGCGTGCTCGATCAGCCGCCCCGACAACCGGAACAGCGGTTCGCTCAGGCCGATGCCGCCCGGGTAGTTGTCGTACAGGAAGATCACCGGATCGAACTGCGACGGGAGCGGCTCGCGGCGAAACGCGGCGGGGCGCTGCTGAACCGGCGTCAGCGGGCTGCCGGTCTGGTCATCGCAAACCGCCTCGTCGATGTCGCCTGCGTCACACATCAGGAAGAGCGGCGCCAGGCGGTGCAGAATGTAGCTCAGACCCCACACCGCTAGCACGCGCTCGTCGGGCGTCCCTCCCAGCGCCGCGACCTGCTTGCCGTCCAGCCGCAGCCAGAACGAGGTCGTCTGCAGGTCGTCCTGCGGGAGCTGCAGATTGCCGAAGCCGACGTTCTCCATCGTGTGGAACTTCACCTTCTTGAAGCCGACCACCTGCCGCGCCACGTGCACCTCGCCGTGCGACTTGCGCGCACCTGCGATCTCCTCGCCTCGGAATTCTTCCAGAACCTTCACGTTTCGATAGGAAATCGCGTTCGTGTAATAGTCGACCTCGGTCCGCTTCACGTACGCCTTGCGCTCGTCGTAGTCCATCTTCTCGACGATGAAGCGGCGGCCTTCGAGCAGATAAATCGCCTTCTCGTGCAGCGTCTGCAGCGCCGACCGGAAGTCGACCTCGGCGATGATCTCCGGCGCGCCGCTCGTCTGGTCTACCACTACGAAGTTGTCGGAGCTGATCGAGCGCAGGCTGACCGCGTCGGCCGGATAGGCCTCCCGCACCCAGTAGTGCTTCCCCTGATTGAGGTGCAGGAAGCCTCGCTCGATCAGCATCGCCAGAATCTCGCGCAACGGGCGCGCGCCGAACCGCTCACCCTCCTCGCTCGGCAGCTCAAAGGCGGCGCACTTCAGATGCTCGACGAGGATATTGAGATTCTCCGGATCCCAGACGCGACGATTGCGGGAGATTCACTTTACACAGGAGCCTAGGGGTGGCCTTCACGGCCTGAGATGACACCCTCCGAACCTGATCCGGATCGTACCGGCGTAGGGAAGGCGATGCAGCAATCAGCTCTATCACGGACTCACTCCCCTCGGCCTCCGCAGTAGCAGCCCCGCGGGGGCAGGGAGGGTAGGTC
>JACPPM010000144.1 GCA_016191015.1 Acidobacteriota bacterium | reverse complement strand
TCGATGCCACCCTGAGCTCCGGAGATGACTGCTCCGTTCCTGCATTCCTCCCTTCCTGCTTTCCTGAGAGGGGTTCGGAGGATCTCACCCACTCGAACGTTTTGCCATTTCGTGTCAACACTCAACTTCTTAGACACTAACCGCCGGTACACCGAATTTGCCATCTGAGACCACCACGACTGAAATCAGCAGCTCGTTCGCGGACTTCCGTCATTGCGTTGTCGGCCGACAATCGAGGGACGCCTTGCTTGCCGTATGAATGAGCTCGAGCCTGTGCTTTTCCCGCGCAAATGTGCATCCCGTCACGGCCTCTAGCAGCGTGAGTGCTTCTCGGGCGAGTGCACACTTCTCGATTGAGCTCCTCTCGCGCCGCGCCTTCAGGAGCAGCGTTTCTGCGCGCAGGAGCGAGATCCGCTTTCGTGTGTACTCCCAGGGCAGGGCGCGTGCGGTCAAGTTGAGCGCTTCCTCGAGATCGCGCGCCGGGTCGCCACCGTGAGCCGACAGCCACCTGGCTCGCAACATATGCACTTCGGCCAGGGACTCCCACGCCAGCGCGGCGCCGAATGATGTCGAGGCGAAGATCTCGAGTTTCCTTTGAGCGCGGCCCAGGACCGCAAGAGGTGTGCGGCCGACGTGCATCTCCCATCTGCCCTGAGTTACATCAATGTTCGCCAGCCTCACCTCTACATCTACTTCCGTTACGGGGTTGGTCTCCCGCACACCTCCGCGCGCCCTCGACAACCACGCATCCGGCGAACGCTCATTGTCTATCTCCCACTGAGCCTGGACACGGCACAAGTCCGAGAGCCGCCATGTCACCTCAGAATCCTGGGGGTTGAGCTCCAGAGCCTTCAGATAACATGCCCTGGCTTGGTTCAATTGCTGAGCCGGATCATGCCCCTCCGCAACATCCAACGAGCCCTGAAGCCCGTGGACATCGCCGCGCACGTGATGAGTCCAGAAGAGTTGCGGATTCAGCTTCATGGACTCTTCAAGAGCACCCAGAGCCTGCTCGCAAAGGAGGCGGGCATCTTCAGGCGAGCGCTCCGAGAGCAGCTCAGCTAGACGTTGCAGGGCTACGGCAACGTTCACGAGTAGGCTTGGTTCATCGTGCCTCAGAGTAGACGCTTGCCGGAAGCTAGAGATGGCCGTCTCGTAGTGAAGACGCGGGTTGCCGGTGCCCATGGCCACCTCGGCACCGGCGCGGTCAAGGCTGACGAGCCCCTGGAGGCACCACAGGTAGTAGTCCGGCGGGCGCAAGCTAGCGGCGTGTTTGAGGTGATCCTCGGCCCTGTCGAAGAGCGCTCGCGGGTCACGCTTGTGTCCCGCTTCGACTTTGGCCATCTCCCAGTAAGCGTAGCCGAGCTGGGAGCGGGCGTGTGGCCTGTTGGGATCCAGACGAACAGCCTCGGTGCCCGCCGCGATGGCTTTCTCGAGTGGCTGCGACGCGTCTGCGCCCCTGGCTACATTGTACTCTGTAAGAGCAAGGTAGCCTTCGGCGAGGGTCTCGTAGGCAAGCGAATGATCGGGATCGGCGCGCAGGCAGGACTCGGAGCTCGCCACGAGCTTGTCGAAGGCATCCTGGTCAAATCCGCCCCGATTCCACACGCTTTCGTAGACGATCGCCTCGTACAGAGTCGCCAGCCCGGCGTACACCTCGGGGTCGCTCCTCCCGATCGCCGCCGCCCGCCGCAACGCCTCCCCGGCGCTCTCAATAGCCTCACGGGCGTCTACCGATCGCCCCTGTTTCATCAGTTGAATGGCGATGGCGTTGAGACTCTTCCCCTCCAGGACTTTGGCCTGATAGAGCCATGGAACCTGCTCGAACGCCGCTCGAGCCTTCTCGGCGCCAAGTTGATACTTGTTCTCGTAGAACGCCAATAGAGCTTCGAGGAAGACCGGTGTGGTGAGCTCATTGCCTGCGCTTTGCCGGAGATACTCGAGAGCGGGCTCACGCAAGGTCCGCTCGGCCTCGGCGCGCGCGCGATCGCGCTCCCGTGTGTCGGCGATGCGTCCGACCTCAATCAGCTCCCGCCTGTAGAGAAGTCCCAGCACGTGCCCGAGTGAATAGGCCACATCCGGGTTTTGATACCCCATCTTCCAAGCCCTCTCGAGGTGCGCCCGTGCCTCCTCGATCTCGCCCAAGGCCAGATGACCGCGGCCGAGCGCGAAAGAGCCAGGACCTTCTGCAACCGGCCCGATCGATTTCATGTCCCGCTCGATTTCGCCAAGGTACTTTCGTACGAGGTTCACGGTCGGGCGGGTGTCATGGAGCTCGATGGTTCGCGCCTTCCAGAGCAAATCCTCCGCACGCGCCACCTTCTGTCCGAAAGCCTGGGCGGCTTGTGCCCGCTGCGTGGCCGCCCGCCGAGTCTGAGTCCAGAGCCCGAGGACGACGAGCACAGCGATGAGGGCGGCCGAGGCTACCCAGACCACCGCCGGGTTCCTCCGCGCCTTCTTCGTCAGTCGATAGAACAAACCCGCGGGCCGCGCCAGCACGGGCTCTCCGTCGAGATATCGCTGGAGGTCCTCCGCGACCGCCTTGGCAGAATCGTATCGCCGCTGCCGATCCTTCTCGAGGCACTTCATCACGATCCTGCTGATGTCCTTGGGGACACCCGCGGCGGCGCGGTCCAGAGGCACAGGTTCATCTTCCAACACCTTCACCATGACCTCGAGAGCACTCGCTCCCTGGAAAGGCGGTGTCTTGGCCAGGACCGCGTAGAGAGTCGCACCCAGCCCGTACACGTCAGTCCGGCGATCGATCCCCTGAGATCCGCCGTGTGCCTGCTCGGGAGCCATGAAAGCCGGCGTCCCGAGTGCCACGCCCGTGAGGGTCAATCCCGCCCCCGTGACGTCGCGAGCCAAGCCGAAGTCCACGACGTACGGAACCCAACCGCCGTCAACTCCCGGCTCGATCATCACATTGGACGGCTTGAGATCCCGATGGATCAGCCCGACTCTGTGCGCGGCCTGGACCGCCTCAGCCACCCGCTTCATGATGACGATCTTCTGCTCCAGTGGGAGCCGATCTGCGGAGGCGGCGAAGTTGTCGCCCTCGATAAACTGCATCGCGATGTAGTGCCTCCCGCGGATCTCGCCGACTTCGTACACCTTGCAGATGTTCTCGTGGTGCACCTGTGCCTGCGTCCTCGCCTCACGCATAAACCGCTCAACCAACCCGGGGTCCTCGTCGCGAAGGAACTTCAGAGCCACGGGACGCATCAGCACTCTGTCCATCGCCTTGTAGACGCGCCCCATTCCTCCTTCCGCGATCAACGCGATGAATTCGTAGCGGTCCCATCCCTCGACGGGAAACCCGATGGGAAACTCACCACCGGTCGACGCGGGGGGAGTCACCGGGGTGGTTGTGTCGTCGGGGCGCGATGGATCTTCTTTCACATCAGCCGCCATCTGCGCGCGTCACGATCATCAACTCTGGCCGGCGCGACATCAGACGCCGTGGTCCCATTCCCGGACCTCGCGCAGAAAGATCTGCTCGTCGTCGAAATCTGATCGTGTTGATCATTCAGACTGTGCCGCTCGGGGAGCATTTGAGCACTCCCATTGCGCGCGGTCAAGGATCAGTTGTTCCGGCTTCCGGCTCTCCCTTGACACGGGCTCGCCGCAGTCCTACGTTTTGGCCATGCGACATCAGATGCTCATTGCAGCGGCGATGATCATGGCAGCATTGCATGCCCAGGCCGCGACTCGCCCCGAGCCTGGAGAGCGCCGGCTCACGGTCAAGGTCGGGAGCGTGGATCGCGAATACGTTGTCTACGTCCCTCGCGGGTACGAAGGAACATCGCGGGTGCCTGTGGTCATCATGTTCCACGGCGGTGGCGGCACGGCTCGCGGGACGATGACCGAGACCGGCTGGACGGCAAAGGCGGATGAGGCGCGATTCCTGGCGGTCTTTCCGGAGGGCGCGCGGCCCGACACGTCGAAACCAGCCCACTTCGTGCTCAACCCGCAGGTGTGGAATGATGGGTCAGGGCGATTCGCGGCGATCATGAAGGCCGACGACGTGGGATACATCCGCGCTGCGATCGATGACCTCCGCCGGCGATTCGCGATCGACGCGACGCGGATTTACGCGTCTGGCTTTTCCAACGGCGCCTCGATGACATTCCGTATCGGGGAGGAGCTGGCGGACCGAATCGCCGCGATCGCGCCGGTGGCGGGCACGTGCTGGAAACCGGCGCCGGCGCCAAGCCGGGCGGTCCCGTGCCTCTACATCACCGGCACCGACGATCCGCTCAACCCGTTGGCAGGAGGCGAGATCCGGATGCCGTGGTCAGGCACATCGGCCGGCACGAAGCCTTCTGTATGGGAAGATGCGATGAGGTGGGCCAGGGGTACCGGATGCGGGGAGGCGAGCGCGCGGATCATCCTCGATCGGGGCGGGGTGAAGGCAACCTGCTGGGGTCCGGGGCGCGGGGGTTGCGAGGTTTTCCTGTACACAATCGAGGGGATGGGCCACACGTGGGCCGGTGGCAGGAACCTGCTCCCTGAGGCCTGGGTGGGCAGAACCTCGGACAAGATCAGCGCGACGGACTTGATCTGGGAGTTTTTCAGTCGACATGCTCTGACGGCCTCTCCGTCTTAGAACGGGCTTGTCCCCTGCATTCCGCTGGCGAAAAGCACAGGCTAAGTGGATCGCGCGGCGGCTCTCAGGGGCGGCCGAGCAGGGCGTCGATAGCGCCACGAGCCCGTCCGGC
>JACPPM010000138.1 GCA_016191015.1 Acidobacteriota bacterium | reverse complement strand
TCGCAGATTCTTCGCGCAGATTCCGCCGATGGCTTCGCGAGGCCGGTGGGATTCGCTTTGAGGAGGGCTCTGCGATGAGTGATGATCCCATCTGTGTAATCCCTCCGGAAATCTGCGTCATCTGCGGTTTCCTCCGATCGATTTCGCACGGACTTCACGGTGCGACTTTGACGTTCCCCTGGGGCACGAAAACCCCCTCTTGACGACGCGACGGCATTTGCGTATAGTTATCGACTATGAAAATGATTCTCATAATCGTTCTCAGATTCAAGGGGCTCGAAGCGGCGGGATGCCGTCGAAGGGGCTCCGCTGAGTATTCTTTCGACAGGAGGATGCGTTGAGATATTTTCCGTGTGTCGCCCTGGCTCTGCTGGTTATGACCGGAATGGCCGCAGCAGAGGATGCCGATCAGGATCGAATCAAACAGTTGGAGACGAGGATCGAAGAGCTTGAGCGCCGGCTGACCGCCGCGAGCCCACAGGGGTCCGCGCCGGAGATTGAGGAGCTTCGGAGACAGCTCACGATCCTGGCCGAGGAGATCGAGAAGCTCCGCAGCGAGGGGGAGAAGGTAGAGGAGATGACAGAAGCTCAGCGACGCTCGCTCGGCCTCGGCCCTGCCGCTGCCAGCGTCTACAGCCGGAAGCACGGCGTCTCCCTCGCGGGCTACGGTGAGATGCTCTACGAGAACTTCGACGAGGCAACTGACGCCGGGGCATCCTCGGGCAAAGTGGACCAGCTCGATTTTGTCCGTGCGATCGTGTATTTCGGCCACCGGTTCAACGATCGTGTTCTCTTCAATTCCGAGCTGGAGTTCGAGCACGCCTCGACGGGCTCCGGGGGTGAGGTATCGGTGGAGTTTGCGTACCTGGACTACCGGCTTAGGGATTCCGCGAGTCTCCGGGGTGGGATGCTTCTGATTCCCATGGGTCTGGTTAATGAATTCCATGAACCCACGGTGTATCTCGGCACGCGCCGCCCAGTGACTGAATCTTTGATTCTGCCCTCAACTTGGCGAGAAAACGGGTTTGGGGTTGTCGGCCGGGCTGGGATGTTCGACTATCGGGCCTATGTGGTCAACGGGCTGAACGCCGGCGGTTTCTCATCCAGCGGGCTTCGCGGAGGGCGCCAGAAGGGTGCAGCGGCCAAGCTCCGGAGCCCCTCGTTTGTGGGCAGAGCCGACATCACTCCCACGGCGGGACTGCTCGTAGGTGGTTCCCTCTATGCCGGGAATTCGGGTCTGTTTAGCCCTACGTCCAACCCGTCACTTGAGGTGAAGACCCTGATCGGGGAGCTCCACGGCGAGTACCGGGCCCACGGTCTGGAGCTTCGGGCACTCTATGCCCGCGCTTCGCTGGACAACGTGGCTGCTCTGAACCGAGCGCTCAACCTCACAGGTAGTGCCTCGGTGGGTGAAACGCTGAGCGGCGGGTACGTCCAGGCCGGGTACGACCTCCTGGCCGGTAGAGGAAAGAGTGGATGGAGTGTGACCCCGTACTTTCGATACGAACAGGTCAATACTCAGAGCGAAGTGCCAGAAGGCTTCACGATCAACCCGGCCCGCGAGCAATCCGTGCGGACCGTCGGGGTGGAGGTCCGTCCGATATTCCAGGTTGTAGTGAAGGCTGACTACCAGATGAACGACACCGAAGCCGGCACCGGGGTCGACCAGTGGAATATCTCGCTCGGGTACAGCTTCTGATCCCACGATGCGAGGCGCGAGTGTGATAGGAATGCTCAGCATGATTCGAGGAGCGCGGAAGTGTCGCGGGTCGCGCCAGCCAGATTCGCCCGCCCCAGGGTGGATGGCACTTTTCCTGGTGCTGGGATTGCCCATCGGAGATCCGTCCCTGGAGGCGAGGGTCATCACCCGGGAAGAGGCACTCAGCATGTCCTTCCCGGGTGCCACATTCGAATCGTCAATCATCTTCCTCACGAAGGAGGAGGAGCAGGAGATCGCCAAACAGTCCGGCTCGCCCGCGCCCTCGGCGATGGTGGCTCGGTACCTCGCCCGCGCGGGAGGGAAAATCGTGGGAAGGGCATACCTTGACACTCATATCGTGCGGACCAAGAAGGAAAGTCTCCTCGTCATCCTCGATGCCGACGGCAAGGTGAAGCGTATCGAGACTGTGGCTTTCCTCGAACCGCCCGAATACATCCCCCCGGACCGATGGTACCAGCAGTTCCAGGGACAGGCCCTGGACGACGGCCTGCGTCTGGGGCGCGATATCCATCCCGTGACCGGCGCGACCCTCACGGCCCGGGCCACGACCGACGCCGCGCGACGCGCGCTGGCGACGGATCAAATCCTGCTGAGAAGAGAAGGGCGAGGGAAGAAACCATGACCCGCCTGGAAATCTGGCTCCTGCACATCAGCACGCTCCTTCTGACGGCCACCGGCGCTGCCTATGCAGTGATGCGTTATCTGATGAAGCCCACGGACCCCTTCAGCGTCTTGAACCATCCGTGGGAGCCGTACATGATCAAGGCCCATATTCTGTTCGCCCCACTGTTGGTTTTTGCGGTCGGCGCGATCATCCACGTTCATGTCTTGGCGAAGCTTCAGAATGGAAAGCGTGTCGCACGGAGCAACGGCTTGCTGCTCCTTCCCCTGTTCGGTGTCATGGTGCTCTCAGGGTACCTTCTACAGGCGGTAACGGAGGAACTTCGGACGGTCCTCGTGGTCGTCCATCTCGCCAGTGGCGTGTCGTGGTTCGCCACGCTTGTGGCACACCAGGTGGCTGCAGTGCGCCTCCGGGCCTCCGTGACGAAGAGGGCCCGCGTCGTGAACGAATCGTCTTCCGGTGGTGCGGTCGAGCCTCTGAACACCACTTCCGCACCATCGGCGTAGCCACATGCGTGCCCTATTTGGGTTCACGAGGGCCATCGTGCTCCTGGCTCCTGCGATTTGCAGCTCTCAACCCACCGAGCCACTCGAAAGAGAAGCGTACTTGATGGGAACCACGTTTCGCGTCTCGATTTTCGATGAAAACCGGAAAAGGGCGATCGAGCAGTCGGAGGCCATGCTCCGCATTGTGGAGGAGGCCGAGAACCAGCTCAGCACATGGCGGCCCGGGACCGAGCTGTCCCAGCTCAATCGAATGCCCCCTCGCCGCGCCCTGCCTCTGAACCCTCCATTGTGTGATCTGTTCCTCAAGGTGCGCGACTGGGTGCTTCTGACAGGCGGCGCCTTCGATCCGGCGATCGGGAGGGTTCTTCACGCCTGGCGAATCCAGGGAGCGGGCCGCATTCCGGACGCCGTCGAGCTCACCGAAGCTCTCTCGCAATCGGGGTTCAACCGGCTCCGCATCGAGAACTGCACTCTGACGAAGGATGTGGATCTGTGGTTCGACACCGGTGCATTCGGGAAAGGTGAAGCGCTGGATCGAGTTGTGGCGGCGGCGAAGGAGCGGGATTTCAGTCCGTTCCTGATCGACTTCGGAGGACAACTCGCCGGCTGGAAAGCGCCTCCCGAGCGGCACGGCTGGGACGCGCGCCTGGCGCATCCGCAGGATCGGACGGCGACATCTGCGATCGAGATCGTCTTTCCCGATGGCTCGATCTCCAGCAGCGGCGGCTCGGAAAAGGATCTGATCGTCGAGGGGAGGCGTGTGGGGCACATCGTCGATCCGAGAACCGGCAGCCCCTGCGCCGCGTTCGGCTCAGTTGCTGTCTGGAATGTCTCTGCCTTGGCCGCTGATATTCTCAGTACGGCTCTCTACGTCATGGGACCGGAGGCAGGGTTTCGGTGGGCGGTAGACCATCAGATCGCAGCATGCTTCATCACCTCGCAGCCGCCCTCAACTCGCATCACCCCCGCCTTCCAGAAACTCCTTCCTCCTCACTCACGGATCGGCGCGGAGCAATCGGCGACATCTGCGAGTCAATCTGTGAAATCTGCGGTTTCCGGGACTTTGCCGTAGCCTTGGCTCCAACCGGCGGCGGCATCTCACCGCACGCCGGTTTGTGATATTATCTAGACAGTCTAGATTAGAAGGAGGCGATCCATGCGGCGCACGTGGCAGCTCCAGGACGCGAAGAACCGCTTCAGCGAGGTGGTCAACCGGGCACTTCACGACGGGCCCCAGGCCGTTACACGACATGGCAAAGAGGTGGTGGTGGTTGTTTCTGCCGATGAGTTCAGGCAGGCATCGGGCCCCAAGACAAGCCTGGTCGAGTTTTTCAAGGGGTCTCCTCTCTATGGACTCGATCTGAAGATCAAACGGAATGCGAGTCGCTCCCGGGAGATCGATCTTGAGTGACCCGGTTCACATACACATCCTGGACACCTGCGTCGTCTCCGAGCTGGTCAGGAAGAGGCCCGATCAGAAGGTCGTAGATTGGGTGACGGCCCAGGCGGAACACACCCTGTATCTCAGCATTCTGACCTTCGGTGAGCTCAACAAAGGTATCGTCATGCTCCCGGATCAGGATCGTCGCAAACACCGGCTGAAAGAATGGCTCCGCCGGGATTTGCACGAACGATTCCGGGGTCGGGTTCTCGGCCTCAG
The DNA here is from genome assembly GCA_016191015.1 of Acidobacteriota bacterium. Classification (GTDB taxonomy): domain Bacteria; phylum Acidobacteriota; class CAIWXX01; order CAIWXX01; family CAIWXX01; genus JACPPM01. The sequence goes on along the minus strand of JACPPM010000138.1, from coordinate 17,107 downwards.
CGAAGAGGTTGTTCTGCGATGGGGAGAGATTGATGGGGAGGCTGAGCGGAACGGGAAGCAGATACCGGTCATTGACGGCCTGATCGCCGCCACGGCCCTGGTTGCCGGCGCGGTCGTTGTGACGAGGAATGAGCTCCATTTCCAGCGAAGCGGTGCAGAGGTCATCAACCCATGGGCGCAGAAATCGTGAGGTCCCGAACAGGGACGAGGGCGTCTCCCGAATAGGAGTCGCAACCTCATTGGCCGCGGCTCAGCCGCCTTGGCCGTCTCATCCATTTTGTGATCGCGGATGTCTTCATGCTAGGGTTGGTTCCACGATATGAGATCGCTGGGAGATCGACACTCCTCTACGCACACAGCACCGGGAGGCCGCGCGAGCTCTATCGTGAAGGAGGGTTACCATGTCGCGCATCGGCCGCCGAACAGCCCTGATCCTCGCCGCGCCCGTCCTCGCGTTTTGGCTCAAGCCTCACAACTTCGTCTCGCCCGTCGCGGAGTCCTCACCCGGAATCGTGAGTCCTGAGATGAGTGAGAATCAGGAGCCAGGGCTGGCCTTCCGGCTGTCCGAGGGGGTTCCCGAAGAGGCCGCGGTGGCGGCTGCCCCCGTCGCGCCCGCCGATCGCCTCACCGATGCCGAAGCCGCGGCGGTCTTCGCGCGCATGCCCCCGCTCGAATCCGCTCCCGCGGACGTCAAGGATTTTGCGCTCCGTGAAAAGTCGCTGCCGCCTCCGCGGCCGGGCACAACGATCGCCGAGGAGCTCCCACCCCCAGCGCCGGCGACGGGCGTGAGGCCGGTGGGTGTCGACGCCGGTCCGCTCAAGGTCCTGCGTCACGCCCCGGAGGGCGAGGTTCCTCTGGCTCCGCACCTGAGCATGACATTCTCCCAGCCGATGGTCGCAATTACATCGCTCGCCGAGATCGAGAAGCAGCCAATCGCTGTGCAGCTCACGCCCACTCCACCCGGCAAATGGCGGTGGGTCGGCGCGCAGACGCTCCTGTTCGAACCCGACGGCCGGTTCCCGATGGCGACAACATATCAAGTGGCTGTCCCGGCTGAGACCAAATCCGCTGCCGGGGCGAGCCTCGTTGCGCCGGTCACGTGGGCTTTCTCGACGCCGCCTCCGCAACTTGTGTCGAAATTCCCGGAAAACGGCCCTGTGCGTCGCGATCCGATACTCTTCGCTGCCTTCGACCAGAAGATCGAGCCATCGGCTGTCTTGAAAACCATCCGGGTTCGCGCGGTGGCAGCTCATCAACCGATTCGCCTCGCGAGGGCTGACGAGATTGCCGCCGATCCGCGCATTCGACAGATGTCCGAGGGGGCTGGCGATGGACGATGGATTGCATTCAGAGCGGAGTCGCTGCTCCCGGTCGATTCCAAGGTCGATGTCGCGGTCGGACCAGGCACGCCGTCGGCCGAGGGCCCGCGAAAGACGGAGAAGCTGCAATCCTGGACATTCCGCACATACGGCCCGCTTCGCGTCGCAGGAAAATCGTGCGGCTGGAATAACCAATGCCCTCCGTTCACGCCGTGGGAAATCCGCTTCACGAATCCGATCGACGCGAAGAAGTTCGACGCCTCGATGGTGACGGTCGACCCTGAGCTGCCGGCGATGAACGTCTCGGTCGCCGGGACAAGCATCTACATCCGCGGCAGATCGAAGGGACGCACGACGTATCGCGTGAAGCTCTCACCCGCGATCGTCGATGAGCTCGGCAACGAGTTGGGCTCGGCCGAGACCGTCCAATTCGACGTCACTCCGGCCCCCCAGAGTCTCTGGCTCCGCGGAGGCCCGATGGTCGTTCTCGACCCGACCGGCCCCCGCCGCCTGAGTGTTTTCACCACGAATCACCCATCGTTGAAGGTCCGGGTCTACGCGGTCGGGCCTGAGGAGTGGCGCCCCTTCCTGGAATGGCTCCGGACCGCCGATGATGAACGGGCCCCAAAGGATCCACCCGGCCGCCGGGTCCTCAATACAACGGTCAAGCCGAAGAGCGACCCTGATGAGCTGGTCGAAACGCCGATCGACCTCGCGCCTGTCCTCTCCGATGGTCTCGGCCAGGTCATCCTCGTCGTCGAACCGACCGTGCAGCCCAAGGAGCGCTGGCAGCGGCGCGCGATCAGGCTATGGGTCCAGTCCACGCACATCGCCCTCGACGCCTTCGTCGACGACACGGAGCTGCACGCCTGGGCTTCATCGCTCGACGACGGCCGGCCCCTCGACGGGGTCGACGTGTCCCTCCTCCCATCGGGCCGTGTCGCCAAGACCGGTGGCGATGGAATTGCCACACTCGATCTCCATGCGACCTCGGGCGGCCTCCTGCTCGCGCGCCGTGGCAAGGACATCGCCATCCTTCCTGAGAACACGTCGTGGTGGGGTGGCGACGAAGGCTGGCGCCGGCGCGATCCGCGCGACCGGCTCATCTGGTACGTGTTCGACGACCGGAAAATGTACAGACCCGGCGAGGAGGTAAAGATCAAGGGCTGGGTCCGGAAATCCGGAACCGGGAAAGACGGAGACGTCGGCTCGATCGGAATCGATCGCGGCACAGTTTCATACACGCTCTTCGACTCGCGCGAAAACAAGATTCTTGACGGACAGGTCCCGCTCAATCCGCTCGCCGGCTTCGACTTCTCCCTCAAACTTCCGGCCACGATGAATCTCGGCAGCGCCGCGCTCCGAATTGGCATCGGTCCCGAACCCAACGCAGACGGAACCCAATACGATCACTCGTTCGATGTTCAGGAGTTCCGGAGGCCCGAGTATGAGGTGGCGGCCACGCCGAGCGACGGGCCGTACTTTGTGGGCGAGCACGCCAATGTGACGGTCACGGCGTCGTATTACGCGGGAGGGGCATTGCCCAACGCCGACGTGACGTGGCACGTCACCGCCACCGACGGTCACTTCACCCCGCCCAACCGCGACGACTTCGTGTTCGGTGTCTGGACCCCGTGGTGGGAGCTGCGCGAAATTCCGGGCGGCGGGCGCGAACGATCCCAAAGCAAGAAGGCGCTGACCGACTCTGGCGGTAAGCACATCCTGCGGATCGATTTCGACGCAGCCAATCCGCCCCGTCCGGCGAACGTGGTCGCGGAAGCGGCGGTCATGGACGTCAACCGGCAGTCCTGGAGCGCCTCGACGAACATGCTGGTTCATCCTTCCTCGCTGTACGTCGGCATCAGGAGCGACAGGGTTTTTGTGCAAAAGGGCGAGCCGCTCAGGATCGACTCGATCGTCAGCGACCTCGATGGCAAGGCCATCCCGGGCCGCAGGGTCACGATGCATGCGGTGCGGGTTGAGTGGGTGCAGCGCGCGGGTGAGTGGCGGGAGGAAGAGACGGACTCGCAGCAGCGCGACATCGTCTCAACCGGCGACCCGGTGCGCACCACCTTCGAGACGAAAGAAGGGGGACAGTACAAGGTGCGCGCGATCGTCGTGGACGATCGAGACCGTCAAAACATGAGCGAGATGACGATCTGGGTCGCCGGCGGCAAGCTTCCGCCGAAACGGAATGTCGAACAGGAAACGGTCACGCTCGTGCCGGACAAGAAAGAGTACCGAGCGGGCGACACAGCCGAGATCCTGGTGATCGCGCCGTTCGCACCGGCCGAAGGGCTGCTCACATTGAGGCGCTCGGGGATCATCAGTACAGAGCGGCTGACGTTGCATGAGTCATCCCAGATCGTGAAGGTGAAGATCGAGGAAGCGTATACGCCGAATCTGTACGCGCAGGTTGACCTGGCCGGCGCCGCCCCTCGTGCGAACGATTCGGGTGTCGAGGACCCGAAGCTGCCGAAGAGGCCGGCTTACGCCACCGGCTCGATCAGTTTGTCCATACCCCCCGCCGAACGGACCCTGGCTCTCAGCGTCGTGCCGCGCGCGAAGCAGCTCGAGCCGGGCGGCGAGACGGTGATCGATGTCGAGCTGCGCGGTGCCGGCGGCCGCCCGGTGGCGGGTGGTGAGATCGCGGTCGTCGTGGTCGACGAAGCGGTCCTCTCCCTGACCGGATACCGCCTGCCCGATCCACTGTCGGTTTTTTACGAGAAGCGCGATGGCTGCGTCCGCGATCATTACCTCCGCGGCATGGTGTTGCTCTCGCGTCCCGAGGACTTGCCTGATGAAGAAGTGCCCGTCCTTTCAGAAGGAACCCTCGGCGGTGCCGTCCCCGAGTCAATGCCGCCTCCAGCACCCATGATGATGAAGATGGCAGCGCCGATGGCTGAGGCACCGGCGGATGGCGGGCACGGCGCAGCTCCGATCCGGATGCGCACGGATTTCAACGCGCTCGCTCTCTTTGCTGCCAGCCTGCCGACTGACGCGCAAGGCCGCGCCACGGTTTCAGTGAAACTCCCCGACAGCCTGACGCGCTACCGGGTGATGGCGGTGGCGGTTGCGGGAGGGCGGCAGTTCGGGTCGAGCGAGACAACGATCACGGCGCGGCTCCCACTCATGGTCCGTCCATCGCCACCGCGATTCCTGAACTTCGGAGATCGATTCGAGCTGCCGGTCGTGGTGCAGAACCAGACCGACGCGCCGCTCCGCGTTGACGTGGTCGCGCGGACAACCAACGCGAGCCTCACAGACGGCGCTGGCCGGCGCGTCACCGTTCCGGCGAACGATCGGGTCGAGGTGCGTTTCCCGGCCGCGGCCGCGAGCCCGGGGACGGCGAGATTCCAGGTCGGGGCGGTGTCGGGTAAGTGGGCCGATGCGGGCCAGTTTGAGCTTCCCGTGTGGACGCCGGCCACGACCGAGGCGTTCGCGACGTATGGGCAGATCGACGAAGGCGCGATCGCGCAGCCGGTGAAGGCGCCCGCGGGGGTTGTCACCGGTTTCGGCGGTCTCGAGATCACCACCTCCTCGACCGCCCTGCACGCTCTCACCGATGCCGTGCTGTATCTCGTGAGCTACAGGTTCGAATGCGCCGAGCAGCTTTCCTCCCGCATCATCGCCGTGGCGGCGCTGCGGGACGTCTTGACGGCGTTCGAGGCCGAGGGCCTGCCGAAGCCGGAGGCGATGGTCGCGGCGGTGAAGCGCGACATCGAGCGGCTTCGCGGGATTCAGAACTCGGACGGTGGGTTTGCGTTCTGGAAGCGCGGAGATGAGAGCTGGCCGTACATCAGCATCCACGCGGCGCACGCTCTCGAGCGCGCCAAGAGCAAAGGGTTCGACGTGCCTGCCAGCATGCTCGATCGTTCACTCAAATACATGAGGACGATCGAGAAGCACATCCCGAAATGGTATCCCGATTCGACGCGCCGGACGCTCATCGCCTATGCGCTCTACGTTCGCAATCGCCTCGGCGATCGCGATCCCGGGCGCGCTCGGAAGCTGATTCAGGAGACCGGCCTGGAGAATCTGCCGCTCGAGGCCGTGGGATGGCTGCTGCCCGTGCTTTCCAACGATACGGGCTCCGCCACAATCGTCACGGCCATCCGCCGGCATCTGGAGAATCGCGTGGAGGAGACCGCGGGAGCGGCGCACTTCACGACCAACTACGATGACGGCGCGCATCTTCTGCTGCACTCGAACCGCCGCACCGACGGCATTCTGCTCGAGGCCCTGATCGGCGAGCAGCCGCAGAGCAGCCTGATCCCGAAGCTTGTTGCCGGGCTCCTGGCGCATCGCACGGCCGGGCGGTGGACGAACACGCAGGAGAACGCGTTTATTCTGCTGGCGCTCGACCGGTATTTCAACACGTATGAGAAGACGACACCGGATTTCGTGGCGCGCGTGTGGCTGGGCGATCAGTACGCGGGCGAGCAGGTCTTCAAGGGGCGCTCGACCGACCGACACCACATCGAGATTCCGATGAAGACGCTGGCTCAGCCGGCCGATCTGCAGAACCTGACTCTGTCGCGCGAAGGCAAGGGGCGGCTCTACTATCGCATCGGCATGCAGTACGCTCCGTCGGATCTCGTCCTGCCTCCGGCGGATTACGGGTTCACGGTCGAGCGCACGTACGAGGGCGTGGATGCGAAGGAGGACGTGACGCGCGACTCGGACGGCCGCTGGCACGTGAAGGCCGGCGCGCGCGTCCGCGTGCGGCTCACGATGGTCACCCCCGCGCGGCGCTATCACGTGGCCCTCGTCGATCCGATGCCCGCGGGATTCGAAGCGATGAACCCCGAGCTGGCTGTGACCGGATCGCTGCCGCCCGCCAGCTCGAGCGAAGTCACCGTCGTGGGCGGCCCGGGGCTCGGTGGTCCCGAGGGGCACTGGTGGTGGTGGCGCCGCCGCTGGTTCGATCACGAGAACATGAGGGATGAGCGGGTCGAGGCATTCACCGCGCTGCTCTGGGAAGGCGTCTACACCTATTCCTACATCGCGCGAGCAACGACGCCCGGGACCTTCGTCGTCCCGCCGCCGAAGGCCGAGGAGATGTACGCGCCGGAGACATTCGGCCGCGGCGGAGGCGATCGCGTCATTGTCGAATAGCAAAAGCTGCCACAGCCCAATTCAGCGATGCCGCGAAGGCACCATGCTCATGCGGCGGCCGTACCTGGAATGAGAAGCGCGCTTCGCTCGCAGACCACGTAGACGTAAACGTAGACGTCATCGTGGACGATCGCGCCTACTCGTCCACGTTCACGCGTACGACTCACGGGTGGGTGTCCCGGCAACCTGTCGGTAAGCAACGCACGCTCAGGGGCTGACGGAGGCAACGAGCGGCTCGCGAACCCCATCGACTCCAGCCTGGCCGGTCATCCTGAGCGAAGCGAAGGATCTCCTGCTCCATGTCTCTGTCAATAGCCGACTTGGCTGCCACTGCATCCAGCCCCGCGCCGGATTTCGCCCCATAGTCAGCCATAGGGACCCACACACCTCAGCGACTGAATGAGCCCATAGCTCGCCTGTGATAGATTTTGACTATGCGGTCAAAGGATACCCAGTGCCCGGTTTGCGGGGATGCAGAATGCGTGCGCCAGCACCTGCCGGCTCAACGTCCCCGATCGGGAAAGCGGCATGCGAAACATGAATGCGCCGACTGTCACGAGTATCGTGTGACTGCGCTGCGGCCCGTCCGCAACGACAAGAACGAGATCGTTGGCCACGTCCCCAAATGCGCAGCATGCGCCGGCATGGCACCTGGGCGCAGACATGGAACCTGTGGTATCTGCGGCAAAGCCACGTCCATACAGTTTGAAAGGTCGGATGGCGTCCCCATAGGAGATTGCTGCTACCACAGCGCTATCGAACGCTGCCACGACTGTGGGGAGCGCAAGCCAGTAGTGTTTCGCATGGGAGGCACGGACCCGATCTGCGCCGGTTGCTACTCGAAGGCACACAGACCACGATACACATGCTCCCTGTGCGGGAGGGCGGCCGTAGCCAACGGGTTCCTACCTCACAGCGGTCCCATCTGCACTGCCTGCTACCGCAAGACGATCCAACCCAAGCATCAGTGCGCGCGTTGCAGCCAGATCCGTCGCGCAGAGGCCGTGATCGAAGGCGTGGGCTACGTATGTAACGGCTGCTACACGAAACACTACCGTCCGAGACGAAGGTGTGCCGACTGCGGCCGGATTCGGCAGTCCGAGGCGGTGCTGCCCGATCACGGACCTGTCTGCGGCATCTGCTACCGGAAAAATTATCGCCCGAGACGGCCCTGCACGGACTGCGGCCGCGTCGCGCAGACCGAGGCGACCATACCCGGGCGCGGTCCGGTCTGTGGCAAATGCTACAGGAAGACCTACCAACCGCGTGCGCGCTGCAGTCAATGTGGCGAGACGGGACGGGCGGCGGTGAACAGGGCTGGAATAGGACCGCTATGCATCAAGTGCTATAGGAAGAAGCTGCAGCCGAAGCACCGGTGCAGAGACTGCGGGCGGCTGAGGCATGCACAGGCATTCATCCCAAATCACGGGCCGGTGTGTGTCGGGTGCTACGCCAGGAGCCACCGGCCTCTGCGGGCATGCAGCATGTGCGGCAAGCTCAGTCGGTCGGCTAACGTCGCACCAGACAATCGGCCCCTGTGTGGAAGTTGCTACGAAAAGCACTATCGGCCTCGACATCGATGTTCGGAGTGCGGCCGGGATCGTCCTGTCGACAAATGGCTCGGCGGCCGGAAGACCGGACAGCCTCTCTGCAGTGCTTGCGCAAGGCGAAAGCCCAGAGCCTCTGATCTGGCTCGGCCAGAAACGACAGCCACAGTGGGTGCAGGCGATGAACGGCCTGGCTGAGCCGGTCATCACTCCGCGTCCCACGGGTTCTCTAACCGCCCGACCCCCGGCCCCGTACCACCCCGGCTTGTATGCCCGCAAAAAAAAATATTTCCAGCGAGGGTGGAAGTTTTTGCCTTCTCGCGAAACTAGGTATGTGAGGAGTCGGAGTGCGGTGGCAGCCGAACAGGTGGAATGGACGTATTGGCGCAGGGGTCAACGCGAGATCCGGATGGACCCGCGCGATTCCACAATCGTTCGGTGCCTTAGTCCGGCCTTCAAAACCGAGAAGGATTGTTTGACGAACAGCAGTGCAACGGTGTAGATAGTCATCTTCATTCGATCTATGTCACCTGATTTTGTGTGGACCGAGCGCTTCCATCAGCCAAGGGTTTGAAATGTCACTACCGATCATAAAAGGAGTCGGGGGGGGGGCTAAACTACATCGCCATGCCGGCAACGGACTGATCGCGCCGCTCCTGGCGCTGATCCCAGCGCTGTCTCGCTTTGCTTCCGGCTTCGCGCTCGGCTCTATCCTCTGCCTCGCACTCACCACCTGCGCGACTCCGCGCGGCTACGATCGCGAATACCGCACGGCGCTTTCCGGCGCCAAGATCAGGGGCGCCGAAGAGCATCTCAAACGCGGTGACGCGTTCCAGCGTGCGGGGAACCTGCAGCACGCCTACGAGGAATACCGCGCGGCCTTCCTCGCGAACCCATCTCACGATGCCGCCCTGCTGAAACGCGATCTGGTCCGCATGAAATTAGTCGCCGAATCTGTCGCGCCAAGGCATGCAGCAGCACCGGCCATCCCACCCGCCCCCTCAACCGCCGAGATCGCATCAACTCGGCAATCGACAATCCCGGCGGTCACGATCCTTCTCGATCCGATGGATGTCGTCGTACCGATGGAAGAGGAGCTGAGCGTGCGCGTGGTTGCATCACGGGCGATTAGCGGTACGACTTTCGATGTCACGATCGACCCGAGCCCGGGTGCCGGGGATGGCTTCAATGCCCTTGCTCGCGAGGGAGGCGTGACCGTGTGCTCCAACGATGCAGAGATCACCGACGGCCTCGTCTGCACGATCGTGCTGAAGGCCATCACTCCGGGTTCTTCGGTGCTCCAGATCATCAACGCCCGCGCCAGCGATGGCGATGGCAAGCCTCTTCGTGTCGAATCCCTTTCTGCCTCGGTCCGGATCCCTGGACCCGAGGATGATTCCATACGAGCACTCGCTTCGATTCAGAGGTCCTACGACATCGGAGGGCAAGATGGTCGATCGCTTTCGTAGTCTGGGGAACGCCGGAAAAGGTCTCGTCGTTCTTCTGATCGCAACAGCTCTCGCTGGATGCTACCTGGGAGGGCGCCGGATGTTCGTGGCGCAAACGCTGGCGGCGATGGCGCCGGAACCCGAGCGTGCGGGTGAGTGGTACACTGTCGAGATCACCCGGAGCGAGTGGACGGCGCCGTGGTTCGCACAATCCTCGACGTTTGACGGCGAGGCATCGATCCGCTCGCGCTTCGGTTTCATGTTCGTCGCGTACGGCGAGCTCAAGATCACCGAGCCGGGCACCGGCCGGCTACTACGTTCGTGGGCCGCGATCAAGCGCGTCCGTTGCGACAGGCATCAGAAGGACAACGACACCATTCAGGATCACTCCGGAGTCGCGCGATTCGAATGGACCTGGACGGGGACTGGAGGCAACGGCCAGGCGGTCGCAGATGGTCATTACGACTACACCTTCACCGTCCGTTTCCGAGCGAAACGCGATGCTGAAGTAGGCACGATCGGGGTCGACCGCACGACTCCATCCATCTCCATAGACGAGCCCGCGACCGGCAGCACTATCTACAGTCCGGCGGTGCCCGTGAGTATTGTCTGGACGGATTCAGCAAGCGGCATCGACGCCACGACGGGCGCCGTGTCGCTTGACGGCACGCTAGTCTCCGGCCTGACCGTGGACCAGAGTGGCGTCCGCGGCTCGATCGGCGGAGTCTCGCTCGGTGCACATCGCCTGACAGCGACCGTGCGCGACCTAGCCCGCAACGAGGCCACGGCTACAAGCGATTTCGAGGTCGCGGAGGAGCAGCAGCCCCCGGCGCAGCGGACGAGTATTTTGGGGACCGTGAAAGACTCGAGCGGCCAAGCGCTCGCCGGCGTGACCGTCAACAGCTCCGCCGCGTCCCGCTCGACAACGACGGACGCGGATGGCATCTTCCTGATCGAGGTGACGGCCGGAGGCACCCATTGGATCGACTTCGACCTGGACGGCTTCATCAGCGTCCAGCGCCCCGCGACCGTGCCCGAAGGGCAGCACTTCAACATGGGTCCGATCCAGATGAGCGTTCAGGATCCACAGGTGACGATCATAGGGCCAGAGGGTGGAACAGCCAGAAACTCGAGCGGTGAGGTCGAGCTGATCGTGCCTGCCGGCGCGGTCACGACATCGACCGACATTCGCCTCACGCACCTGCCCAGCTCGGACTCGCTTCCGGGCCCGCTCAACGCGACGAACAACGCACAATACCCGATCGGGTACACCTTCTGCGCGTACCTCGAGCCGTATGGAACGGCCTTCGCTCAGCCAGCTACGCTCCGGTACCCGAACCAGTGGGCCTTTGCCGCGGGTGAGCGGATTCCGACGGCGTTCTGGGACGAGCAGGCAAACAGGTGGATTCCGGATGGAGGGTACGCCGTCATCTCCACTGACGGGGCCTACATCGAGAAGCAGATCACCGGCTTTGTCATCCCGGGCAGCCAGGCAGCGGCGCGCTCCCGCGCGAGTCGTGCCTCGGCGAATGCCGATAGCGGGTCACAGACCCAGCGTGGTGTCGCCATGGACGGCAACGAGCCTGCAACAGGCAATGGCCCCAAGACTGGCAAGGATGATCCTCCATGCCAGGACGCTCCGTCGAAGTCTTCCCTCACCGCGCACAGCTCTTCGTATTCGAAGACGATCGTGCTGCCGTCGGTGTCTGCCGGCGGGCACAACGGGGCACTGGCCTTCACGTATCGAAGCGACGCCGCTTCGCCCTCAGCGTTCATCAACATGCTAGCGTCGCTGGGGACCGACACGAGCGACGTCGTGGATTGGAGCTACTCGGTCGAGGTGAACGGCCAACGCAAAGAGATTGTCTTCGCTCCGGCTCCGGGCTCGAGCCGGCTGCTGTACTTCTGGGATGGACGTAACGGCAACGGCGACCTCTCACCGACGGGTCTCTATACTGCCACGGTCCGCCAGGGCATGCGCACGCGCGGCTACTACATCCAGCAGGACACGTGGGGCGGGCGGCCTGTCGGGTTGAGCGCCGGGCGGCCGCTGGAGCCGGTCGGTAGCGGACGGATTGTCAGAGAGCCGATCGCTTTGGTAAACGCCGTCGAGAGCCCCTATGGCGCTGGCTGGAGCGTCTCTGGAATACGCCAGCTCCTTCCCCAGCCCGACGGAAAAGTCATGACCGTCGCAGGCGGTGCAGCAGGTACTCTGTACTACCCGCATATCAACTATGCCCGTCTGACAGAGGGCGCATCGATCCGCGCATATCGGCAGCAGGACGCACAGGGTGATCCGAGGAACGTGCTCGGCTACCACGGCAGCGGTGCGAGGCTCCTGTACCAGCCCGCCGATGTCGAGTACCAGGACGGGTTTCAATTCGGCGCGAGGTCTTACACCGAACCAGACTGGATGGAAGTTGACCTTGGCCAGGAGCGGCAAATCCACACGCTCGGTATCTCGCTGATCGTCCCCGATCCCGGCGCGGCGCTCGTCACCGACCCGCTTGTCAAGATCCTCACATCGCTCGATGGCACCAACTGGACACTCTGGTCACAGGCCTATCTCGAGAACACCGAAGGAACCGAGGCTGCACGGCTCAACAGTCCCTACCTCGCCAGTCACAGCTCCGCAGAAGCTGTCCGCCATGTCCGCTACGAGCTCCTTGCACCGCAGGCAGTCGGCATCGATGCTTTCTCGTTCGTCTACCGCCTGCTGGCGTTCGGTGATTCGGACAGGTATGGCACGGGAGGCAACGGGCAGGACGAAGATTTTCCGCGGCTGCAGCGCCTTCAGGACGGCTCGTTCGAAGAGAGCGAAAGAGACGGGACGATCTCCAAATACAGCGCCGATGGGCTGCTGCAGTCAGTGACCGACATCCACGGGCAGGTCGCTCAGTACTCATGGACTGACGGGGCGCTCGCCGCGATCACGGATTCCGCCGGAGGGGTCACGTCGCTGAGCTACACCGCAGGGAAACTGACCAGTGTCACAGACGCAGCCGGCCGAACGACGACCTTCACGATCGACGGAAGCGGCAATCTTACAGGGCTCCGCCTCCCGGACGGGTCTTCCACCCAGTTCGCCTACGGCTCGCGGCACTTGATGACCGCCGTCACCGATCCTCGCGGCAATCAGACGAGCTACACCTGGAACCAGACTTATCCGAAACTGGAAAAGGTCACATCACCGGACGGCGGCGAGATCAGCTACCAGCCGGGCTATTTCTCGAACTTGCTGAACGCAGTGGAGGGATCCGAGACAATCCCGGCCCCCAAGCCCGCGATCGACCTAGAGAGCGCGGTGACCGATCAGCTCGGACGCACGGCCACATACAAATGGCAGACGTACAACCCCGTCTATCCATTTGAACCGCTCTACAAGAAGACAACTACCGACCCACTGGGGCGGACGACCGTGCAATACGTTCACCCGCGAATGCGAGGAGTCGAAGTGCTGCGGATCGAACCTGACGGCACGAAGATGCGCAACACCAACGACCCGGACGAGGGACGCTTCGTGCTGAAAGTCGAGGACCTCACGGAGGATTCACTGTACCGCACGAAGGCGCAGTACACCTACGAGCCCGTGTTCAAGCGGATCGCAACGACGACCGACTTCGGCGGGCATACCACGACTTTCGCATACAGCGACAAGGGCGATCTGACCTCGACGACCGACCCACTCGGCAATGCCGCGACGATGACCTACGATGCCAAAGGACAGCCGGTCGCGGTCACTGACGCAGAGGGCGCGGTCACCCGGTACGAATACGACTCCCGGGGCAACCGCACGAAGACGATCGATCCGCTCGGGCGCGAGACCACGATGACCTATGACGCAGCGGGCAACATGGTCGCGCTCACCAATCCAGCAGGGAAACTCGGCCGCTGGGAGTACGACTCGATGGGCAGGGTGACCAAGGTGATCGACCCGGCAGATGGTCAGACCAGCTACGTGTATGAGACCGGACCCTGCACAAACGGATGTGGTGGTGGCGGCGCTTCCAACCTCCTCAAGTCGATCACGGACCCAGCCGGACACACGACGAGATTCGAGTATGACGTGGCCGGCCGTACGACGGCGGTAGTAAATCCCCTCAGCGCACGCAAGGAATACAGCTATGATCTCGCAGGTCGGCTCACCGGATTCAAGAACGGCCGCAGCCAGGAGATCACGCATCAGTACGACCTCGCGGACCGGTTGGTGAAGAAGACCCTGCCCGACGAGGGGGACGTGGACTATACTTATGACATCGACAATCGGGTGACGCAGGTGACGGATGCCGACTCGATTCTACGGTATGAATACGCGACCTCGACCGCGTACTCCGGTCGAGGATACCTCAAGGGCGCGAAGCAGAAGGAGCTTTTTGGGAACAAGGACGATTCTCGCTACGACAAGCAAGCGCCTGGTTCAATCACGTACGACTACCAGGCACAGATCGGCGGGACAGGCAAGATCGAGCTCCTCGGCAGGGCGGAGATGATAACGGACCTGACACTTACGCAGGGTCAGAGCCAGTACAACTGGCAGTCGTATGCTTATGACGCTGGGCACCGGCTCAGCACGATCGACCCCCTTGGCTATTGGGGCACCGGCTTCACCTACGACCGTGCCGGCCGGCGCACGAGCATGACCGTGAATCCATACTCGGGCCGGCTGGGCAACACAACCACCTATCAATTCGATGCCGCGGGTCAGCTCTTGTCACTGACCGGCAAGCTGGCCAATGGCACAACCGTCAGCCAATTCGCGTACACCTACGATCAAGCCGGAAACCGAACCGTGATGACCGATCTCTCCGGAAGCCACACGTACGGCTACGACGACCGGTACCAGTTGGCGAGCGCCACGCACCCGACGCAGGTCCCGGAGAGCTTCGGGTACGACTCAGTCGGCAACAGAACGACCTCGCACATTTCGATCTCCTATTCGTATAACGCCGCGAACCAGCTCTTGGAAGACACGGAATTCACCTACAGCTATGATCTGGATGGAAACTGCGTTGGCAAGGTCAGCAAGATCGACGGAACGCACCACGAGTACATCTTCAACAGCGAGAACCGGATGACCGGCTACCGGAAATACGACATCGGTAGTACGTTGTTGGCGACCGCCGACTATTTCTACGATGCACTGGGCCACCGAATTGCGAAGAGTGTCGATGGTGCGCTGACCCGCTACCTGTACAACGAAGAGGATATCTGGATGGCCGTCACCCCCGGCGGGACCGTGATCCACTACCACCACGGGCCCGGCATCGACGAGCCCCTCGTCGCCTGGGCCTCGTACGAAGGTTCGTATTGGGAGCCGCTCTATTACTTCGCGGACGGCCTCGGGTCGATCCGCGCAGCGAAAGGACAGGACTGGCTCGGTCGCGACATGAGCGCGAGCTATGAGTTCGACTCGTTCGGCCAGCTCATGTCGAGCACCTCGACACTGAAGGCCGAATGGCCTGTCTTCACATTCACCGCGCGCGAGGCTGACCTCGAGACGGGGAACATGTACTTCAGGGCGCGCTACGATGATCCTCGGGTGGGTCGGTTCACGAGCGTGGACCGGGTGTACGAGTATCCCGGTCAGAAATTGTACCGGTATGTCTTGAACAACCCAATCAACTTCGATGATCCATATGGTCTTAAGGCTCGGAAAAAGTGTGAGGGTAGAGCGGTGAACGGATGTGTTGTGTGCGATGGAAACGGTGGGTTCAAGGTTGAGATCGGGGAGTATACGAAACAGAGTTTGGAGCCATGCACCACCGTCCACGAAGACGAACACGCCGCATGGATGAGGCAAAAGCATCCGAACTGGTGCAAGTGCAAGGAGGAAGGGACCATGGTCGAGGTTCCCTTAGACGAGAAGGACGACACTGAGTGTTGGGGTTATCGCGCTGAGAAGCTCTGTATGGAAAATACGCTCACGGCGCTGAATGCGCAGGATTACCGAACCAGGGAGGGCCAAGTTGACAGCCAAATCAAGAAGTACTGCCATGGCAACGACTAGGAGCGACTCCTGCATTGGCCTCTATCCGCGCCTGGCGGTTAGCTTTCTTCTAGTGGTGTGGCTCACATCAGAGCTGCGCCCGGAGATCTCGCGTTGGGAGGGGCCCCTCCCTGACACCACCGGCCTTTCCTACTACGACGGTCCGACTCCCACTCAGAGTCTGCAGATGAAGCTCAGCGTTCTCAAGCCGGGATTCAGCATCGGCATCGGCGCCCTAGCCCCGTTGGGTAACCCTGACGTCCTCGTGTACTTGTTGGACTCGAATGGGTGCAGAGTGATTACCCGGATCAATACTCCGCAAGATCTTGCCGACTACGTGAATATCGAGACCTCCGAGGGGTGCACCGAGTACCTCAGATTCTTCAGCCTACCAGAGACTTTTTCTCTCACGGGAAACGATTACGTCGAAATATTCCCTCGCCCCTCGAGCGAGTCTGTCTCAGGAGGTTGGAATCTGGCGGATGCGCGCGTTTGGCAACAGCACTCAATCCCTGCCCCCCGAGCGTTCCGAGTCAAGGTTGAGGCGATGTGCGAATCGAGCGAGGGCGGCCGTGTCCCGCACGATGGGTTCCGATCGGTCAGGGCCGTACTCAACATCTCAAACGACGTGTTTCTCATCACCGAAGATGTGCTCCCGAATGGTCAGTGGACCGTGCTTAGGAAGGAGAAACTCAATGTCACAGCTGGTCAACTCGGTATCTCGTTCCTGCTTCACTAGGTCGTCGGCCAGAGCCCTCTGTGACAACATGATTGAGACAGCCCCCTTGCCCAGTTTAGTGTAGAGGGCGAGGAGACGATCACGGCGCGGCTCCCGCTCATGGTCCGCCCGTCACCACCGCGATTCCTGAACTTCGGTGATCGCTTCGAGCTGCCGGTTGTGGTGCAGAACCAGACCGATGCGCCTCTGCGGGTCGATGTGGTCGCACGGACCACGAACGCGAGCCTCACCGACGGCGCGGGCCGGCGCGTCACCGTTCCGGCGAACGATCGGGTCGAGGTGCGTTTCCCGGCTGCGGCCGCGAGCCCCGGGACGGCGAGATTCCAGGTCGGCGCCGTATCGGGCAAGTGGGCCGATGCGGGCCAGTTTGAGCTTCCCGTGTGGACGCCGGCCACGACGGAGGCGTTTGCGACGTATGGGCAGATCGACGAAGGCGCGATCGCGCAGCCGGTGAAGGCGCCCGCGGGGGTTGTCACCGGTTTCGGCGGGCTCGAGATCACGACCTCCTCCACCGCCCTGCAAGCTCTCACCGATGCCGTGCTGTATCTCGTGAGCTACCGGTTCGAATGCGCCGAGCAGCTTTCCTCACGCATCATCGCCGTGGCGGCGCTGCGGGACGTCCTGACGGCCTTCGAGGCTGAAGGGCTCCCGAAGCCGGATGCGATGGTCGCGGCGGTGACGCGCGACATCGAACGGCTGCGCGGGATGCAGAACTCCGACGGCGGGTTCGCCTTCTGGAGGCGCGGCGATGAGAGCTGGCAGTACATCAGCATCCACGCCGCGCACTTCACGACCAACTACGATGACGGCGCGCATCTTTAGTTCGATTCGCTCATTTTTGACCCCCTCAAGAGAGTCGTAGAGTGAGTCGTAGAGTCGCTAAAAGTTATCTTGCCGAATTTTGTCCACTGGTAGAGATTCCGTGTTCAACACGGAGGAAATGATGGGAC
>JACPPM010000011.1 GCA_016191015.1 Acidobacteriota bacterium | reverse complement strand
CTTCCGAGCCACCCCGATCGGCCGAGACGACCGCTCCGTTCCTGCATTCCTCCCCTCCTGCTTTCCTGAGAGGAGTTCGGAAGATCTAGCCGCCTCAAATTTCTTGCCATTTTGCGTCAACACTCAACTTCCTGGACACTAAACGAATGCCAGGATCAAAAGGGTACAGGCCGCTCCGACAATTCTATTCGCCGATTCTCTTGGAATCGCACGCAAGCTCGTTGCGTTCGTCACGATAGAAACTGCAGCACTTCTCGAGCTCCTTCTTCATCTGGGCTCTGGCCCGATGCAACCGGATCTTCACGGTATCGAGCGAGAGCCCTAGCATCTCCGCAATCTCGTTGTTCTTCAGCTCGGCCATCTTACTGAGCACGAGAACCGACCGGTACGGCTCCCGAAGGCCGGACATCACATCCTGAACGCAGTCGGTCATCTCCTTCCGGATCGCCTGCCGTTCGATCGATACCTCTTTCTCGGCCGCGGCACAACACGAGCAGCCATCGACCGCCTCCACCTGCTCCCTCGTTGCCCCCCGCAGTCGAAACTCGGGACTGCGCATGCGGTCAATGGCCGCGTTCGTGGCGACCCGGTAGATCCAGGCACGGAAACCCGTACCGTCGCAGAAGTCCCCCATCATACGGCCGGCCTTGACGAACACCTCCTGTGCCAGATCCTCGGCCTCTCCGGACCCGACAAGCCGCGTCAGATAGCCGACGATCTTGGGTCGGTACTCCCGGTAAACGGCGTCAAATTCCAATGTCATCTGGCTCATTCAACTCTCCTTCCGAGCCGAACGGATGCGTCGGGATCGCTCGGTGTCCACCCTCTTCGCAAAAAACGCCGCCAGGGATCGCACGGCGCCCGGGTCGATCGAGCACAAGATGGTCTTACCGCGGCGCTCGACGCGAATGAGGCCTGCCCGTTTGAGCTCCTTGACGTGATGGGAGACGGTCGAGGGGGCGATGCCCATCCCTTTCCCCAGGTCGCCGACGCATCGTTGGACATCGCGACCGGCCAGGCGGCAGGAGCCGGGACCGCACTCACGGCTCATGATCGAGAAGATTCGCATTCGGTTTGGATTCGACAGGGCCTTGAACATCTCCGCAAGACGCTCTGTGTCAGTGGTATTGCTACGCTGCGACATATATCGAAATGTAGTACCGGCCCCGGGTTTCGTCAAGGGGGCCATCGCGCCCAGAATCCGGTCACCGTGGGCTGCTGCTTCGTTGATTGCGCCGTCGCCACGTCGGGGTTTCCGGGAATGTATAATAGCGGGGTGGGCAGGCGATCACCGCGCAGTTTGGGGCGTTCCCTGCTCGGAGCGCGCCTGATCGACCTCGCGGAAACGGACCCGTGGCATGGAGGTTTCTCGGTATGACAAAACGGATGATTCAGATGTTGCTTGTTGCGGCCGCGTTCATCGCGGTCATAGGTGCGATAAAGTACCGGCAGATTCGAGGCTCGATCGCTCAGGCCTCGTTCCAGCTTCCCCCGGAGGCGGTCACGACCATCATCGCGGACGAAGCGCAGTGGCAGTCCATGTTGACCTCGATCGCCACGGTGACCGCTATCCAGGGAGTAATCGTGAGCGCGGACCTGCCGGGTGTCGTCTCCAAGATCTCCTTTGATTCCGGAAAGGCCGTTCAGGCCGGCGACATACTGGTTGAGCTGGACGCGCGGCAAGAACAGGCCCAGTTGGCAGCCGCTGAAGCCCAGCGAAAGCTCGCCCGTCTCAGCATCGACCGGATCCGCGGATTGCATCGCGACGGTGTTGTGTCTCAGTCCGACCTCGACGCGGCCGAAGCTGAGCTCGATCAGGCGCATGCCAAGGTGGGGGAGATCACCGCCGAGATCGAACGAAAGACCATTCGCGCTCCGTTCACGGGGATCCTCGGCATCCGCCAGGTCAACATCGGCCAGTACCTGAGGAGCGGGGATCCCATCGTTCCGCTGCAGTCGCTCAATCCCATCTACGTGACCTTCGGTGTTCCGCAGCAGGAAGTCGGCAAGCTCCGGATCGGAGCCGCGGTGCGGGTGACGGCCGAGGGGATGACTGGCGCCGGCCTCACGGGCAGGATCACGGCCGTCGACTCGGTTGTTGACAGAGCGACGAGGAACATGGATGTGCAGGCCACACTCGAGAACCCCGGCGCCGCGCTGCGCCCGGGCATGTTTGTGGAGGTTCGCGTCCTTCTGGACACGGAAACCTCCGTTGTCGCCATTCCTTCCTCGGCGATCAACTATGCGCCTTACGGCGACTCGGTCTTTGTCGTCGAGGAGATGAAAGGACCGACGGGACAGGCCTACAGAGGCGTGCGCCAGCAGTTCGTGAAGCGAGGAAGGACGCAGGGCGACCAGGTGGCCATTCTCTCCGGGGTCGAACCCGGCGATGAGATCGTGACCTCCGGAGTCTTCAAGCTGCGAAATGGAGGTGCTGTCACAGTGAATAACGAAGTCCAGCCCGCCAACAACCCGCAGCCGAACCCGGAGGACAGCTAATGAAGCTCACAGATCTGTTCATCCGGCGACCCGTCCTCGCAGCCGTCGTCAACCTGGTCATTCTGATTGCCGGATTGCAGTCCATCCGATCTCTCAGCGTGCGCCAGTACCCACGGAGTGACATCGCCGTCATCAACGTGAACACAGCCTACGTGGGCGCAAATGCTGATCTCGTCCGAGGTTTCATCACGACACCTCTTGAACGGGTCATCGCGAGCGCGGACGGGATCGATTACATCGAGTCCTCGAGCGCCCAGGGGCTCAGCACGATCACCGTGCATCTGAAGCTCAACTACGACACCAACGCCGCGCTGACGCAGATCCAGGCGAAAGTTGCACAGGTGCGCAATGATATGCCGCCTGAAGCCGAGGCGCCCATGATCGAGCTTGAGACCGCGGACAACCAATTTGCCGCCATGTATCTCGGGTTTTCCTCGAAGGACCTCGATCAGAACCAGATCACCGACTACCTGACTCGCGTGGTGCAGCCGAAGCTGAGCTCGATCAGCGGCGTGCAGCGCGCCGAGATTCTGGGGGGCCGCACCTTCGCCATGCGCGTCTGGCTCAAACCGGCCTCCATGGCGGCGTTCGGCATCTCCCCCTCCGACGTGCGCGACTCGCTGGCCAACAACAACTACCTTTCAACCCTCGGACGCACCAAAGGTTCCATGGTCTCGGTGAACCTGGTTGCCAATACTGATCTGCGGACGGCCGAGGAATTCCGGCAGCTCGTGGTGAAGCAACGCGATGGGGTCGTCGTCCGGCTCGGCGAGATCGCCGACGTGGTGCTCGGTGCCGAGAACTACGAGCAGGACGTTCGCTTCAACGGCGAGAGCGCCACATTCATGGGGATTTGGGTCCTTCCAACGGCCAACGTGCTCGAGGTGGTCAGCAGAGTGCGGGGGGCTATGCCGGACATCCAATCGCGCCTCCCGGCGGGGATGAAGGCAGGGATCCCGTACGATTCGACCGCGTACATCCAGGATGCCATCCACGAGGTGTTGAAGACACTCAGCGAGACGTTGCTCATCGTCATCGTCGTCATCTTCCTCTTCCTCGGCTCGATGCGCTCGGTGATCATCCCGGTCGTGGCCATCCCGATCTCGCTCATCGGAGCGGTCTTCCTGATGCTCGTGTCCGGGTTCACGATCAACCTGCTGACCCTGCTTGCGATCGTCCTGTCGGTCGGGCTCGTCGTCGACGACGCGATCATCGTCGTGGAGAACGTCGAACGGCATCTGCACGCGGGCGAAGCTCCGTTCAAGGCGGCGATTGAGGCTGCGCGCGAGCTGGTCGGACCGATCATCGCCATGACGATCACCCTGGCAACCGTGTACACTCCGGTCGCCGTGCAGGGCGGCCTCACGGGAGCCCTCTTCCGCGAATTCGCTCTCACCCTGGCCGGCGCCGTGATCGTGTCGGGCGTCGTGGCGCTGACCCTGTCCCCGATGATGGGATCGAAGCTCCTGAGGGCGGCGGATACTGAGCGAGGATTCGCCGGAATGATCAACCGGCATTTTGACATTTTCCGCCGCGCGTACCTGCGCGTCCTCTCGGGAACTCTCAACTACCGGCCTGTCGTGCTGGCGCTCTGGGCGATCGTGGTCGCCTTGATCGTCCCCTTTTACATGTTCTCGGGGCACGAGCTGGCTCCGAAGGAAGATCAGGGGGTTGTGTTCGGCATCGTCCAGGCGGCTGCCGATTCCACGCTGGATCAGACGAAGCTTTTCGCAGACAAGATGTACGACGTCTATCACTCACTCCCTGAGACCGACGGCGTCTTCCAGATCACCTTCCCGACCGGAGGCTTCGGCGGCATGGTGACAAAACCCTGGAGTCAGAGAACGCGGAGCGCGGACGAGCTCCAGCTGGCCGCGGCCACGCAATTCGCAAAAATCCCCGGAGTGCGCATCATCCCCCTCACACCTCCGCCTCTGCCCGGGGGCGGAAGCTTCCCTGTCGACTTCGTGGTCGCGTCGACGGCCGAGCCGATGCAGCTCATCGAGCTCGCGAACCAGCTGGTGGGGAACGCGTTCACGAGCGGTCTGTTCATTTTCGCCGATGCCGACATGAAATTCGACCAGCCGCAAGTCGAAGTCGTTTTCGACCACGACAAGGTCCGCGCACAGGGGATCGACATGAGCAGCGCCGGAAGAGATCTGTCGACGCTTCTCGGCGGAAACTATGTCAACCGCTTCAGCATCCAGGGGCGCAGCTACAAGGTAATCCCGCAGGTAAAGCGCAGTGAGCGCCTCACCCCGGACCAGCTCTCCGGAATCTACGTCACCGGATCCGACGATCGACTCGTGCCGCTGTCCACCTTTGCAACGCTGAAGACGACGACTGAGCCGCGCGAGCTGAAACGGTTTCAGCAGCTCAATGCCGTCCGCATCCAGGGTGTGATCCCACCCGGCGTTTCCCTCGACAAAGCCCTGGGCCACCTCGAAGAGCAAGCCAGGGGAATCCTCCCGACCGGCTACTCGATCGACTACGCTGGCGAATCGCGCCAGCTTCGGACCGAAGGCAGCAAGTTCCTCGGCACCTTCCTGCTCTCCGCGATTCTGATTTACCTGGTCCTCGCCGCACAGTTCGAGAGCTTTCGTGATCCGTTCATCATTTTGGCCGGATCCGTGCCCCTGGCGCTCTCGGGCGCTCTGCTCCTCCCGTTTCTCGGCGTCTCGACTATCAACATCTTCAGCCAGGTCGGACTGATCACGCTCGTCGGCCTGGTGTCGAAAAACGGCATCCTCATCGTCGAGTTCGCCAACCGCATGCAGGAGGCGGGGAAGGGAAAACTCGAGGCCGTCGTCGAAGCCTCCGGCACGCGCCTGCGCCCGATCCTCATGACAAGCACCGCCACCGTTATGGGCCACCTCCCGCTCGTCTTCGCCACCGGTCCAGGGGCCGGTGCCCGCAACAGCATCGGTATCACGCTCGTCAGCGGCATGGTCATCGGCACCTTCTTCACCCTCTTCGTGGTGCCGTCGATCTACGTCCTCGTCGCACGCGTGCGAGAGTCCACGGTTGCGCAGGAGCTCCCCGAGATATTGGCTGCGCTCCCAGGCATGGCAATGGCCGGCGCGACTGGCCGCTTGACCCCCGATCCGGCGAGTCCGGCGGCGGATTGAGGTCCGGCCGTCAGTGGGCTGGTCTGCTTGACAGTTCTCCGCATCCATTCGATAGTAGCGCCAACAGGGGGTGGGTATGGCGGCACCGAGCTACGCGGAGTTGAAGCAGGCGATTGTCGATGGGGATGTCGAACGCGCTCGGGTGCTCGCGCAGGCCATCGTCGAGGACGGCACCGATCTCGTGGCAGCCGTCGAGCATGGGTTTGCGGCCGGAATACGAAAGGTCGGGGATCTGTGGGAAGAGGGTGAGTACTTTCTCCCCGAGCTCGTCCAGGGCGCCGAGGCGATGAAAGTTGCGATGGGAATCGTCAACCCCGCCATCCAGCGACGCCGAGGCGGCCAACAATCAAAGGGCCGTGTCGTGATCGGAACCGTTCACGGAGATCTGCACGACATCGGGAAGACGCTGGTCGGCACGCTGCTGGGAGCCAACGGGTTCGAGGTTTTCGATCTGGGCAACGACGTTCCGGTCGACGCCTTCGTGGCCAAGGCCGGGGAAGTGGGAGCCGACATCGTCGCGGCCTCCGCGCTGCTGACAACCACGATGCCCGTGCAAAAGTCGCTGGCTGAGGCCGTGGCTGCCGCCGGGTTCGGGAGATCAACCCGGATCCTGATCGGCGGCGCACCGGCGACCCCCGCGTGGGCGAAGGAGATCGGCGCGGCCTTCGCTGAGAATGCGATGCGAGCCGTGGCGGTGGCTGAGAGCCTCATGCGGCAGTAGCCGCGAAGGAATCGGGGGAGGGTGTCGTGAGTGCCTTTCTCGAGAGACTGCGGGGTGGGCCAACCCTGATTCTCGACGGCGGGCTCGGCTCGATGCTCATCGCTCGCGGTCTGGCGAGGGGAGCCGCCCCCGAATCATGGGTGCTCGAGAGGCCCCACGATGTTACGGCCGTTCATCGCGCCTACGTCGAGGCGGGCAGCGATGCAGTCCACGCCTGCACCTTCGGCGGAAATCCGGAACGGCTCGGTCGCTACGGGCTCGCAGATCGCTGCGCCGAGATCAATGCAGCCGCCGTGCGCCTGGCACGCGAGGCGAAGCCTCAGTTTGTCATCGCGGATGTCGGGCCGACCGGCGAGTATCTACCACCGGTCGGCCGGGCGGATAGGGAAGAATGGAGACGGGGCTTTGAGTTGCAGGGAACTGCTCTCGCGGCTGCGGCGCCTGACGCACTCCACGTCGAGACCATGACCGATTTGAAGGAAGCGTTGATCGCACTCGAGGCGCTCCGCGCGTGTGCGCCTGGAATTCCCGTCCTCGTCTCACTCACCTTCGAACGCAAGAAGCGCGGCTTTTATACGATCATGGGCGACCCGATCGCGAAGTCGCTCCAGGCACTGGCTGCGGCCGGCGCCGACGCCGCAGGCGCGAACTGTAGCATCGCGAGCGGCGACATGCGCGCACTCGCCCAGGAGGCTCGGTCCGCCGTGGATCTCCCGCTGGTCATGCAACCCAACGCCGGATCGCCCCTGATGGAGGGTGACAAGGTGCGGTACGCGCAGACGCCTGAGGAGTACGCGGATGATGCGGCTGCAATGGCGGCGATTGGCATCGAGGCGGTGGGCGGGTGCTGTGGGACCGACCCGCAGTTCATTGCGGAGCTGTGCAGGCGGCTGGGGTGGCGTCGACAGGATGGCTGACCGGTGCGTGTCCATCCAGGTTTCGATCAGCCGCGAGGATGTTCTACACTTCCTCGGCTATCCGAAGGGGAAGCCCCCGGCCGAGCGGGTCGCCGGGATGCTGGGGGAGACGCTGGCCGAGGCGAGATCCCTCGCCCACGCGCGCGGTGCTTTCGCTGAGCTGCCGGTGTCGAGCGCAGCCGAAGTCGGGCTGGAGGCGATCGAGGCCGATGGGCTCGTGATCGGTCTCGTGACCGCGGGCGGAGGGATCGAGGAACGCGTAGTGGAGATGATGAGCGCGGGCGACATGACTCGTGCTCTGCTGCTCGACGCGGCCGGCAGCGCCGCTGCCGAGGAAGCCGCCAACCGCCTCAGCGCTCTCATTTCCGGAGACGAAGCGGGCGAGGCGAGCGATGTATCGTGCCGCATCAGTCCCGGCTACGGCCGATGGTCGCTCACATCGCAGACCGCTCTTTTCGCACGGCTGCCTCACGCCCAGCTCGGCGTCTCGCTTCTGCCATCGATGCTGATGGTTCCTCGAAAGTCCATATCGTTTGCGATGTGGATGGGAGCCGAAGCGCGACCGATCACAGGCCTTTCAGGCTGCACGACGTGCGGTCTCGAGCACTGCCGGTACCGGCGCCGACCTGCTGCGCGCCGCAGTTCAGAGGTAGCACCATGAGCCATCGATCTGGCCAATCGGGCCGGCCTGCATCAGGTGGTGGCGGGAGAATGCGGGTCCGGGCCATCGGATGTGAAACCCTGGAACTTGGTCTTTTCGGAGAAGGGAGTAGATGAGATGACTGCTGGAATCCGGCCGACGATGCGGCTCCTCGCCGCCGACGATGTGGAGAAGGTCATAGGCGAGGCGTGTGCGGTCCTCGGACAGACCGGGGTGCTGGTAGAGAATGAGGATGCGCGTCATCTCCTGCAGGACGCTGGTGCCGGCGCCGCACATGGCCGCGTCATGCTGCGGGAGAGCCTCGTCCGGGAGTCGCTGGGGTCGGTCCCGGCGCGCATCGCGATCTACGATCGCGACGGAGGACTTGCGATGGATCTCTCCGGTGGCAACGTCCATTTTGATCCCGGTTCTGCCGCCATCCACCTCTTCGACGTCAAGCTCGGCTCGAGGCGTGACGTGACGACGGCTGACGTTGTGAACTTCGCGCGGCTTGTGGATGGCCTGCAGTTCTATTCAGCACAATCGACGGCCTTGACACCGGGCGACGTGCCCAAAGAGGT
This sequence comes from Acidobacteriota bacterium, assembly GCA_016191015.1. Taxonomy (GTDB): domain Bacteria; phylum Acidobacteriota; class CAIWXX01; order CAIWXX01; family CAIWXX01; genus JACPPM01. Next base: position 4,822 of record JACPPM010000011.1, on the reverse strand, counting down.
TGGCGACCGCTACCGCCTCTACCAAGTTCTTCGCAACAGCCGCAAGCCGGTCATCACGGGCACCTTCCGCAAGGACGGATTCGCACCAATGCGCGAGATGCTGGTGGCGGTGAGAGGCGGTGAAGAGCAGTTGAGGCGCATGCCGCTGGCTGTTTTCGACTGCTGCCCCAGCCCGCCGCTCAAGTGGAGCGACCTCACCTGCCAGGCTCTCATCGACTGCGCCCGCGCAGGGATTCCGGCCGAGCTCGTCTCGATGCCGATGACCGGTGCCACCTCCCCGGTGACGCTTCGTGAAGCTGTCGTGCAACACTGCGCCGAGAATCTTTCGGGCATCGTGATTCACCAACTGGCTCAGAAGGGTGCCCCGATCATCTACGGAGGGTCGCCGGCGGCATTCGACATGCGCCACGGGACCACACCGATGGGCGCGGTCGAGACGATGATGATCGATGCCGCCTACGCTCAGGTCGGCAAGCATCTCGGCCTACCCACCCACGCCTACATGGGCCTGTCCGACTCAAAGTGTCCCGACTATCAGGCCGGGTTCGAAAGCGGGATTGGCGCAGTGCTCGCGGCTCTGGCCGGAATTAATGTCGTCTCCGGCCCCGGCATGCTCGACTTCGAGATCTGCCAGTGTTTCGAGAAAGTGCTGCTCGATCACGATGTGTGCGGCATGGCTCTGCGCCTCATCCGCGGTATCGAGAAGCGCGAAGGTGATGCCGTAGAGCTCTTGGACCAGGTGGTGCGGGTGAGCGAGTTCCTGTCGAATCCCCACACGCGCAAGTTCTGGCGCCAGGAGCTCACCGTGCCCTCCCCTCTCGTCACACGCGACACATACGGCGACTGGGCGGCACGCGGGTCGCCGTATGCACACGTCAGCGCTACGGCCGATGTCGAACGACGACTGGCGAAGACCTCAATCCCTCCGCTCCCTCCCGATGTGGGGCAGCGGCTGGACGAAATCATGCTGACCGAGGCACGAAAGTGGGGGATGAACCGCCTCCCGTCCTGAGCGGGGGCTCGCCACGCACGAGAGGAGCCGCTCACCGGACGAGCCGGTACCCGACGTCGCCAGGCCTGGGGCCGCCGGCTGAGCCCCACCCTTCGACCCTACGGCCGCGCTTTATCACAGCGCAGACGTACGAGCTGGGATTCGCAGGACGATCCGGTGCAGCGTGCGCTCCTGTCATCCTGAGGGCGCCGCAGGCGGCCGAAGGATCTCATACCTGAATCCGCGCGTAAGACGCACGGATTCAGGAATTAAAAATGCAAAACTATAAATGCAAAAGCGGGGGAAGCCTCAGTGACGGGCCTAGCGCAGATGCAACGCTCGTCGTGGCACCGAAGCGGTCGAGATTTCTTTCTGTCAAGAGATGCCTGACCTTGTCGACTCGTGTGTGGGACGGCGTTCATAAGCGACCCGAGCACTCCGCGCCCGGCGATTGACCGAGCAGTTTCCGGGTTTTTAATTTTGAATTTGGAATTGCCCAAATCCGCGGCTTAGCCGCGGATTTGGGTCATACTGGGGAACTTGACCGCTCGGACTCGTCGCCATAGACTCGTTTTCAGAATCACGCTTTTCTCGCGAAGGGAGGTAACCATGCGTGCCTCGGCCTACGTGCTCGTCACCGTGACCAGCGGAAAGGCGCGGGAGGTGAGGGATCAGATCACGAAGCTGCGGGATGTGACACTCGTCGACGCGGTGCTCGGCCCGTATGATCTGATCGCATCCGTGACCGGCGCCGATTTCAACAGCATTGGCAACCTCGTGATCGAGAAGATGCACTCGATCCAAGGGGTTGAAAGAACGCTGACCTGCAACGTGATCGTGCTCGAGGAATGAAGACACGGCCACACGTGGCGGACCACAGATGACTGCGATCGGGGGAATCTGAGGAAGTCCTGTGATTCGGCTTCGAGGCTGGACGGTGGATTCGATTGGAGGGCGGGTCCGCACGGCTGTGGTCGCCGGCGGGCCCGAACTGTGGCCGGAGCCCTGAATCCGCGGGCAAGGAACGACCGCCCTCATCCGGGTTCGGGTCGCGAGCCTGGCGTGACGGCGCGGGCGGAGCCACGCGCTCCCGAACCACTTCGGTCGGACGGCCCAGGGCTGAAGGCCGCTGCGCCTGGTTCCGCGCGCCTCATGTTGCCGCAACCGTTGGGTGTGATCCGCGTCACTTGTGGTGCCGCCATCGGAATGGTATACGGATGTCAGGACATAGGAGGTGGGATGATGAGCAAGAAGCTGGTACGGATCGGATTCATGTGTACCGCGGTGTTTGTGACTGTCGCGATGGCGAGCGCGCCGGCGGCGGCGACGCCGAAAATAAGCTGGTCGCAGGGCACAGTGGCTGCGACGATTGCCAAAGGCGGAACCTATACCGCGACGGTGACTTTCACCAGCGCCATAGACCTGACGAACGCCACCTTCAAATGGTCGCCCTCGGTCGGCGGCGTGCTCGCTGTGGATCCCACGAGCATTGCCAGCGTCGTGGCCAGCTCTGCCAATTCGCTCACCTTCACGGTGACGATTCCTTCAAATACGAAAAAGAAGAATTACAACGGCAGTCTCTGGGTCAGCGTCGGCCAGAGAAGGTACGCCAACCCGTTGGCACTCCGCTTCAGCGTCCAAAAGTAGGCCAACGCTTCGGCGCGGCGCTACGCCGGGTTGCAACACGACGAAAGCCACCAGCACTCTCGTCGGCATGCCCAGATTCCCGAGGTTTCCCACCGGGATTGAGACGAACAGAACCGCGAGTCGATTACAGGCTTGATCGCATGGCATGACGCCTTGGCGGGCTGATGAAGAAATGAGCTGCGTCCAACTCACGTAGAGACGAACGCACGAATGAGCGCCTTCACGTCTTCGCTGATCACCTGATGCCGCAGGGACTTGGTGGTACTGCGGAGCCGGATCTCAGAGAGCGGGCACGCGCAGTCGGTAGACCGCGCCAGGCGGATTAGCGCCGGGGACGAAATCCCGGACTACCGACAGATAGAGGGCCCGCTCGTCGGGATCGTACGCCGTCGGGTAGGCCACTGTTCTGCCCGCAGATCCCCGGTGGTTGAATCCCGTCAGCATCCTCGCCGGCCGTGCGCGGTCGGCTCGGACCACCCATGTTTCCAGGCCGAAGGTGGAGCGTGAGCTCAGCGGGTTCCACGGTGGATCCAGATTGGCGCTGGATGCAAAAGCGAAGAATGGGACAGGCGTGCCCCGCGATGCAACGATGGGTTCTTCCCAGTGTCCGAACTTCTTCATCGGGTATGGGCCAGCGTTGTCGGAATAGCCATATGTCGCCGGATCATACGCCGTGACATTGATGAGCGTCTGAAAAGGCGGTCGCCAACCCCATGCGATGGCGTCGGTGAAGGCCTGGCTCCAGGGGGCAACGGGGTGGCTCGTCGAGGGGTCGGACGTGGAAACAAACACGTCAGATGCAAGAGTCACGATGCTATCGCCCTCCGCGAAGCCCCAAGCTTCGTACCCCGCGCCGATAAGAGTGTTGCCGGCGGGATTCGACCAGAGGTTCTGCCCGTCGGGGCGGTTCGGCGTCGGTGTGATGTTGCGTTGGTAATTCACGAGTGCCGGTAGACCACCCGAAATCACGACGTCGGCCATCGCGATCTGCAACACACCCCCCCAGGTGTACTTCGGCGAAAGCCCGACCCTCTCGGCCCACGCTAGCTTTGCCGATCCCGGCAGATCGCCGGTGAGGCCGTTCGACATGACGGGGCGCATGGTCCCTGACGCGGGAGGAGGGGCCCCCTGCGCACTGCACGAGTAAGCGCCGAACGGAAACTTCCCTCCTTCGCTCCGATCACCGCCGTACTGGCAGCCGGTTGGGCATCGATCGGTCTGAGCACAGGCATACGGGATCAAGGCGATCGGGTCGTAGTAGGCCCACGTCGTGGCGTAGTCGGTAAGTTGAACCCACGTCTTCCCATCGGCGGAAATCGCCCACAGGTCGTTGAACATCCCGACCTCAGAGGCCCCCAGGGCGTGCCTGAGCGCGTGCCGTGGCATTTCGACGCCGGCAATGAGCCACGCCCCGGAAGGATGCCATGTGGGCAAGTCCTTGTTCTGATTCGCGTAGACCGTCGTGCCGGATTGTCTGACGGCCCGGTGCGGCGTCCCGGTGAGGCCCGGGGCAACCTTCCAGATCGTCACGCCGCCTCGGCCGTCGGTCAGATCGATGCAGCCGATGCAAACCGGCTCAGAGCCATCGGCGTTTGCCAGGTAAAGAACCGATGTCCCGGAGACCCCGCTCGTCCCCGTCCCCGGCCCCGCGACGAAGTACTCGTTCACCCCCGCCGCAGTCGTCCGCGAATCTGGTATCGAGCCTCCGCGGATGTCCGCGCGATGGACTTCAAATGAGATCCGCTTTGTCGCGGGATTGTAGCTGGCCCCCTTGCCATTCCATCGCCCCGCCTCCGTCGGCCATCCAGCCGGACGATTGTGCGAAACGCCCGCCGGGTCCGTCCCCACGATCATCCACGGCGTCGGGTCGCTCGCGCTCTCATCCACGGCCTGACGCAGACCGGCGCCGCCGTCATGGGCGAATAGCAGCAGGGCGAGCAGGGCCGTGAGTCCACTCATCGCCGTTCATTCCTCCCGACGAAAGGACGCATACCTCCAGTTCCAGTATGCGCGCCCAGTCGGGGCGATTGCAATCTTACACGACATCACCTGAATCCGCGCGTAGGACGCGCGGATTCAGGAATTAAAAATGCAAAATTAAAAACGCAAAAGCGGGAAAAGCCTGAGTGACGGGCCCAGCGCAGATGCGACGCTCATCGTGGCACCGAAGGGGTCGAGATTTCT
>JACPPM010000140.1 GCA_016191015.1 Acidobacteriota bacterium | reverse complement strand
TTCGATGCCACCCTGAGCACCGGAGATGACTGCTCCGTTCCTGCATTCCTCCCTTCCTGCTTTCCTGAGAGGGGTTCGGAGGATCTCACCCACTCGAACGTTTTGCCATTTCGTGTCAACACTCAACTTCTTAGACACTAATTCTTCCTTCGTCGTCGAGGCGGTATCCTCAGGGGTGTCCGAGCTTCGTCGGGTCTGCACATTGGGCGAGCGGCGCAGGAGGACCAGGGTGACGTCGTCATTCCTCGGGTGTCCGGCGAGGAAGTCGTCTACCGAGCGAACGACTGACTCGGCGATGTTCGCCAGAGCTGCATCCGCGGAGAGACTGAGGAATGAGTGTCGGAGCTGCTCGACCTGATAGAACTCCTCGCCCCACCTCGCTTCGGCAATACCGTCGCTGAAGACCGCCAAGAGCGAGCCACAGGCCAGCTCCACCTCCGCCTCCTCGTACGCAAGGTGAGGCAGCAGGCCGACGGGTGGGCTGGTACTGGGGAGCTCGCGCAGTCCGGCGTCGGCCACAAGGAACGGCGATGGGTGGCCGGCATTGACATATCGGAGTGAGCCGGTGGAGGGGTCGAGCCGCCCGAGGAAGAGGGTGATGTAGTGTTCAGGCTCGGTGTTGCGGCAGATGATCGAGTTAAGCCGCGTGACGATTTCGGCAGGACCGGCACCGGTTTCGAAGATCACTCTGGCGTAGGAGAGGAAAGATGACATCAGAAGGGCGGCGCCCATCCCCTTGCCGCTCACATCGCCGAGAAGCAGGTAGAGCTGCCCGTCGGAGGAACAAGGGTAGAAATCGTACAGATCACGGCCCACCTCGAAACAGGGTTCCTGAAAGGCATGAATCTCATAGCCGACAACGTGCGGGCAGGCCGCCGGAAGGAGCGCTCGCTGGATGCGCGCCGCGGTCGCCAGCTCCTGCTCCAACCGATCCCGTTCTCGTTGCGCCTCCAGCAGCCGTGCGTTGGTGATCTTCACCGCCGCCATGTTCGCCAGCAAAGTGAACACCTCCAGATGCTCGCGACTGTAGTGAGTCGCCGGGTCATCAGTATCGGCGTAGAGGATCCCGAGCACCTTCTCGTTGTCGAAGAGAGGCACGGCCATCGCCGAGCGGATGCCATGAATCATTATGCTCTCCTGCCCACGGAATCTTGGATCGACGGTCGCGTCTGAGGTAAGAACGGAGGTGCGCTCGCTGAGCACCTTCCCGACCATCGTCCGCGAGAGAACGAGAGGATCCTCGGCCCTGCCACCGCGGTGCCGGGCGGCGACCTGAACAGGATCGGAGGCGTCCTCGTGCTTGAGCAGGAGGCTGAGGCGCGAGGCCGGGACCGCCTTCTCAGCGATCCCGAGTATGTCTTCGCAGGTTTCGTTTAGGGGGCGGAACAACACGAGGAGACGCCCGGCCTCAGCCAGCACGTGCAGGAGCTGCCCTGTCGCGGGTTCCGATCTCTTCTTCAGCAAATCGTCCACGGACAAGCGCACCGACGACAGGAGGCTGGCCGAGTCGTTGTACACTGTTGCCTGGTGCGGTTCCTCCTCCGCCGCCATCAAGACAATGTCGCCGAACCCCACATTGTCGCCCGGCTTGAGCCCCACTGCGTCTCGAATGCGCGTGCCGTTGACTGTCGTTCCATTCCGACTCCCCAAATCCCTCACCGTGTAGGACCCGTGTTGAAGAACGATCTCCGCGTGAGACTTCGACACGGTCTGGTGAGGAATTCTGATCGTGCTCTGGCTAGACCTCCCCACGATCGTCGTCGGATCGTCGAGGCTCCACACCATGAAGTGGTTGTCGACGAGGCCTGACAGGTACATCGCTTACGTCGCTTGCTCGACCGGTTCAGTGAGGCACCTTAGGGCGCATTCCTTACCAACATGTTGTCAGATCAAACGAGGCGGAAAGCCGGACAACCGCAGATTTCACTGATTTCACAGATTCAACCTCGGAGTATTGACGGCCGCGAGATCGCCGAACGCCTTCGCTCCGTGAGATCCCGTTGTAGGGCTGAGGGCAGCGGGCGAGGAACCGGGTTTCGCGCCCGGGTCGACCGAGCAGAAAGCATGCGGGAACGATAGAGCCGGTTGAGCGAATTGTCAACAGCTCTGCCGTCGGCTTCGCGGTCCGCCTGGAACTATTCGCGAAACCTGCGAAATATCCCACCCGGAAGCGCCGGTGGGCTGGGATCCCGCTGGACGGTCACCGCGTCTTCGTAGGTGCCAGCTCGGATCGACTCATGAGGCGCTGCAAGCTCTCGGTCTGACTGTTGAGATCTTCGGACGCCTTGGCGATCTCATGCGTGCCGCTTGCGGTCTCCTGCGCCACGCCGCTGATCGACTCGACATTTCGTGCGATCTCTTCACTCGTGCTTGACTGCTCCTCGCTCGCCGACGCAATCTGCGCCACCATGTCAGTGACCTTCAGAGTATTCTCGATGATCTGCTGCAGAGCGTTACCCGCCTGGTCCGCCAGCTGGATGCCCGAAGCCACTTCGCGTGTCCCTTCGTTCATGGCCTTCACAGCCTCCGCCGTGTCATCCTGGATCTTCTTGATCATCGTTCCGATTTCTTTCGTCGCCCTCGTGGTCCTCTCAGCCAGCTTCCGAACCTCATCCGCGACGACGGCGGAGCGAGTCGTCTGTTGCATTCTGGCGGCGTCTTCGTTGGCCTCCCGGGTCGTGCTCACCACGTATCCCGCCGCCGCTCGGTTGGCCCGATCGCAGGCCCGGTCGCATTCATCCACCACGACGTTGCCGTCTTCCCATCTGCGCGGGTAGGCATCAAACATCCTGACTCCAGTCGAGTAGAGCGACGCGACGCTATCGCGCAGCGCATCCAGCTCGCCGGTTTTCTGCGCACTGTGCGCGCCGAGCGCCTTCAGTTTGTCGATGTCCGCATACGCCGAGCTCAACGCTTGCCCGGCCTCTTCTTCGATCACCTTTCTGTCTTTGGTGAGCGACGCATCGGTGATGAACTGCCAAACGTTCGCGATCTGAAGCTGCAGGTCTTTTGCTACCTCCACGCGTCGCTGAATCGACTGGGCCGTCTCCACACCGGTCCGGATCTCCCGCAATCTCATGAGCACAAAGACCGAGAAGACTGCGACGAGGAGGATGATCGAGCCGAAGCCAACTTGCATTCTCTTCCTGCCAATCAACCATTTCATCTGTGTCCATCCGCTTGATGTGATGCCCGCACTTCGAGAGATCCTGAGTGTGTGGGGATCGTAAACTGATCGAGGATTCGCCCGGCTTCCGCGATCTTCTCCCGCAAGGCATCGATGGCAGGTGCCTGTTCGGCGGACGGGGCGAGCTCGATCGCGAGCTTACGCAGCTCTCGATGGAGCTCGCGCAGCCGGCGGATCCGAGCCGCCAGCGACTCAGTCATCTGACCGAGTGCCGCGGCGAACTCCTGCAGCTCCTCGACCTGTCTGAGCGAAGTGCGCACGTCCAGGTCGCCATCCGCCACTGACCTCACCACGCGCGCGAATCGCCACAGCGGCCCTGCAACGCGGTGGAGCGAGTGGAGGGCCAGCCAGGACCCCGCGGCCGCGACCAGCACCACGGCGAGCCCGTTGACGCCTGCGATTTCCAGAAGCAGAGCTTCCTGGGTCTCGGGCGTGAGCTTGTGGGAGCGGTATGAGTATGCCTCCAGCTCAGTGGCCGCCAGGAGATAGAGCCCGATACTACTCATGAGCCCGCCCAGGGCGACGAGCGCGGCGAGCTTGGTCATGAAGCCGACCTGGAGCTCCCTGTTGATGAGGAGAATCTTTCTTTTCTTCGGTAATGTCGTCATGGTCTCCCTCTCACGCATGTCCCGCCCCGCGTCGGCCTCTCGGCTCGGTCACTTGTGGCAGGCAAGGCAAAGCTCTCCCTTCGAGTTCGGTCGTCGCAGAAAACAAGTCGTACGCTCCTAGATCCGCGAGTAGGCCATCCATTTCGCTGGAGCGCGAATCGAGCACCCGTGAACGGGAACGAGGGAGAAGAAGATGAGCTTCTATGAGCTCACACTGAGTTCGAGATCTGGTTCCCGCTGGCCCTTTATGCTATTCTGCCGCCGGGAGGGAGTAGCGTGAACTACAGCGTGCCAAAGGCGAGTGTGAAGGTGAAAGTTGTGATGACGGCCGGGGCGCCCCGTGTCGGGATGGCGTTTGTCGCCGAGGCGGCGCGCGATCATGCGGGTCACCAGCGACTCGAGGACATGCTGAATGAACCGGAGTCCTTCTTTCCACTCGCGACCAAGTCCGGATTCGTCCTGCTCAACAAGCGCAACCTCCTCTATCTCACGACCACCGACGCCGCAGAAACAGACTACTACATCAACCTCCGATCGGTTGCGCGAAGGGAAGAGGTGGTACTATCCTTGCGAGGGCGCCATTCCACTCGCGGCACTCTCCTCATTGAGATGCCGGCCGGGATGGCCCGAGTTCAGGATTACATCAACACCAACCGCGCCTTTCTGCCGTTGCTGGCCGGCCGGGAACTGGCGCTCATCAATTCCGCGAGTATTGTGAGTCTCACCCCGGTTGCGCCTCGCCCGACACATCGCAAGCCGGGCGCCACCAAGCGCAAGCCCCGATAGGAGCCCTGTGCGAGCACGCTTCGAGTCCGCGGCGGGTCCGGGTGCCAGGCCCCCGAGCAGCGACGGCGAGGCCTGTGACGACCGCACGACGAGGATGGCCCTGGTTCCGTGAAGAAGCGCTATCTCGTCGCCGCTGCCGTCCTGTTCTCGGCACTTCTGATCGTGGCCATGTCCTTGTATGTCCTCGCCGAGGTCACGTTCCCTCCCCGCAGAATCGCCACGATCACTCCTCAAAGCCTGCTCATGAATTCGCAAGATGTGCACTTCACCACTTCCGACGGACTGAAGCTGGCCGGTTACTACATCCCGGGGAGCGGTGGAACTATCCTCCTCTGCCATGACTTCGGCTCGAATGTCGGCGATCTGCTCCCGCTGGCCTCCGCCCTCAACGAGGCTGGATATGCGGTCCTCATGTTCGACTTTCGTGCACACGGGAAGAGTGCCGGGAGGGTCTCGACCCTCGGTGCGCGCGAAAAGCTCGACGTGTCCGCGGCCTTAAGGTTTCTCGATTCCCGGCAGTCGCCGGGAGACCGCGGCCTGCTCGGTATTTCGATGGGGGGCTACGCGGGGGCCCTCGCGGCAGCCAGCGCCGATGAGCTCAAGGCTCTTGTTCTCGTAGACCCCTATCCCGATCTCGACAGCTACTTCAGCGAGAGATTGAGAATCCTCTTCCATGTCGGAAAGGGACCACTGGCGAGTCTCATGCGCGACGTGTTCGCGATCTACACCGGCACGACCGGCAAAGGATGGTCACTGGAGGAGTCGCTCCCGTCGCTCAAGCACAAGACCATTCTGTTCGTTTCGAGTCAGTCCACCGATCGATCCGACCAGTTTTGTCATCGTCTCTATGACATCACGCCGGAGCCGAAGGAGCTCGCCGTCATCAAGGGATTCCACGAGGCTTTGACCCTCGGTGCGGACAAGAAGAAGATGGAAACCCGGATTCTACGGTTTTTCCGGGAGTTTCTCCCCCTGGACGCGCCGTCGACCAGAGTCATCCCGGCCAAGCCGGAATCTCAGTAGAATTCAGCCGGAGCCGAGGGCACCGGGCGATCGCAACGCGCGACTGGTACGCCCTGACCACTGAAACCGGTCGTACATCAGCTCCTGTCGCCGTGCGCGTCGGCATGCGCAGGCACCTGACAGCCCGGCTGAGGTCTCGCCATCCTGGTCAACAGGACTTCTGTGCCGCCGCCCCGTGGAAATCGAAACCCTATCGTGTCCATGATGTGCCGCATGAGGAAAATCCCTCGTCCACACGGCTTGAGGAGGTTCTCGGGGGCCGTCGGGTCGGGCACGACATCAGGATTGAACCCGGTTCCCTGATCCCGGACAGCCATCTCGATTCGCCCTTGGACCCCTGACAGTCGCACGCGGACCGTCAGACCGTTGCCCCGGTGATTGCCGTGGACTATCGCGTTGTTGAGCGATTCACGCAGGGCCAGGCACATATCCGTGCACTCGTCGTCGGTGAAGCCGAGCTGCCGCGCAACCTGGCAGCAACCAGCGACCGCAATCTCGATATACGCCAGATTGCTGGCAAACGTCATTTCGAGAATCGGTCGCCGTGCCATCCCCTTGTGAGCTCCCGTTGCCGGGAGCGTACCCGAAAGGGTGCGGACTTTCAAGGCATAATTTCGTTCTCCGCTCTGCCTCACGAGTTTGCGCATCAGGAATAGTGTAGAATCGATCGCATGGTGAAGCGGAGAGCTGAGCGTCTCCACAGGATCTACATGATCCCCAGCCAGACCTATGGGTACGCGCTGCTATCCACCCACGAGGATGAGATAGTGCCCGCGGGCACTTCGCCCGGACTTTGGTCAAGGCTCAAGGCGAGGTACATGAAGTGGACCGAATCGACACTGGCGCAGGAGAGGTCTCTGAAGAATGCCCGCAAGGCGGCCGGTGTGGAGGTCTGTTACCCATCCGGGATGAGTCGCGAGGAGGCCAAGTCCGTTTTCGAGAGGCGGGTTCGCGCCGAGATGAAACACCATGTCGTATGGCTGTGCATCGATTTCCCCCTGTTGATCCCGGCTGCTCTTGCGATGTTCATCCCTGGGCCGAATGTCTTTTTCCTGTTCTGGGCGATACGGATCCTGGGCCACTACCACGCCTGGGAGGGGGGGAAGAAAATGCTCGAACCCGCTGCCGTCCAGTTCCGCGCCTCGCATGATCTCGGCGAATGGCAGCAGGTCTTGCGTGACCGGATCACCGGTACCATCACTCATGCCATCGAGCGCCTCGAACGAAAGACGGGACTCCGGAACCTGGCCTCAGTGCTGATCAAGAAGCGCAGCGAATCACCCTGAAAGTTCCAAGTTCAAAGTTCAATGTGAAACGGGGCCAACATGCTGGTTTGAACTTGGAACTTTGAACTTGGAACCTATCTCAGCTCCTCGACCAACCAATCGCCGGAGATCTTCTTCCCCGCTGATTCAACGCTGTAGCGGCAGAGAACGACGGCGCCCTTCTGTGAACCATCCTCGAGATCGACGGAGGCCTTCACATCGACCCGGGCCCGGCTGAGAGTGCCCGTTTCGATGAGCTGCCTGCTGGAAGGATTTCGGGAGAGCGATTTCTGAGCACGCTCCATTTCCGCTTTGAGATCCTTGGCCTCCTTCTCGAGGGCAGCGACACCCGCACCCAACCCGTTCACCTCGCTCTCCAGATCCAGCAGCGGCTGAGGATTGTCGCTCTTCAGGGCCTCCAGCAGGACTAGCTCCTGGTCCTTCTCCGCAAGCATGGCATGCAACCCGTCGATCGTGGGCTTGTGTTTGGCTTCGATCCCGGCGATCTCCAGGTCCACCCCGACCTTCATCTCAGAGTACTCGTTCCTCTTCGCGTCGAGCTCCTGCTTGTACATCCCTATGTTCGTCAAGTTGGTCTGGTACATCGTGGCCTCGAGATCGCTCTTCGGCTTGGCATACTTGTCGACGATTGCCTGTGCCTTCTTTATCTTCTGGGTGATCTGATCGATGTCGTAGTCGACACGCTTCAGGTCCTGGCCTGCCTCCTTGGTCTCGTTTTCCATCCGCCTCTGTTCTGCCTCCAGCTCCCTGCGCTTCGACTCGATGAATACCTTGATGTCGTCCGGATCCCCACTCTTCTGCAGGCTCTTGTATTTCGTGAGCTGTGCCTGGCGCACTGCAAAGTCGTCCCTCTTTGCCTTCAGGAGCGACTCCTTCTCAACGAGAAGCTGGCTGACGGATCCGAGCGACTCCTTGTCGTATTCCTGACCAGCTGACTCGACCTCGGCATCGGCGACAACAGGCGCCTGCCTGCCGTAGAAAACAGTCTTGAGAATGACATCGTCGGGTTCCTCGGCCGCCCGCAGAAAGACGCGCGCCATGGTCACAGCATCGATCTCCCCCTTTGCCGAGGCCTTCTGCCACTGTTCCGCAGCAGTCCCTTCCCCGAGCACAAAGATGAGCGTGACAATGACGCCAATGATCACCACGAGTGCACCGACGGCGACAATCAGCAGTTGCGGAGTCATCGCCGGCATCTCGAAGCCACCCCGCGCCGCAGGCTTCCTCGCCGCTGCTCCCGGCTTCTTCACAGCAGGCGTCTTCTTGGCCTCGACCGGCGACGGAGTCTCTTCAGCGCCGGAGGACTCATCTTCGTCAAAGTTGAGCAGGTCGTCGAGGTCGTCCTTGGGCTTCTGGGCATCGTCATCAGGCATCTTGGTACTCCTCCCTCGTTCTCGCGAGGGCTCTTGGTGGAAGCCACCGGGCGCCGGCCTCGCCGGTTGGGGCGGCTTCGCAGACTCGACAGCGGGTGGAGGTGGTGATGAAGGTGGCTGCGATCCTGTCACCCCTGGCGAAGGCATGCTTGGGGCGGGCGCAGGACGGCTGCCGCCGTCGAACATACCCGTGTCCGCCACCGACATCTCGCTCTCTCCCTTGGCCGCGGCTGCGGCGGAATCAAAATCCAGATCGAACTCCTCATCGGTTGAAGGGGCCGGGGTCGGAGACGCCGCCGCCGCGTCTGCCGGGGAGTTCGCGTCCCAGATTCCTCCCGAGCCGCCCGTCGCCTTCTCGCCAGCGGGCGCCCCCTGAAAAAACTCGGGCCGTAACGGCTTCTCATCCCAGACAGCCCCAGGCGTCTCGCCGATGGGTTCCAGGGGCACATCGAGTTTCAGATCCTGGAGCGCCTCCTCCAGTCCATCGAGCGATTCGACCGGTTTCGAGGGTGGGGGCGGGCCGATCTCGAAAACCTGGTCGCATTTCTCACACTTGATCCGGATCGGATTCTCGAGAGATTCCAATCCCGGGAAATCGTATTCGGCTCTGCAATGGTTACACTGTGCGCGCATCGTCAAAACTCAGTTCGGTGTTGGCATTCCATCATTTCGTGATCTGAAAGGCTACAATGAACGCGTTGCTTTTTGCAACTGGATCGAATATATTGAGGCCACTTCGGAGTGATGCCGTGGACATTGATTACGTCGCCAGACTTGCGCACTTGGCTCTTTCCGCAGATGAGAAGGCGAGGTTGGGGCCGCAGATGGCTCACATCCTCGACTGGGTGCGGCAGATGGATGAGGTGACGGCAGCGGACGTGCCAGCTGCCAGCAGCGCCGCGATGCATCTGCAGTTTGGGAGGCCCGACGAACCGGCCCCGTCCCTCGCGACAGAGGATGCCCTCGGGAACGCACCGGATGGGAAGGCAGGCCTGTTCCGGGTTCCACTGATCATCGAGCGATGATAGCGGGATGACATTCGACCACGACATCTCGGAGTATGGTGTCACCTCCGTCCGCGAGATGATTCTCACGGGACGGCGTAGTGCGGAGGAAGTCGCCAGGAGACATATCGAGTGGATCGCGGGTAGCGATAAGGAGATCGGCGCGTTTCTGACGGTGATGGCCGATGAGGCCGTGGACAGAGCGAGGGCGGTTGATCGGGAGATCCGAGGGGGCGAGAAGCCGGGGCGCCTGGCCGGGGTGCCGGTGGCGATCAAGGATGTATTCGCCACCCGCGGGATCAGGACGACGTGCGGGAGTCGTATTCTCTCCAGCTACAAACCCCCGTTTTCGGCCACCGCGGTGGAACGCATCATGGCCGAGGGTGGGGTCGTGATGGGAAAGACGAACATGGACGAATTCGCGATGGGGTCGAGCACGGAGAACTCGGCGTTTTTTCCAACGCGCAATCCGTGGGACCTGGAGAGGGTGCCGGGAGGCAGCAGCGGCGGCTCCGCCGCGGCCGTCGCTGCGGGCTATGCGGTCGCAGCACTTGGTTCAGATACGGGTGGGTCGGTCCGCCAGCCGGCCGCGCTGTGTGGGGTCGTCGGGATGAAGCCGACGTATGGACGAGTGTCCCGATATGGGCTGATCGCCTTCGCATCATCGCTTGACCACGTCGGCATCCTCGCGCGGACTGTCGACGACTGCGCCGCGGTGCTCGAGGTGATTGCCGGCGAGGACCCCAACGACTCGACCTGCGCCCGCGAGCCGGTGGGTGCCTACACTGAATCAGGGGCGCGTCGGGATTTCCGCGTCGGAGTGCTGCCCGAGAAACTGATCGACCAACTCGAGCCCGGTGCCCGCTCGGTGTTTCTTTCGAATGTCGATGCCCTCCGGCAGATGGGGGCGACGATCGGTGAGTCGACGTTGCCCCACTGGGATTATTCTCTTCCTGCTTACTACATCCTCGCGACCAGCGAGGCCTCCTCAAACCTCGCCAGATACGATGGCGTGAAGTATGGACATCGGAGCTCCTCCTATGAGAACCTCCGTGATATGTACTGCAGGAGCAGGACGGAGGGGTTCGGAGCGGAAGTGAAGCGGCGGATCATCTTGGGAACTCACTCGCTCAGCAGCGGATACTACGATGCCTATTACCAGCGCGCTTGCCGCATCCGGACGCTTGTGATGCGCGACTTCGCAGAGAACTTCGGCCGTTTCGATCTATTGGTCATGCCGACGACACCCGGCCCGGCTTTCCGTCTGGGCGATCGGGTGGAGGACCCGGTTCAGATGTATCTCTCGGATGTTTTCACGGTCGCGGCCAACCTGGCGGGTGTCCCGGCGATCTCGATTCCGTCCGGGTTCGTGGACGGGCTGCCGGTTGGACTCCAGGTCGTAGGACCCCACTTTTCAGAGGAGAAAATCTTTCAGCTCGCGAGGGCATTCGAAAGGGCGGTCTCGCTGCCGGTCCGGATCCCACCCATGGCAGCAGCCCGCCGGAACTGACTGCGATTTGATCATATGATTTTGGAAGGAGGCTTTCAGATGACACGTACTGTGCGACTCGCTGCGGCGCTCCTGTTCCTGCTGGCCGCGTGCCAGGGCCCGGAGCAGCTGGTTTTGAAGAAGTATTTCTCGGCGGTGCAACTCAAGGACAAGGCGACGCTGGCTGCCATCGCCGTCGAACCAACGATGCCGAATCTCACGAAGTGGGAAATCGTTTCGCCCGGCGAGATTACAACCCAGGTGGCCCCGCTGAAGGCCCTGCAACAGGCCGCGGATGAAGCGAAGGCGAAGCTGGAGGGACTGAAGGGCAAGGCGCGCGAAGCGCAGGCAGCTATGGATGCGGCCAAGGCCACCCTCGAATCCGCCTCCAAGAAGGAAAAGGCTGTGGCACAGAGCGACTTCGACGCGAAGGAGACCGCGTACGAACAGGCCGTGCAGGCGGTCAAGGATCAGCAGAAGGTCCTCAACAACGCGAAGGGGGATGCCGATGCGGAGCGCAAGATCACGGCGCTCTCAGCCAGCGATCTACCTGGACTCGAGACGATGGACGGAGAGTATCGTTCCAAGGAAGTCGTGGTGAAGCTGACGATCAAGAAAGAGGACGAAACCCAGGAGGCCAAGAACTACGTCGTGACGATGCGTTCATACAAGATGGTGAATCCCGCGACGGGACGAACATCCCGTGGCAAGTGGATCATCATGCACATGCAGCCACAGGGAACCTAGCCTCGTAGCCGTTAGCCTTTAGCCATTAGCTGTCCGGGCTGATAGCTAATGGCTAACGGCTAATGGCTGACGTCAGAGTCGGTTGATCAGGCTCGCGAGACAGCCGGCGCCGAATCCGTTGTCGATGTTCACGACGCCGACTCCTGATGAGCAGCTATTGAGCATGCCGAGGAGCGCGGCGACGCCGCCGAAACTCGCCCCGTAGCCCGTGCTCGCCGGGACGGCGATCACCGGCACCGCCACAAGTCCGCTGACAACACTCGGCAACGCGCCCTCCATTCCGGCCACCGCGATAATGACATGTGCTTTCTGCAGAACCGGCAGGAAGCTGAAGAGCCTGTGGATGCCGGCTACGCCTACGTCGTAGATCTTCGCTACCCTGTTCCCGAGAAGGACGGCGGTCAGGTATGCCTCTTCAGCGACCGGAATATCAGATGTCCCGGCCGATATGACCACGATCGTGCCCTTCCCATAAATCGTCCTCTCGCGCTTGATGTAGATCATGCGAGCTTCCTCCGAAAACCGGGCGATCGGGAAGGCGCGCTTGACCTTCTTGTATGTCGAACGCGAGGTGCGGGTCACGATCACATTCTGGCCGGTCCTGTAAAGGCGCCGCACGATCCCCTCAATCTGGGCTTCCGTCTTTCCCCCGCCATAAACAACCTCTGCAAATCCTCGTCTGATCGATCTGTGGTTGTCGACCTTGGCGAATTGGAGATCCTCGAAGGGGAGCCCCTTGAGCTCCTCGAGTGCGTCCGCCGGGGTCGTCGTTCCCGCGGCCACACGTTCGAGCAGTCGGCTCAGCGAGCTGGCCTTCACGGAGTCTCCCCCAGCATCGCCAGGAGATTCCTTGCCTCCACGTTCTGAGGATCGATCTTGATCGCCTTGCGCAGCGCAGAGACTGCGTCCTTGGTCCTGCCCAGGGCGAGTCGGGTGCGAGCGAGCGACAGATGGAATACGGGGCTCTCGCCCCTCGACGTTGCCTTGCGGAAACAGTCCTCAGCCTCGCTGTACTTCCCCATCGAGTAGTAGATCTGCCCGAGATCGTGGTAGATGTAAGGGTTGGCGCTGCTGGTGTTTGTCGCCAGCTTGAGCTCATCGACGGCGGCCTCGGACTTCCCCTGACTGATGTAGATCGACGCGCGGTTGCTGTGCGCCTCGGCAAACTGAGGATTGATGCTCAGCGCCTTCTCATAGAGGTCCAGCGCCTTCATGGTCTCGCCTCGTCGCCTGTACAAGGCGCCCAGATTGTTGTAAGCGGGGAAAAAATCCGGCTTGATTCGGATGGCCATCTGATAGAGCTCGATCTCCTTCGCCTCCCGCTCCGCCGGCGGGAGATCGGGCGAGAAGAATCCGACCTCGTAGGCCCGGTTATTGTAGAAGTGTGCCAGAGCAGTCAGATCGTCGATCACGCGGTACGCATGATACTTGCGAGTCGGCATCGGGGAGAAGTCCACCAGAATCGTACCGCTGCCCTCGTCGATCCCGGCGCAGATGTGCGAGCTATGAATGACGGTTCCGCTCTTCGACGCCGTTTTGCTCTCGGAGAACCGTTCGATCTCGGTGACATGGACGAAGCGCGCATCGAGGGAGACCGATCTGGCGAGTCCGACGAACAGGTTGGTGAGCGACAGGCAGTTCCCGATTTTTTGCTCGTACACCTCGCGCGCCGTCCGCGTAGCTTTGGGGTCATACACGACCCCGATCTGCGAGCTGCCTATGATCATATCCAGGATGCGCCGCCGCTTCTCCCCGGCATCATGAACGTACTTCGCCTGCTCCCGGGCTTTCATGAACATTTCTTCAGTGAGCTCGAAGGGAATCTCGATCTGGGCCGCCTCGGTTGCGCCGACTTCCTTCACCAGCGTCTCTCGGAGGCCATTGACCGATTCAGTGTAATAGTTTCTCCCCTGCATCGAATGGAATGGCACTATGATAGATGCGAGGGACAGGACGATCGGGATTCCGGTCATAGTGACGCCTCTAGTCCCGGGCCGCAACCGGAGGCGGCCACGCCGCCACCGGTTCCGAATCGGAAAACACAAGCTCCCCAGACGGAGCGAAAAAACCTGGCCCACCATCGGTTTCCATCGTTCTGCACTTTGGGGTTCCCATCTTGCCCTTTGTCTCCACTGCCGCCCGCGAACCCGGGCGATGTCATGGCACGGGGTCCTCCGGACATCACGACCCGGATCGAGCCGCCTACACATTAATATCATTTCCACATTGCGTTTTTTCAAGCATCATGTGACAGAACGGAATCCCGAGACCATTCGGGTGTGGGCATCGCGCCACAGTGGACGTCGTGCGGGTGCGCCAGAGACACAACGAGACTCCCCATGGCGAGCTCCAATATATTGATAATAAACGTTGTTACGAATGTCAACGTCCCGGCACGTTTCTTGCACACACTTGATGGCATGAAGCAGACCACAATCAAGCGTTCAGTGACGATCAGAGGTACAGGACTCCACAGTGGCCAGCCAGCGACCCTTACAATCCTGCCATCGTATAGCGGCAAGGGCCTGGTCTTCAGAAGGATGGATGCGGGGAGAGCCGAGGTGCCGGCGGCGCCCAGATTCTTGCAGTCAACCAACTATGCGACCCGCCTGGCGAGGAACGGGGTCCGCGTGGACACGGTCGAACATGTCCTCGCCGCACTCTACGCCTGCGGGATCGACAACGCAGTCTTGGAGCTTGACGGCCCCGAGGTCCCGAGCCTCGACGGGAGCAGCGAACCGTTTGTGGTGATGCTGGGTGCGGCGGGCCGGATCGAGTTGCCGGCTGAACGGACGCGGATCAGGATTCTGAAACCTGTCTCGCTGCTCGAGGAAGACAAGTCCATCGTCATCTATCCGGCGCGCGGCTTCCATGTCACGTACTCCATCGAGTTCGACCACCCGCTCCTCAAGTTCCAAAAACACAGCATCGAGATCACCAGCTCGACCTTTGCTTCCGAGATAGCCCCTGCCAGGACGTTTGGCTTCCTGCGCGATGTCGAGGCGTTGCGGAAGGTGGGCCTCGCACGGGGCGGATCGCTGGAGAACGCGGTCGTCATCGGAGACGACCAGATCCTCAACAGCGAGCTCCGCTTCGACAACGAGTGCGTCCGGCACAAGATCCTGGACCTCGTCGGCGACTTCGCCTTGCTGGGGTGCCATTTTGATGGGCACGTCGTCGCTCACAAGGGCGGGCATCACATCCACACGGATTTCCTGCGGAAGCTTCTCGCGACGCGAGGTGCCTACGAACTGCTCGGTTCCGAGCCCGCGGTCTCGCTACCGGACCTCGTCGCATCCCAGGCTGCGGCGGCGGTGGCGCCTTACGCGCCTGCCAGCGCCTGAGATCGCCTCCGCCGAGGCTTCGAACGCTTCGGCCCCATGGGAGAGCCACACTGCCTCCGACGAGCGCGCAGCGCCATGATGTCGCCGTCATCGGCGGCGGCATCGTCGGTCTCGCAACCGCTCTGGCCCTCATAGAGAGCCGGCCGGCCATCCGGATCGTCGTCCTCGAGAAAGAGCCACAGCTCGCAAGCCACCAGACCGGGCACAACAGCGGAGTCGTCCACTCCGGGGTCTACTACCGACCCGGCTCGCATAAGGCGCGTCTCTGCGTCGAGGGGGCTCGCATGCTCACCGAGTTTTGCGAAGCCAACGCCGTCCCCTACCAACGATGCGGAAAGGTGATCATCGGGACGGACGACACCGATCTGGCTCGCCTCGCCGCGCTCTTCGAGCGTGGGAAGGCTAACGGCGTTGCGGGGCTTGAATTAATCGGGTCGGAGCGCCTTCGGGAGATCGAACCGCATGCGCGAGGGATACGCGCCCTACACTGCCCCACGACCGCAATTGTGGATTTCAGAAGGGTGGCTGAGGCGATGGCCGCGCAGCTGGTGCGCAGTGGCGTGCTGATTCGCCGGGCGGATCCTGTGGTTTGCGTGAGGCGCTCCGGCGGCGCCCTGGTCTTGGAGACAAGGAACGGATCGCCTGTCGAAGCCGGGAGCTTGATCAATTGTGCAGGGCTCCACTCGGACTCGGTCGCTCGCATGACGGGCGTCGCTCCGGATGTGCGGATCATCCCATTTAGAGGCGAGTACTATGTGGTGAGGCGCGACCGGAGCCTCGTGCACGCTCTCATCTATCCCGTCCCTGATCCATCGTTCCCCTTTCTCGGTGTCCATTTCACCAGGAGGATCACCGGAGAGATCGAGGCTGGCCCCAACGCTGTGCTCGCGTTCGCGCGCGAAGGCTATCGCAAACGGGACGTGCAGGTGGCGGAGTCGCTCGGCATGCTCGCCTACCGCGGCTTTTGGGCGATGGGATCTCGATACTGGCGGATGGGGCTCGAGGAGATGTACCGCTCATTCAGCCGCCGTTCATTCGTGCGCGCACTCCAGCGACTCGTCCCGGACTTGAGCGACGAAGATGTCACCCCGGGAGGATCGGGTGTGCGGGCGCAGGCAGTCGCTCCTGATGGGACGCTCGTCGATGACTTCCGTATCGTCGAAACTCCCGATGCGCTGCATGTTCTCAATGCCCCATCGCCCGCCGCCACAGCCTCCCTCGCGATCGGCAGGCATATCGCCGGGATCGCCATGCGGTCCTTCGGACTCAGAGGGTACCGGTGCTGAGTGCTGAGTGCTGGGTGCTGACGCCAAGTGGCAAAACTCTCGGAGAGGCCAGATCTTCCGGACTGCTCTCAGGAAAGCAGGAAGGGAGGAATGCGGAAACGGTTGTGACATTTCGGATGTTCAGGGCGGCACGGAACGCTCTCACGCTCCACGCTCTACGCTCCACGCTCACACGCGCGGCGAAGCCGCGTCGGGGGTTTCGGGAGTGGAGGAGAATGATATACTGCGGGTGTTGGCTCGTTGGGGGCCGACCGTGAAAAGCATGGACGATCACCCGCCACCATGGAGAAGCTGGCTGCAGATGTCCTGGCCGGGAGCCAGCGCGCGTTGGCGCGAGCCATCTCCGTCGTCGAAAACAACGATGAAGGTGCCGCGGTGCTGCTGGCGTCGCTTTTCCCTCGCACGGGCCGCGCCGAAACGATAGGCATCACGGGCCCTCCGGGTTCCGGCAAGTCGACGCTCGTCGACAAGATGATCGCTCTGTACCGGCGAGCGGGAAAGCGTGTCGGAGTTCTGGCGGTGGATCCGACGAGCCCCTTCACGGGCGGTGCGATCCTGGGGGACCGTGTGCGTATGTTTACGCAGGTGCAGGGAGACGGGGTTTTTGTCCGAAGCATGGCGAGCAGGGGGCATCTGGGTGGCCTGAGCCGCTCGTGTCCGGAAGCGATACAGATTCTCGACGCTGCCGGGTTCGACATCGTTCTCGTCGAGACGGTCGGGATCGGGCAGGACGAGGTCGAGGTGGCGCGCTTTGCCGATGCGACAGTCGTGGTGCTCGTCCCGGGCCTCGGCGACGACATGCAGATCATGAAGGCCGGCATCATGGAAATTGGTGACGTTTTTGCGCTGAACAAGTCTGACCGGCCGGACGCGGGGAAAGTCGAACGCGACTTCATGAATGCGATCGAGCTCCTCGAGAGGCCGGATGGCTGGAGGCCGCCTCTCATCAAAACCGTGGCGCTGAAGATCGAGACGGTCGGAGAGCTGATCAATGCGATTGCGACATACGGCACGTTTGCGCGAGAGCATGGGATTCTGGAGAAGAAGCGCCGCGATCTCGTGGTGCACAGCCTCCGTCAGATGCTCTCCGAGGAGATTCAGGAGCGCGCCTTCCAGAAGATGGGTCAGCAGCGCCTGGCCGCCGTGGTGGACAGCGTGCTCCGTCGCGAGGCGCATCCGCGGATGCTCGCCGCCGATCTCGCCAGGGAGATCATGGGATGAAAATCACAAAACTCGATCATATTGCCATCGCGGTGCGTTCCCTGGAGAACGCCCTGCTCGTGTACCAGGATGCGCTGGGAATAGAGTGCGCCGGGCGCGAGCATGTACCGGGAGAGGCCGTGAATGTCGCATTCCTACCTGTGGGTGGGACGCGGATTGAGCTGCTCGAGCCGTCCGATCCCGGATCGGTGCTCGCCCGATCGATCGAGGGGCGCGGCGAGGGATTGCACCACGTCTGTTTCGAGGTCGATGACCTCCATGGAGCACTCGAGGAGTTGCGGGCTCGCGGATGCCGTGTTCTCGATGAACGCGAAGGCGCGGGCGGCACCCGAGTGGCTTTCGTCCATCCGAAGTCGACTGGCGGGGTGCTGATCGAATTGAGGCAGACATCGTGAAGGACGTTCAGAGTCGAAACGCGCCAAGCGGCGTCACGGCCCGCTTACCCTCGACGCCCCACGCTCCACGCTCTCCGCTGGACGCTCCGCGAAAGTAGCATGCTGAGCACGACCGACGCCGAGATATCGAAGATGTTCATCTTCTTCAGCGAATTGCTGGGGAGGAATGTTTTCGTCGAAGGGCGCGTGGTTGTGGGGCGGTTGACGGATCTGCGCATGAAGCTGGGTGAGCTCTTCCCACGAATCACGGGGTTGGTGTACAGGAGAAGATATGGCAACGCGATCGAGCTTCCGTGGGAGGAAGTTGAAGCGATCGACGGGAATCGTATTCACCTGAGGAGGGGGGCGGCGGAACGAGCGACGCCGATGCGGCCGGCGGCCACAGGCGAGCTGCTGTTGCGTGACGAGCTGCTGGACAAGCAGGTGGTGGACACGAGCGGAGCGAAGGTTGAACGGGTCAACGATCTGCATTTTCTCATCAATGCCGGACAGCTCCGGCTGGTTCACGTCGACGTCGGCATTCGTGGAATCCTCAGGCGGCTCGGATGGATCAGAGGGGTCGACGCGAGCACTAACTGGTTGTTTGCCTACCAGATATCCGACCAATTGATCTCGTGGAAATACGTGCAGCCGCTGACGGCCGACCAGCAGATGAAGAACCTCAAGCTGAACGTCACCAGCCGCCGGCTGTCGGACATCCACCCATCGGATCTCGCCGACATCCTGGAGGAGCTGGATCACTGGCATCGCAACATGCTCCTGCAGTCGCTCGACGCCTCCACGGCCGCCGACGCCATCGAAGAGATGGACGACAAGGTGAAGGTGAGGGTCATGGAGGAGGTTGGCGAAACGAAAGCATCGGACATCATCAACGAGATGGAGCCGGACGAGGCCGCGGATCTTTTAGAGGACATGACGGTCGAGCGAAAGGAGACGTTGATCTCCCGGATCGAGACGGGGAAGCGCCGTGAGCTGGAGGAGCTGTTGAGCTATTCGGAGGGAACCGCTGGGAGCCTCATGACCTGCGAGCCGGTGACCGTGGGCAGAAGCTCCACTGTGAGCGACGCATGGGATGTCATTCGTGAGGCGGCGCGCGATAGGGAACTGCTCTACTACATGTATGTCATCGACGATGAGGCTCGTCTCTGCGGCGTCCTGACGATGCGCGCGCTTCTCCTGACCCCGCCCTCCTCACCGGTGGACAGCGTGATGACATCGCACCCGATCTCGGTGCGGCTCGATGAAGACGTCAAGGACATCGCAGACATCTTCAAGAAGTACAACTTCCTCTCGGTTCCGGTGGTCGACGAGGAGAGCAGGCTGAAGGGAATCGTCACTCTCCGCGACGCGCTCGACGCGGTCCTCCCGGAGTTCGCTGAAAAATGAGGTTCCGCCTGCTCCACCATCTCCGCCGCAGATGGAAGCGGGTCATGATCATCGCGGCGCTCATCGGCCCGGGCATCATCACCTCCAATGTCGACAACGACGCCGGTGGCATCACGACGTATTCTATGGCGGGAGCGCACTTCGGCTATTCCCTGCTCTGGTCGCTGATCCCAATCTCACTGGCCCTCTACTTGATTCAGGAGATGAGCTCGCGAATGGGCGTCGTCACGGGCAAGGGGCTCTCGGACCTTATTCGGGAGCGTTTCGGAATCAAGGCTACCTTCTATCTCCTGACGGCTATCTTTTTCACGAATCTGGGGAATGTCATCTCCGAGTTTGCCGGGATCGCGGCCAGCATGGAGTTGTTCGGCGTGAGACGCGGATTGTCGGTTCCCGTAGCCATGGTGCTGGTCTGGCTCCTCGTCGTCAAAGGAACCTACAAGACGACCGAGAAGATTTTCCTCGCCGCCAGCACGATCTACTTCCTCTACATCCTCTCAGGTGTGCTCGCTCACCCGGATTGGAGCCAGGTCTTCCACGCGCTGCGACACCCCACTTTCTCCTTCGGCCCTGGCGAAACGGCCATGCTGGTCGCCCTCACGGGCACCACGATCGCTCCCTGGATGCAGTTCTACCTCCAAAGCAGCATCGTCGAAAAGCACACGAAGTGGAGAGATTACAAGTATACGCGCCTGGATGTCTTCACCGGCAGCGTCATCGTGAACGTCGTCGCCTTCTTCATCGTCGTCGTCTGCGGAGCCACTCTCTTCAAAGGTGGAATCCGCGTCGACAGCGCCGAGGCGGCTGCGCGCGCGCTCGAACCGCTCGCCGGCCCCTACTGCTCGATTCTCTTCGCCCTCGGCCTCCTCAACGCATCTCTGTTCTCCGCATCGATTCTTCCGCTATCCACGGCGTACACGATCTGCGAGGGTATGGGGTGGGAAGACGGAGTGAACAAGAAATTCTCCGAGGCGCCTCAGTTCTACGGGCTCTACTCGATCCTGCTTCTCTTCGGCGGGGGCGTGATCCTCCTCCCAGGGGTGCCTCTGATCCCGATCATGTACCTCTCACAGGTCATCAACGGTGTCGTCCTCCCCGCCGTCCTTGTCTTCATGTTGATCCTGATCAACAATCCGAAAGTGATGGGAGAGCACCGCAACTCGATGATTGAGAACATTCTTGTCGGTGCAACAATCGCGGTCGTGAGCTTTCTTTCGATCTCCCTCATCTACATGACCCTGAGAGGACAGTCATGACCATCCCGGATGACAAACCGGTCTCGATCAGACTCGGCGATTTCACGCTCCACTTCCTCGACGACGGACACATGTTCATCGATGGCGGCGCGATGTACGGCGCGCTCCCCAAGGTCGTCTGGTCACGATTCGACACGCCCGACGACATGAACCGCGTCCGGCTCGCGATCCGTCCCCTTTTGATCGACACGGGTGCAGATCGGATCCTCGTCGAGACGGGGGTGGGCGCAGGACGGAAAGAACGACTGCGAAAGCTGTTCGGCGTCGAACAGCCGCGGACACTAGCCTCGTCGCTGAAAGCCGCCGGTTTCGACCCCGCCGATGTGACCTACGTGATCGACACGCACCTCCACTTCGACCATTGTGGAGGGAATATGTGCCAAGCCGAAGACGGGCACCTCACTCCGACCTTCCCCAATGCAACGTATGTGATCCACGAGCGCTGTTACGAAGAAGCCACGCATCTGAACGAGCGGACGCGTACCTCGATCGTGCAGGAGGACTACGCGGGGATCGTCGATGCGGGCACGGTGCGGCGCATCCGCGGCGGTGCGACGGAGCTGCTGCCTGGTATCACACTGCTGCCCCAGCGCGGTCACCTCGATTGTGTCATGTGCGTCAAGATCACCTCCGGCGGGGAAACCGGGATCGCTCTCTCGGATGTGATCCCCGACTCCTTTCACATCCAACCGGCGTTCATAGCCGGAATCGACCTCTACCCGATGGACGCGCTTTCCGGCAAGAAGGAGATCCTGAAGAACGCGGCCCACGAGAATTCGCTCCTGATCTTCTACCACGACCCTTCCATCCTGGCGGCACGTGTCGCCCCGGAGGGCGAAAAGTACGTGGTGAAGGAAGCAATCAGAGCACGGAGCTCCGGGTAGAGCCACGATGGAACAGGTAGACGAGTATTCCCGCCGCAACGAAGGAGTTCTCACGGAGCGGACAGGCAGATCCCGAAAGAGCGGAGGACGCAGTGGCTTGCATCTTTCCTGAAGCCGGACGAGCCCGGGCTTTCGGCAGGTCTTCCCTTGCATTCGCCCCGCGCATTGCCGTGGCCTCACTCATGTGCCGGCCGCAGGGTAGCGATTGATCCTTCGAGGTTCGATGTCTCAACCTTTTCTGGAAGGAATGGATCCCGCCGAGGCCGCGCTCAGGAGCCGGGTGGGGGTCATCCTCGTGCGGCCCGCCCTCCAGGTCAACGTCGGCGCAGCGGCGCGTGCGACGGCCAACATGGGGCTGTACGGGTTGACCATCGTTGGGGCTGCCGACGTCGTCGGTGCGGAGGCCATCCGTGTTTCGAAGCATGCCGCGCCCATTCTCGAAAGCCCTCTCCTGCGTCACGCGTCAACGCTGCGCGATGCCCTGGGTGGAGAACAGCGGCGCCCTCTCGCGCTGGCATTCACGTCGCGGTCGGGGTCTGCCGACCGCCCACACCCGATTCCAGTGCACGAAGCCGCCCGCCGCGCGCACGCCTCGCTCGTCGCGGGAACGGCCCTGGGCGTGGCGCTCGTCTTCGGTCCCGAAGGAGACGGGCTGAAAAACGAGGAGGTCGCCTTGTGCGATTGGATAGTCACGGTGCCGACGCCTTCGGCCTACAGTTCACTCAACCTCGCTCAGGCCGTCATGGTCGCGGCCTATGAGATGAACATGGCTTTCCTCGAGAGTGCGGGGACTGAGCCTATGTCGGCGCAAACACAGACGCGGCGGCTGATCGCCGAATTGGTGCACCTCGCCGAAGACGTCGGCTTCGTCGCGCCCGGCGATCCCCTCAAGATGCGCCCGCGTCTCGAACGCATCATGGCCGGAATAGCCGACGAGGAAAGCGGTGTGAAAACCATGCACGGACTCATCTCCCAGATTCGGAGGAATCTGAGGGACGGCGGCATCCTGCTCAAGAAGAAATACAGCATGCAGCAGGAACGCGGGAGGGCGAAGATGCACGCGGGGAAAGGCGACACGGCATGAGACGCTTGGCAGCAGGGATACCTCTCAGCACCCTGGATGCTGATCGAATGATTCGGGATGTGGGGTCGGCGCCGGAGGCAGCGGGAGCCCCTGATGTGCCGGAAAGTCACGCACTATTCCACGGGCTCACCACCTGCCCGGGCGGATCAGCTCTGCGTGTGCGAAAGGGCGGTCGATCTTGTGTGCGCGGTGGCAAGGAGAGGAATCAGGGCGCAGCGATCCTGCTGGATCCACGCTGGGACAGGTAGAGGAGTATCCCGGCCGCAACAGCGACATTGAGCGACTCCACGGCGCCGGTCGTCGGGATCGTGACGGTGGAATGCGCCATCAGCGCCAATTCCTCTGGCAATCCGCTCCCCTCGCCCCCGACCAGAACCACCGGATCGCCCTGAAGCGCCCCTGACCCGGGGTCAGCGCCACCGTGCGCCACCGCTGCGACGACCTTCCTCCGTTCACGGAGCATCCGAATCGCTGCCACGGTTTCCGGAACCAGACAGAAAGGGGTCCGCAAGACAGCTCCGGCAGAACCGCGGGACACCTTGGGATTGTACGGAGTGGCACAGCCAGGCCCGAGAATCACGCCGGCAGCGCCGAAGGCCGCCGCCAGCCTGATGACTGCTCCCACGTTGCCTGGATCCTGGACACCGTGGAGGACCAGCACAGCGCCTGGTCGCCCGACGATGTCATCCGGAGTCGATGCCGTGACCTCAAAAACCCCGAGCAATCCTTCGGGGGTCTGCACGGTTTTCATCCCGCGGTAGATCTCGGGAGACACCACTGTTAGCGGGAGCCCCTCATCGAGTTCAGCCGCCCTTTCGGGTGTCGCGACGATGCGAATTGGAGTGATGCGCTGCGCGAGCGCGTCGCGCACATTCTTCCGCCCCTCCACAAGGATCCACTTCTCTCGCGACTGGCCTGCGAGGTACGCGGAGATCGCCTTGACGGCGGGGTTGGCCTTGCTTCGGATGATCTCCACGCGAGAATTCTACCATTCCTCATGCTGCGGACGGCATTGGGGGGCGTGAGCGCCTGAGGGTCGAGAGCATGCAGCTCACCGCGCGCGTCTCCGCTGCGGTGTATACTCGATGGCGGGGAGTGCGTGATGAGTGGCGAGCGGGTGGGCGAATGACCTGGCCCTGTCGGGGGCACTTTGCTCTGTCCTCCCGCCGGGGCTGCTCGGCTTCGTCACGCATTGCCGGGTGGCTCGTTCTGGCTCTTGCCGCACCCGCGTTCGGATCGTCGGTGGTTCCGTCACAACCCGCGAGGCACGCGCGGGTCGATCTCGTTGCCACGCAGGGGGACACGGCGTTCTCAGGCGACCTCCTCGTGGGGATCCGGTTCAGGATCGATGCCGGCTGGCACATCTACTGGCAGAACCCGGGCGATTCTGGCGCCCCGCCGTCAGTACGCTGGTCCCTTCCAGCGGGGTTGGAGGCAGGACCGCTCGAATGGCCCGCGCCTGTCCGTCTGGCAGAGCCACCCTTGGCCAGCTATGTATACACAGGAGAGGTTGTCCTGCCCGTCCGCATCCGTGTGACTGGGAGCTCGCGCCAGCGAAACGCGCTCACGATCGCCGCGTCCGTCCGTTGGGTAGTTTGTCGAGAGGTGTGCGTGGCCGAGCAGGCCGACACGCAACTGGATCTGCCGATTGCCGAGGACAGCGATCGCCTGCTGGCGGATTGGCGAGCGGCGATCGACTCGGCCGTCGCGAGGATTCCGCGGCCATGGCCGGCGGGCTGGACCGCCTCCGCCGCCCTGACCCGAGACGGCTTCTTGCTGGCGGTGGAAACTGGCCGCCGCGAGACTGCCGGCACGTTCTTCCCTCTCGATCGTGGGATGATCGATGACGGATCCCCGCAGGCCGCCACCTCTCTCGATCGCGGCGTCGCGCTGCGGATCCGTCGTTCCGATCAACTCACAACGCTCCCTTCGCGGCTCCGGGGAGTCTTTGTCCTCGGCCCCGACAGGGCCTACTCTCTGGACGCCACCATCGTAGCGCCTCAGTCTCGTGGGGCCGGTCGCCCTCGATCGAACAACGTGGACGTAGACGAAATCAAGGGCCATTCCTTTGCGTCTATGGCTACGATAGACGCTCCCCAATCCAATGAGGCGGTACCCGCCGTCCGAGCGGCACCTTGACTCACGGTTCGAAAAGGAGACTACTATGAAAAAGGTCGGGGCCATGGCCGCGGCTCTTCTCGTCTCGGTTGCCGTTGCGTCGTTGGGGGCGAGAGTCGGCCAGCCGGGCGCGCCGTTTACCGCGAGCGACACAAAGGGCAGGCAACACAAGCTCTCGGACTACCAGGGGAAGTTTGTGGTGCTCGAGTGGCACAATCAAGGGTGCCCATTTGTGGCGAAGCACTACAATAGCGGGAACATGCAGAGGCTCCAGCGCGAGTGGACCGCGAAAGGTGTCGTCTGGTTCACCGTCATCTCGTCCGCACCCGGGAAGCAGGGCTACGTCACGGCTGCCCAGGAAGACGCGTACGTGTCGGAGAAGAAGGCGAATCCCAGCGCCGTCTTGTTGGATCCCGCCGGCGATGTCGGCCGGGCGTACGGGGCACGGACGACACCTCACATGTTTGTTATCGATCCGAAAGGAGTTCTGGTCTATAACGGCGCGATCGACGACAAGCCGACGACGGACACCGCCGACGTCGCGGGAGCTCTCGACTATGTATCAACAGCGCTACGCGAGGCGATGCTGGGCAAGGCCGTGACGACACCAGCGACACAGCCCTATGGCTGTTCGGTGAAGTACGCCGAAGCGACTCACTAGCTCGCCGGGATACGACGCTCTACGCTGCACGCTCTACGCTCTCCGTGCTACGGCCCGGCCTCTGTCGCTTCGATGACCTCGTGAGACACTGCCAGATACAACATAGATGGATCCTCCGGAGAAAAGGCGATGTCGAAGATCCGGTGGTAGAGATCATTGTGGGCCTTCTTCAGACGCTTGGTTCTTGCGTTGTAGCGGAATAGATCCGAGCCATATGGCCCGATGTGAGGGATCTGGCCGGCGCCGAAGCTGAAATAGAGCACGTTGGCGAGGGTAGGATGGGCCCACATCGGCGTTCCGTTGGCGAGAATCAGGCCGGTCGTCTCGGTCACAACCGGCGCGAACGAGGCTCCGCCGTCGCGCGACAGGTAGATGTGTCTGATTCCTTCGTCTCCGCTGGCGCCCATGTCAATCCCCTCGCACCAGACCATGCTCCCATCTGCCGGCGAGATAACGGCCGCGAAGACATTGACGAATCCCCCCGAAGCCGACAGACCGGTTGACGGGACCCAGGATCGGCCGCCATCGGTGGAGACGAACGCACCCTTGGAGCTGGCGCCGAGGAGCATGTGGTTCGGGTCGCGTGGGTCGAATGCCACACGGTAGGCGTATGAGACATCGACAGGCGCACTCCCTGTCATCATCCAAGCCGCGCCGCCGTCGGCCGAATCCCAGGTGGTTCCGTCGCTGAGGCCGACGCGGAGATGTCGTTCGTCCCCAGGTTCCGCGGCGAACCCCACGACGCCGGCTGACGAGAGGGGTAGAGCCAAGGTGGTGATCGCTGCCCCGGTGCTCCCGACATCGATCCGGGCGAGGTACCGCCGGTTGTCTCCCCACGCGTAGGCGCCGCCGGAGGCCACGGGGACAAGCCGAGCCCAATCACTTTCGACCAGACCCGCCGCACCCCAGGTGCATCCGGCGTCACGCGAGAGGAGGAGCTTGTCGTCGTGAACGGCCAGAAGAACGTTCGGCAGATCCAGCGCAGCAACAGAATACGTGTAGGTCGTAGCGACGAGCTGTTGCCCGGTCGGTGTGAGCGTCTTCCCATCATCTCCGGTATATGTGACCGCTCCTGCCCCTCCTCGGACGATGGTGCAATCAGGGCGATTCCATCCCGGGGGAGGAACCAGATCGCCGCTGGTGACGCCCACCCAGGGCCCTATCGTCGCGAGGATCACCAGCGGAATCGTTCGGATTGATGCAGCGTGTCTTCTCATCGGAGCTCAGCCTCGGCACCATGGTATCATGCCCCGCATGACCGGAAGAAAGCTCTGCCCGAAGATCATCCTGGAGGGCACGCGCCTGACACTGAAGACGGAGATAGCATTCGCGCTGAACGAGCATCCGCGGATCGTCGGCCCCCGCAAGTACCGATACCATTCGCCGGTGGTGTCCGCGGAATGGTGCGCATTCACGAATTTTCCATGGGGCCGCGGACTCATCAATTTCGAGCCTGCGGAGGAGAGCAAGGCCATGGAGACATATGCGACATGGGTCAGGCTCTTCGAGCTCCTCCGATATTATTCATGGATCGTCGACCGTTTCCACCTCTCGACCCGCGCCTATCAACTCCACGCGAGGAACCGTGACTACGACTTCGCATGGCTGGAACGGCGCATGGACGCGATCGGATTTCGCATCGTTCTCTGCACGCGCTCGCCCGAATCATTCGAAGCCGCGCGAGCGGAACGCCTGAAGGTCACCGGCAACGCCGCACAGTACGACGACCTCGACATGTTCATCCGGGAACAGGCGCTGCTCCGCCGCCTCGCACAGGAGTCGCTTCTCCCCTACGTCGAGCTGGATATGTCGGACTCGAACGTGGGATCGGCGGCAGACAGGATCGCCGACTGGCTGGAAACAACCGGCGGTCTTTGGGCCAAATAGCGCGCCGGGTGACGCGGCGGTGGAGTGGGGCGATACTGATTGCTAGCCGCCCGGCGCGTCTTGTAATAGAATGCGCGAACTGATCATGAAGCCTCGCTCTTGGTTGCTCTCGTGCTGGACGGTGGTGATCACCGGGATTGCCGGAGCTGGGGAGGTGCAGCCGTTGAGCCCGGAAGATTTGTGGGCTGAGCGTCTGATCGGGCAGGTCACGGTGTCCCCCGGTGGGAAGAACGCCGCCTACGTTCTCTCAACGATCGATCGGGCTCGGAATGCGTATGTGCGACGGATCTACGAGGTCTCTACGACAGGCGGCGGCGTACCCGTCCCGTTGACGCGTGGCGATTCCGAGGACACTGAACCAGCCTATTCGCCGGATGGGAAATGGCTTGCATTCCTGTCCGATCGGGATGGGACCAGCCGGGTGTATCTGTTGAGGCGTCAGGGGGGTGAACCGTTCATGCCGTTCAAGCTCGACTCCGACGCTTCTGCGATCTCCTGGTCCCCGGATTCCACGAGAATCTCCTTCCTCGCACAGGTCCCATCCCCGAAGCCGGAGACCGACGTGCGGGTGATTGATCGTTACCGCTATCGCCTCGACGGGGCCGGTTACGTGGGCGCTCACGAAGAGCAGCTCTACGAAGGGAACATAGCCAACGGGCAGGTGCAGAAGCTCACCGAAGGGATGTTCTCGGTGGCCGATCCCCGGTATTCGCCAGATGGATCGATGGTGCTCTTCACCGCCAACGTCACGCCTGATCATGATTTCAACTACAATACCGACATCTGTACGGTGCCGAGTGGCGGGGGAAAGGTCGCGCGGCTGACGATGACTGCCGAGGGCGAGAGCCGCCCGCAGTACTCCCCCGACGGCCGCATGATCGCCTACCTGCGCGCCCGCCGGCCGAACGACTACTACGCCTCGAACGATCTTTGGGTGATGGCCTCCAGTGGCAGCAACCAGGTGGATCTGAGCGGGCGTTTCGACAGGAATGTGGGCCTCGAGGGCTATGAGGAGAGCACTCTGTGCGCGCCGCGGTGGAGCGCCGACGGCAAGCACGTGTACATCCTCCTTCAAACGGGACCCGACACGGCGCTGTACCGATGCCCTTCGGCCAAACGAAGCAGGCCCGAACTTGTCATGCAGATCGCCGGACAGATCGAATACCCCTTTCCAGTCGACAATGGGAGACGGCTTGTTCACGGGCGGCAATTCCCGACGGCATCAACCGAATTGTGTATTTCAAATCTGGATGGGTCCCAGTCCACGCGCCTGACGTTTCACCAGCAGGAACGACTCAAAGATCGCCTGATCTCGACGCCTGAGACGTTCCCCATCAGGTCCGCCGATGGGACTCCGATCGATGGCTGGATCGTCAAGCCGCCGCAATTCGATCCGTTCAAGAAATACCCGCTCATTCTCGACATCCATGGGGGGCCGGCCTGGTACTACGGCAACATTTTCTACCCCGAGATGCAGATGTGGGCAGCGCAGGGTTGGATCGTGCTCTACACGAATCCCCACGGCAGCACCGGTTATGGGCAGGCGTTTATCGACAGCATCAAAGCGGACTGGGGTAACCTCGATTACAAGGACATGATGGCGGCCGTCGACGCTGCCGTGGCGACGGGCTACGTGGACGAGCGGAGGATCGGAGTGACGGGATTGAGTTATGGCGGGATCATGACCAACTGGATCGTCGGCCACACCGACCGATTCCGAGCTGCGGTCTCGGAGGAGGGTCTGTCGAATTTCGCGAGTAGCTATGGGACCGACGACTGCCAGATCGATTGGGAGCACGAGCTGGGTCTGCCCTGGGAGAACGAAGCGCTTTACAGGAGGCTCTCCCCGCTGACGTATGCCCGCGAGGTGAAGACACCGATCCTCATCATTCATGGTGAAGATGATTTCCGTACGGCGATCGACCAGGCGGAGCAGTGGTTCGTCACTCTCAAGAGGCTGGGCAAGGACGTGCTCTTTTTGCGCTACCCGCGCGAGAGCCATGAATGGCGAGGTTCCGGCGAACCGCTTCACAGGTACGATCGCATGAAGAGAATCCTCGAGTGGTGGAAGAAGTATCTGGACGGGACACAGGACAAGAGTGATCGGTGACAGAGGTGAGCAGCGGGTCGCCAGCGCGATGACGGGCGAGCTCTGTATGGCGAGTCCGGGCTAGGAACTAACGGCTAACGGCCAAGGAGGCCGCGAATGGCGAAAACACTTCCGGAGAACGCGTACAAAGAGTTGAAGCCCGGGGAGAAGTACGTTCCCTTCGTTCCCGCCGAGCAGATAGTGCCGGAGGTAACGGCGAGGTCGCTGATGGCGGGGATCGTGATGTGCGCTATCTTCTCGTTCGCGGCGGCATACCTCGGCCTGAAGGTCGGGCAGGTTTTCGAGGCGGCCATACCGATCTCGATTCTCGCGGTCGGGATGGGCACGATATTCACGAGGAAGAACACGATACTGGAAAACGTGATCATCCAGTCGATCGGAGCCGCCAGCGGTGTTGTCGTGGCCGGCGCGATCTTCACGATTCCGGCCCTTTTCATCCTCAAGCTCGAGCCTCACCTGTATCAGATGTTTCTCGTCGCGCTATTCGGGGGGTGCCTCGGGATCGCACTCCTGATTCCGTTGCGGAAGTATTTCGTGGCCGAGCTCCACGGAAAGCTCCCCTACCCCGAGGCCACGGCTACCACTGAGGTCCTCGTCACGGGGGAGGCCGGAGGAGAGCAGGCGAAGGTCCTGGTTGTGGCCGCCGGGATCGGCGGTCTCTACGATTTCTTTTCCACGAGCCTGAACCTCTGGATGGACAATATCACTCTCCAGACATTCGAGTGGGGACGGGCAATCGCGGACAAGGCGAAGGTGCTGATCCGGCTTGACGGACTCGCCTCTCTGATCGGACTCGGATACATCATCGGATTCCGCTACTCATCGATCATCTGTGTCGGTAGCTTTCTGTCCTGCTGGCTGATCGTGCCGCTCATCGGATTCATCGGCACCCACGTCGATGTGCCCGTCTACCCGGGCACCGTCCCGCTCTCTGAGATGTCACCCGACCTGATATTCCGGGAGTATGCGCGAAAAGTTGGCATCGGCGCCATGGCCTGCGCGGGGTTTCTCGGAATCCTCAAATCGATGAAGATCATCATCGCATCGTTCTCCCTGGGATTCCGTGAGATCTTCAAGGGAGTGAAGGGCGTCTCCCAAAACATCCGGACTGACAGGGACATTCGCATGTCAACGGTCATCATGGTCATCGTCGGGTCGGGATTGTGCCTCCTCGTCTTCTTCAACTTCCTGACCTCTTTCACGATCGCCCTCGTCGGCCTGTTCATTGCATTCCTGCTTAGCTTCCTCTTCACAACCGTCGCCGCGAACGCCACGGCGATCGTCGGCACCAACCCGGTTTCCGGCATGACACTCGTGACCCTCATCCTCAGCAGCCTCGTCCTCATGCAGCTCGGTCTCAAGGGTGGAGAGGGCATGTTCGCATCGCTTCTCATCGGCGGTGTGGTCTGCACGGCCTTGAGCGTCGCCGGCGGATTCGTCACCGATCTCAAGATCGGCTACTGGATCGGCTCGACACCGAGAAACCAGGAACGATTCAAGTTCCTCGGCATCCTGCTCGCCGCCTTCTTCGTAGGGCTGGCCATTCTTCTGATCAATAACACCGAAGGCTTCGATAAGATCCCCGCTCCCCAGGCGAAACTGATGGCAACCATCATCAGCTCATTGATGTCCAACGATCCCGTGCCATGGGCGCTGTATGGGATCGGTGCGCTGATCGCGATCGCGATGGAGCTGATCAAGATCAGCCCGCTGGCCGTGGCGCTCGGCATGTATCTCCCGATGGAGCTCAACACGCCGTTGTTGCTCGGCGGCTTTATCGCCCATCTGGTCGAGAAGCGGTCGCCCGATCCGAAGACCGCCGCCGCCCGCTCCGCCCGCGGCACCCTGATCGCGTCGGGCTTCATCGCCGGCGGCGCTCTCATGGGCGTCGTCGGCGTCGTCCTGAAGTCGCTGAACTGGCATCGCTTCGTGAATTTCGGAATCCCGCAGGTGCTTACGGATGGGAAGTGGATCGATGGCGATCCGGCGTGGTGGTACGCATCCTACGGCGAAACTGCGAGCATCGTGCTTTGCCTCTGCCTGGTGTGCTACCTCTACTTCGATTCGAAACGTGCGCAGGTGTCAAAATAACGTCACTTTTCGGCGCTTTTGCATACGTGCCGAACCGCTGTGCAATCCGGAGAAAGCCCTTTGTGATCAATCTGTTGTGGACGTTTTTGAAATCATTTCCACAGTGTTTTCCACAACTTCTGTGGAAAAAAATTCGGGCATGAAAACTTACAACAGGCTTGAACTGATCTGCCCGTCCAGATTCGCCGAGATCGCGGTCATGATCTGCCATGATCTCGGAACAATCGGCATCGTTGAAGATGCAAACGCACGGCACAGGACCCGGCTGCTGGCCTACTTCGGACACGATGTCAGCATGCGACGTCTCAGGAACGCGATCAAGGAGGATGCGCCAGCCCGGACCGAGGTCAGATGCTCTGTTGTCGTGGACGAGGACTGGCTTCACGAGTTCAAGCGAAACCAGGTGCCTATCGAGGTCGGAACGAAACTGCTCGTTAGCCCGAATCTCGAAGCTGCCTCTCCGGAACGGATTGTCCTGTGCATCCCCTTCGGACGAGCATTCGGGACCGGCACCCACGCTACCACCCGATCGTGCCTCGAGGCGCTCGAGATCCTTGTGCGGCGAGGTGACTCTGTCCTCGATCTGGGAACCGGTTCAGGTATCCTCGCCATCGGTGCCATGAAGCTCGGCGCTCGGGCCGCCGATGCAGTCGACAATGATCCCGAGGCTCTCGGGATCGCTAAGCTCAACGTCCAACGGAACAGTGTCCGGGTCCGGTTGATCGCGGGAGAGATCTCCGCGGTGGCGAAACGACGCTATCACCTGATCATGGCAAATCTCACCTCCGGCACGCTCACAACAATCATGGACACGATCGCCTCGTGCCTCCTCCCAGGCGGGAATGCAGTGCTTTCGGGAATCTTCGGGAGATCCCAGGAACAGAAAGTCGTGCGGGCACTCAAACGTGCCAGACTGAATCCAAAACGGAGAATTCGTGAGGAGGAGTGGGTCACGATTGTGGCGGAGAGAGCCGTTAGCCATTAGCTCCGGACGGTCGCTCGAGGCTCACGGTCGGCAACGAGCGCCCCTTCCGCACGCCGGCTCTCAGCTGTGGCCCATCAGCCCGGTCCTTATCCGGAGCCAAGGGCCAATGGCCACAGTTCTTTTCAGAGCTCGAGGTACTCGCGCACGCTCCTGCCGACTCGCTGAAAAAACTGGTCCGAGAACGAGAGCGCTGAACCCGTGGTTTCATCCAGGATGAGCTTCTCGACTCGCGATATCGGGAAAAAAGTGGTCGTCAACCCGATCGCCGGCTCGTCCCCCCTGGCCACCTGCCGAGTCCAGTCGTCGAAGGTGGCGAGGTCGAGGCCTCTCAGAGTCATGCCGGTCTGGTTGAGTGCGAGCAGCACGCCCCAGAACTTCTCCTTCGGGGTGTGCAGATATGCCACGATAACCGACTGCGGTTCCACCTTTAAACCTCGATCTCCTTGATGTCCCCCGCCACGGTCAGAGTCGGTTCGGTCACTTTCTGCACCTCCTCCACTGTCGCACCTCCGGCGATCTCCCGCAGAACCAGACCGTTGTCCGTCACGTCAATGACGGCAAGCTCGGTAATGATCCTGTCGACGACCGCGACGCCGGTCAGAGGCAGCGAACAGCGCTTCTTTATCTTGTAGCCGCCGTCCTTCGTCGCATGCTCCATCGCGATGATGACCCGCTTCGCGCCGGCAACCAGATCCATGCCCCCGCCCATCCCCTTCACCATCTTCCCGGGTATCATCCAGTTGGCAAGGTTTCCGTGCTCATCCACTTCCATAGCCCCGAGCACCGTCAGGTCGATGTGGCCACCTCGGATCATTGCAAACG
Organism: Acidobacteriota bacterium; assembly: GCA_016191015.1. Taxonomy (GTDB): domain Bacteria; phylum Acidobacteriota; class CAIWXX01; order CAIWXX01; family CAIWXX01; genus JACPPM01. The sequence continues at coordinate 28,753 of JACPPM010000140.1, read as the reverse complement.
AGTCGACCGACGAGAAGTAGGCGGTTCCCGGAATCTGAGTGACCGTCTCCTTGCCTGCGTTGATGAGGTCGGCGTCCTCTTCGCCCGGAAGCGGATAGGGTCCCACACCCAGCATCCCGTTCTCCGACTGTAGTATCACGTCCATCCCCACCGGGATGTAGTTGGAAACCAGTGTCGGTAGGCCGATTCCGAGATTGACGTAGTATCCGTCCTTAAGCTCCTGTGCCACTCGCCTGACGATAAGTTCTCTTTTCGATATGTTTTTCATAGGACTCCCCGCGAAAGATCTGCTTCACGTAAACCCCGGGTGTGTGAATGACATCCGGAGGCAATTCACCCGGCCTGACCAACTCCTCGACTTCGGCAATCGTGCAGTCAGCCGCTGTCGCCATCATCGGGTTGAAGTTCCGAGCGGTCATACGAAAGACGAGATTCCCCCACCAATCGCCCTTCCACGCTTTCACGAAGGCGAAGTCGGCCCGCAAGGGCGCTTCGAGAATGTACTGGCGCCCGTCAATGGTCCGGTGCTCCTTACCTTCGGCCACTATCGTGCCGACGCCGGTCGGCGTGAAAAAGCCCCCGATCCCTGCCCCGCCAGCCCTGATTCTCTCCGAAAATGTTCCCTGCGGAACCAACTCGGCCTCGAGCTCCTTTTTCAGAAGCTGCTCCTCGAAAATCTTGTTCTCGCCCACGTAGGTGGAGATCATCTTTCTGATCTGGCGGGTCTCGAGAAGCAAGCCGAGCGCGGCGCCGTCGATACCTGCATTGTTGCTGATGACCGTCAGGTTCCTCACGCCGCTGTCGCGCAGTGCGCGGATGAGGTTCTCCGGCACGCCGCACAGGCCGAATCCTCCCACCATGATCGTGGCACCGTCTTTGATCTTGCTAACGGCCTCCCCCGCGCCGCTAATTCTCTTGTCCATACGCGTTCCTTTCTCCTCGTGTCGCGCGATTATATCACTCCTGAGAGCCCTTGGCCGGAGGCCAGGACGAGCATGGTCCTGACCTGCCAGCTTTCTCTCCGACTGCCGACTCGAAGCTAACGGCTCATAGCTAATGGCTAACGGCTCTTCGATCCAGAACTACCCGTCCGCCCTTGATCACCATCACGGGATGCTCGAGAGTCTTCACGTCCACGAGGGGGTCGCCCGAGACTACGACGAGGTCGGCGAAAAGGCCTGGCTCGATTGTGCCGACGCGGTCCGACCAGCCGAGCAGATCCGCAGCGTTGATCGTGGCGGATCGGATAGCCTCCAGCGGGGTCAACCCATAGCGCACCATGTACGCGAACTGGCGTGCGTTGTCGCCATGCGGATAGACGGCGGCGTCGGTACCGTAGACCACGGGAGCTCCCGCTGCGAAGGCCTTCTTCAGGCATGCTTCGGCTCGCGCGTAGTAGCGCCTTGTCTTTTCCAGGTATTCGGCGGGCCAGCCTAGCTTGTCGGCGTTTTCGATCGTGAAATCCCAGTCGTACAGGTCCGTCGAAAGGTAGACGTGCCTATCCTTGAGAAGCCGAATCCCTGTGTCGTCGATGAACGATCCGTGTTCGATCGAGGCCGCGCCCGCCTCGATCGCGTCGACGATGCTCGAGGCGGCGTGGGCGTGAGCAGCGACGCGAAGGCCGGCGTTGCGCGCCTCCTCGACCGCCGCGCGGATCTCCTCACGGCTCATCTCTCTCGCCGACGGCTCGCTCCCGATCGTCAGGAACGCGCCGCTTGCAATCACCTTCACGAAATCCACTCCGTTTCTGACGATCAGGCGGACGCGCTTGCGCACGGCGTCGGGCCCGTCGGCCACTCCGTAGCGGAGATCCTCAGGGAGAGCGATATCCGGGCCGGTCGCGTTGATCTCGCCTCCCCCTCCAGAGATCGTCACGTACGCGCCACAAACGCTCATGCGCGGCCCCTCGATCGTGCCGGCATTGATGGCATCGCGAAGGGCGACATCGACGAAGGCCCGGTATGTGCCGCAATCGCGAACCGTCGTGAAACCCGCCTGTAGCGTCGCGCGTGCGTTCGGAATCGATTCGAGCGCCGTCTTCGAAGCGCTCCGAACAAGCTCCAGCTCCGGCCTCCAGCCGAAGGCGAAGTTCGTCAGATGAGTGTGCGTGTCGATGAATCCCGGGAGCACCGTGTAGCCCCTCAAATCGATCGATTCAGCCGAGGGCTCCCGGCGCGCCAACGTATCAAAGCTCGCCACCGCCGAGACGCGGTCACCGTCGATCAGGATTCCCGCGTCCTCGAGCACCTTGCCACTACGGACATCGACGAGCCGGCCGGCTTGCACAAGCTTCACCGGCGCTGCTGCCAGCGCGACGCCGTCAAGGAGCAGCGCGGCCGCGAGCAGCCACATTCCTATCCCCATCATCCTCGCACGGATTGGTCGCATCGCCACATCTTATGCACCGCGGCAGGACTGGGTCAAGATCGACGGCCGCCTCAGGGCTGCGGCAAAGTCGAGGCGCCGACTCGGGCGAGGCCGTTCCGTGCGAAACCGCAGATGGCGCAGATTTCCGCGCAGATTACGCAGATTCTTCCAGCATTCAACCGACGAGCAAATTGGTCCTCACTCTCGGGTCGGCGCGAAGCAATCGGCGACATCTGCGAGTCAATCTGTGAAATCTGCGGTTTCCGGGACTTTGCCGTAGCCGTGCCGCCTCCGTGCCAGCCGCTCGACGATCAGTTGCGCCCAGCCCCGACATTCGCTACCTTGTGGGCAATGCAAACGGATGCGGGCCACGCTCGGCGCTCCCCACCGCTCATTCTGTCGCTCCTGCTGGGTGCGGTCCCTGTTGCCCTGCTGTTCCTTGTCGTGCGCCACCTGGGTGGAGGGCTGATTGATGACGCCTTCATATTCTGCCGCTATGCCGCCAACATCGCCGCCGGTCAGGGCGCGGTATTCAACTCGGGGGAGCGGGTTGAGGGGTTTACCAGTCCGGCTCACGCGCTGGTGACGGCAGCCCTGGTGACCATGGGTATAGAAGCGCCCGTCGCGGCATGGTGGGTATCCATGGGAGCAGCGGCACTCTCGCTCGTGGCGCTCTGCCTGTTTCGAGGGGCCCCGGGGCTCTGTGCTGCCCTTCTGGCGATTGCGGCCGCTCCCTTCGCATTGTGGGCTTCGACGGGAATGGACTCGTCGCTCTTCGCACTGGCCATTACGATCTCAGTTTTGATGGTCGAGGCAGACTTGGATCGGTGGAGGAGAGGAGAGTCCCCTTCTCCCATCTCGAAGCGCACATGGTTTGCGGCCGGGAGCGCGGTGATCGTCCGCCCGGAGGGCATTCTCCTCCTCATGATCGTCATTGCGATTGCCCCCAGACATCTCACGTCAATCCGCGGCGTGGGAGGACCGTTGATCGGAGTCGCACCAGTCATCCTCCTCACGCTCCTTCGCGGAGCCTACTATGGCGACTGGGTCCCAAATACCTTTCGTGCCAAAGTCGGCGGAGGAGGCGTAGATCTTTGGGCAAGGGGCCTCGACTACCTTGCCGACTCCGGGATAGCGCTGGCACCCCTGGTGCTGCTTGCGTCCGCCCACGCATGGCGGGTACTTCGGCGGCGCGAGACGGCGGCCGTGGGCACGTGGATCACGGTCGCATTGGCCGCGGGCATCGTCTTCGAGGGCGGAGATCACTTCCCCATGCATCGGCTCGCCGTCCCCTTCATCCCCTTGTTGTGCCTCGCCTCAAGCAGACTCATCTGGTCTCTCGATGTTCCCGGCCGCGCGCGCTCCGTCGCGGCCGCAGCTGCCGTCTGCCTCACCGCCACATGCAGCCTCCAGCCGGCGATGCTGGAGCGCTTCCGCCTCGAACTGACTCTCGCCCGAACCTGGGACAGCATGGGCCGCGAGATGCTCAGACAACTCGGCTCCGGTCACAGCATTGCGCTCACCAATGCAGGAGCCATCCCCTTCCGGACCGGCTGGCATACCATCGACATGATCGGCCTGCTGGACCGCCACATCGCCGCACGACCCGTCAGATTGGGTCACGGCTACACGGGTCACGAAAAGTACGACTCTGCGTATGTGCTGAATCGCGAGCCCGACTTCATCCTGATCCATACGTGGATCTGGCGATCCATAGTCTCCGGTGACGAAGCCCTCAGGCGTGTCTCAGGGGACGCCAACCTCGACATGTCGCATGCCCCCCGATTCCGCTCAACCTACTATCTGCGCTGGTTGGCCATGCCGAACGGCTTCGTTGCGCTCTACGAGAGAAGGAGGGGCGGCCCATGAGCCTCCCCCAGGTCCTCGGATGTCGGCCGCCCCCCAGCCATTTGACTTGTCCCCACCCGGTAGTTAGAGTAAGTATCTTTTTGATGACCCTATGTGGAAATTCTGTGGATAAGAATCGTGTGTCCGGTGACAATGTTGGGTCTTCCGAGGGCTCACGCAATTTTGCTTGGCTAATCCGATCGCAGAACCAAAGGAAGGCACCATGAGAACACTGCTGATATTCCCTCCCAATATATATTTCAAGAGAGCGAGTGAGGTCCACGTCGTCGAGCCGCTGGGCATCGCCTACATCGGGGCGGTCATGGAGAAGGCCGGACATGAAGTCAGACTCCTGGATGCGGATGCCGAGAATCTTGAGATACCGGACATCCTGCAGCGAATCAGGGAATACAAGCCTGACATCATCGGCTTTTCGATTCTGACGCCGCTGGCCAATATCGCTCTCGAGGTCTGCCGTCAGGCGAAGAAGGAAATGGAGTTTGTCTCGGTCTTCGGCAACGTCCATCCTGCGACCTACCCGGAGATGGCCCTGCTTGATGGCGTCGATTTTGTCTGCGCCGGTGAAGGCGAGTACGCGATGTTGGAGCTGGTGGAAACTCTTTCCTCCGGCAAGGACGCTCACAAGGTGCCGGGATTCTACTACGCCGGCAAGGACGGCAAGCTGGTGTTCACGGGAGCCCGCTCGCGCGTGGTGTTGGACGAGGTACCTTTCCCTGCCCGCCACCTCCTGCCGATGGACAAGTATCGTTACATGTTTCCGATCTACTCGGATCGGCGCAGGATCTATGCATCCGCCAATTTCTCGCGTGGCTGTGTCTACAAGTGCACGTTCTGCTCCTCCCCCAGCCAGTGGGAATCCAAGATGTCGTACCGCAGTGCGGACAACATCGTCGCTGAGCTCAAAGAGCTGAAAGAGAAATTCGGCGTCAACACGTTCTATATCCGGGACGAGGTCTTCACAATCAACAAGAAGAATGTGACGGCCATCTGCAAGAAGATGATCGAGGAGAAGCTCGACATGCACTGGTTCTGCTATGGCCGGGCCGATCACCTTGACGAGAAGGTCTTGACCCAGATGCGAGACGCAGGCTGTCTGATGGTCAAGATCGGTGTCGAGACCGGCGATCCGGAAATCATGAAGAAGATCAAGAAGGGGGAGACACTGGAGCAGCTCGAGCGTGCCTTCCGCCTCTGCGACAAGCTGCATCTCTACACTCACGCCTCGTTCATGATCGGTCACCCATGGGATGACCGCGCCACGATTCAGCGGACGATCGACTTCGCGAAGCGAATCAACGCCGATACCACCGTCTTCCCGATTTCTACTCCCTTCCCCGGTACTGAGCTTTGGGATGTGGTGAAGAAGGAAAACCTGCTCATCACCGAGGACTTCTCGCAGTATGGGTATATCGAATCTCCGGTCGCCAAGACCCTCTACCTCAGCGCCGAGGAGATCATGACCCTCCAGAAGAAGGCCCTCCGCGAGTTCTACCTGCGCCCGGCCTACGTTCAGAAGGTCCTGAAGCGCCTCGCCCGCGACCCTCGCAGCGCCCTCATGTACGGTGCCCCCCTGAAGACCCTCATGAAGTGGCTGTCCTGGAAGAGGACCGTCGCCGCGGATAACGCAAGGGAGAGCGCAGCGCTGGTTTGAGATGACCCGCGTCGCGGCCGCAGAGGCAATTCGGAAAGAGTCCCATCGAACGCCTACCGTGGCTCTGAAACCTTGTGACTGCATCCGCGGTCGGCTCAGCCGCGCCTGACCTGACCAGCGCGCGATGAGCCTGGTTCTGGCATTCGACTGCCGGCCGATGTTGAGCCGTCCGACCGGCGTCGGTGTCTATGTTGCCAGCCTGCTGTCATCTCTCGCGACGCTCGACCGCGAAAATCGTTACCTCCTCTTCTCCAGCTCGCTCCGCGAACGGTTCGATCGTGAGACCGCGCGTGGATTCGCAGACTCGAAGATCCGCGACTGGCGCATCCCGGTCCGGGCGTTGAACTTCCTCTGGCACCGCCTCGGCTTCCCCCCGGTGGAGGCCATATTCGGTGAGCGAATCGACATTGCACACTCGCCCCATCCGCTGATCTTGCCCGCACGCAAAGCGAAAAGAATTGTGACGATCCACGACCTATTTTTCCTGACACACCCGGAGCTGGTCGAGCGCGAGATGGCGACAGATTACCCGCGGCTGGTCCGTGATCACGCCCGGCGCGCCGACGGTGTGATCACGGTTTCGGAGTATTCGAAGAGGGAAATCGTGGAGCGGCTGGGCGTAGACGAGGCGAAGGTCGAGGTCATCTACCACGGGGGACTACTCGCACAGGCGCCCCCGATCGCGCCTGAGAGCGCGCGCGACACGATCCTCTTCGTCGGGAGAGTCGAACATCGGAAGAACGTTGTCAACCTGCTGCGTGCATTCGCGCGCCTCAAGCACCTCGGGGCGCGGCTGCGGATTGTCGGCCCGCCCGGCGCCGGGTACGAAGAATCTCGATCGGTCTGCACATCGCTCGGGCTCGACACCGCCGTCGATTTCGCCGGCTACGAGTCGGGCGCCGCACTCGAGGCCGAGTACGCTCGTGCCCGCGTGTTCGCGTTTCCGAGCCTCTGCGAGGGCTTTGGACTCCCCTTGCTGGACGCCATGCGGCGCGGAATCCCCATCGCGGCTTCGAATGCCACGGCGATTCCGGAGGTAGCAGGCGATGCGGCCCTTCACTTCGACCCGCTGAATCCCGTGGAGATGGCGACCGCGATCGAACGGGTGTGGAGCGATGAGGAGTTGCGCGCCCGGCTCCGCTCGGCGGGAGAGACTCGGGTCCAGGCGTATTCATGGAATGAGTCGGCTCGGCGGACACTCGCGTTTTACAGACGAGTGGTGGCTGAGGCATGATTGCGGACTGGTGCGAAGGGTCGGAGATATTTTGTCGCCGGTCCTCGGCCGGCTCCCTCGAATGACGACATGCGGATTGGCATCGACTGCAGTGAACTGAGCGGGAAGCCTACGGGCGTCGGCCGATTCCTCCGGGTGATTCTGGCCGGGCTGGCCCAGACCGAGACCCCCCACCAGTTCTCCCTCTACGGGCCCGAGGACATCCGCGCACCCGAGGGTCCGGGCTTCGTAGTACGCCACGTTCCCAGGAGATCTCGGAAGCTCCTGCAGGAGCAGCTCGAGCTGCCGCGGCTCCTGTCGAAGGACGGAGTGGATTTATTCTATACCCCGGGATACTGGTTGCCGTTGCGCGCTCGGATCCCGTCGATTTTCACTCTTCACGATGTGTCCTTCGTGGCCCATCCCGAGTGGTTTTCGACGCGCGAGCGGTTGAAGCGGATCACGCTTTCGCGGCTTTCTGCGAGGAAGGCCGTGGCCGTTTTCACGGTCTCCGAATTCTCCAGGACTGAGATCCTCCGGCACTACCGGCTGCCGCCCGAGCGCGTTCTGGTTGCCAAGGAGGGCGTCGACCCGGACGTTGCGCGGGGAGGCTGCGACGTGGCAGCGTTCCGATCGCGCCTGGGCCTCTCCGGCCCCCTGATACTTTCGGTGGGGTCGCTCTTTCAGCGCCGCCGCACCGACGTGCTCCTCCAGGCATTCTCCGATCTGTCGCGGAGACATCCAGAGGCGCGTCTGTGGGTGGCTGGGGAGAATCGCACGCATCCCAAAGTCGACTACGGCCGGATGGCAGCGAAGATGGGCATCGGCCACAGGGTCTTCTTCGGCGGCTATACGCAGGAAGCAACGGTGAGGCAACTCTACCAGGCCGCGGATCTCCTCGTCTTTCTCTCCGAGTATGAAGGATTCGGCCTGCCTCCGCTCGAGGCGTGCGCGTGCGGGCTTCCCGTCGTCTCGAGTCGGGGCTCGAGTCTGGAGGAGATCTTCCGCGACCACGCCATGCTCGTCGACGCGCGAGATCCGAAGGAGATCGCCGATGCGATGGACTCCCTGCTCTCGGATCCTGCGCGGCGGAGGCTGATGCGGAGCAAGGGACTGGAGCTCGCGGCCGCCTACAGCGCTCAGGCGGCGGCCGCAAAGTTCTTGAGTTTGATCGGAGAGGTCATGGGAAGTAGCCAGTGAGCAGTGACGGTATCAAGCTCTCGATCATCATCGTCAGCTACAACTGCAAGCAGTACCTCCTGGACTGCATGCGTTCGATCGATCAGGCACGGCTCCCGTTTCCTCATGAGATCATCGTCGTCGACAACGCAAGCAGTGATGGCGGCGTCGAGGAAGCCGAACGGGAGTTTCCGGCGACGGTTGTCATCCGGAACCGGGAGAACACGGGGTTCTCCCAGGCGAACAATCAGGGAATTCGGCGGGCGCGCGGGGAGCTCGTCCTGCTGCTCAACAACGATACCCGCGTCCGCCCCGGAACGATCGAGGCCATGGTGCGGCATCTCGATGATGATCCTACGCTGGGCGCGGCCGGCTGTGCGCTTGAAGAGGCCGATGGGCGCTTGCAGGTTTCGTACGGGAACATGATCGGCTTCGGCAACGAGTTCTATCAGAAGTACTTCTCGCGACTCGCGATGATCGTGCGACAGAGGACCGTCGGATTGAAGGTCATGTATCCGCATTGGGTCTCAGGTGCGTTCCTGCTCTCCCGCCAGGACCTGCTCCTCGACGTGGGCTTGCTGGATGAGGCTTTCTTCATGTACACCGAGGAAGTGGATCTGTGCGAACGGATCCGCGGGAAGGGACTGCGCATCATCTATGACCCCTCCTGGCGGATTGTGCACTTCGGTGGCAAATCCACAGAAAAGAATCGCGCCAAGGCCGGCCTCGAATACCGTCGGAGCCAGCTCTATTTCTATTCCAAACACCATGGGCGCGTCAGCTCTCGCCTCCTCAAGGCGTACCTCCTCATCAGGACCGGCCTCGACCTCGCGCTTGCCCGCCTCTATTCTGATCACGAGCTCGTCGAGATGCGCCGCCGGATCTATCACGCCGTGAAGGACTACGAGATCGGAGGATGACACGTTCAAAGTTCAAAGTTCAAAGTTCAAGACGCTCAAGTTTTGTTTGACGTTCTTGAACTTTGAACTTTAAACTCCACCATGGTAAGGTCCGCCGGTTTCATCCTGCTGGCTCGCACCCTGGCGCCCACGGCCAGCTTCGGCGTGGTGTACCTGCTTGCCAGGATTCGCGGTGTCGAGCTCGTAGGCCAATTCAACACGGCCATGGCGGTTCTCGCGCTGTTCCAGGTTTTCGGTGGACTGGGGCTAGAGAATTACCTCGTTCGTGAGGTGGCAAGGAATCCCCAGGAGGCACGCGAGCTGATCCGCGCAGCGACGAGGGCCGTTCTGCCGATCTGCATCGCGACCGCCGCGGCGGCGTTCCTGACCGCGCTCGTGACCGGATACGATCGAGCCGTCGTCGAAGCTGTGGCGGCCGGTTGTCTGGTGTTGGTCCCCTCGACTCTCGTCACAATCCTGGACTCCGTGTTCATCGGCCTCAGGCGCACACGGACGGTCGCAATCGTCTCGGCCGCCGAAAACGCCCTCCGCCTGTGCCTCTCGATCTCCGTCATTGTCCTCAGACCGGATGTGCGCCTCCTGCTGGCCGTCAACGCGGCAGCTCGCTTTGCGGCCCTGCTCTTCTATCAGGTTTCAGTCTCAGGTCTGCCGCGTGTTCACGTGGCCGGGCACGGGCGACTCCACTTCCTCCGTGGCATGTCGGCATTTATCGGAATTCTCGCTGTCTATTCACTTTTCTGGCGCGCGGACATACTGTTTCTCGCCCGATTGCGTGGGGTCACGGATGCTGGTATCTACTCGATTGCACAGAAGATGGTCATGATCTTCTTTCTGGTTTCGAGCAGCGTGGTCTCGGCGGTGCTCCCCAGGCTCGCCCAGGCGCGCGAGGGCTCAGGCTTCGCCGCAGGGTTTCGACACGCATTCGCCTTCCTCGCCTTCTACTCGGTCGCGGTCGCCGCGGTGCTCATCGTGCGCGGGCAGGAGCTGTTCGATCTGCTCGGGCTCGGCACGAGATTCGCCACGTCCGGAAGCGTACTGACGGTTCTGGCCTTGCTCATTCCGCTGATGTCGCTTATCGAGTTATGTTTTCGGAGTCTGCTGGCGGCCGGGTTCGAGAAAGAGTGTCTTCGGATCGGGATGCGCAGTCTGGTTGTCGGACTTGTGCTGGTTGGTGTCGCCGCCTGGTACGGCGGGGTCACGTGGACGGCGTGGGCGATGGTCGCCGCGGCATCATTCGACCTCGGGCAGATCGGCTGGCGGCTCGGTCCGCTCGTCGACGGGCTCACCGAAGCTCTGGCGCGGATGATCCTCGAGGCTGCCGCGCTCGGCGTTCTACTCCTTGCCGGAAGCGGACTCCCGCTGATACCATTCCTCGGTCTGGCGGCGGTCGGGCACGTCCTGTTGTCCCGCGCATTCTCAGTCGTGAAGTGGACGGACGTCCGGGCCGTTCTCCTCACCCGATGAAATTGGAGCAGCCATGAAAATCGCGATCGATTGCCGGAAGCTCCACGACCACGGCATCGGCACGTACATCGAAAACCTGGTCGCCCAACTGCGCGACTTGGACAGCCGGAACGAATACGTCCTGCTCTGCTTCGAACGAGACGCCACGTCCCTCAGGAATCTCTTCCCGGTCCGGATCGTGTCCGCCGAGCTGTACAGCCTGAATGAGCTACTCGCGATTTCGAGCGCGGTGAGGTCCGAGAGAGCCGACCTCTTCCACTCTCCCCATTATGTGCTGCCCTTCCGACTCCCCTGCCCTGCCGTCGTCACCGTCCACGACATCATCCACCTGCTCTACCCGAAAACCCTCCCGGGACACCACGCGCACATCTACGCCAGATATTTCGTTCGCCGTGCCCTGAGCAGCTCAGAGGCCGTCATCACCGTCTCCGAATCAAGCCGGTCCGACATCCTCGCCAGATATCCCTGGGCGGCGGGAAAAATCGTCAGAGTCTACAACGGGGTCGATCCGTTTTTCACTACAAACGTAGACAAAGAGCCGGTCTCTCGCCCGTTCTTCCTCTGCGTCGGCAACAACAAACCTCACAAGAACCTGCCCCTCCTCGTGGAGGCATACGGGAGGTTCGCCGCTTGCAAGACAGGCGTCGATCTCGCGATTGCTGGATTCGAAGGCGCAATCGGTGACTTGCCCGCCGGAGTGCGCGCGCTGGGGTACCTCGACAAGCGAGATCTCGCGCGGCTCTACAGATCGGCGTTGGCCCTCATATGCCCCTCGCGGTACGAAGGGTTCGGCCTGACGGCGATCGAGGCACAGGCATCGGGGTGCCCGGTTGTCGCATCCGACATTCCGGTGTTCCGGGAGACGCTCGGCGAGAGCGCCCTGCTCTTCAGCGGCGACGATGTCGCCTCTCTGGTTTCCGCGATGGATCGCCTGGCCTGTGGAGAGGCGCTGCGTGCCGATCTCGCGGCGCGCGGACTTGCGAATGCACACAGGTTCAGCTTCGAGGCGTGCGCGAGAGAGACGCGAGCGGTATACGAGCGGGCCGCGTCGAGAGTCGGACATGGCTGATCCGCTTGCCCTCCCCGGCCTGGATGCCAGTCGCGTGGCCATCGTGCACGACTGGCTCATCACCGATCGCGGCGGCGAACGCGTGCTCGAAACGCTCTGTCAATTGTTCCCCGGCGCCACGCTTTTCACTCTTTTCCGCGTCCCCGGGACCCAAGCGCCGGCGATCGAACGAATGAAAGTGAAGAGCTCGCTCATCTCCGGGCTCCCGCTGGTCCGCAAGATCTACCGGTACTATCTTCCGCTCTTTCCGCGGGCGATCGAGGCTCTGGACCTCCGAGGATTCGACCTGGTGATCAGCAGCAGCCATTGCGCCGCGAAGGGGGTGATCCCGGCCTCCGGTGCGCGCCACCTCTGCTACTGCCACACGCCGATGCGCTACGCATACGAGTTATTCGATGACTACTTTCCGCCGGACAAGTGGGCGGGTCTGTTCCACGTGGCCGCTCGATTCATCATGTCGCGGGTGAGGCGATGGGACATCGCGTCGAGCACTCGTGTCGGCCGCTTTCTGGCCAATTCCGCCAACACCGCTCTTCGCATAAAGAAATACTACGGCCGGGATTCAATCGTCCTCTACCCGCCGGTGGACACGGATTTCTTCACGCCCCCTGCCACGGTCACCCCCCCTGGCAGCTATCTTCTTACCGTTTCGGCGCTCGTCCCGTACAAGCGGATCGATCGTGCGATCCTGGCCGCGGCTCGCTCGGGCATCGAATACCTTGTCGTTGGCAATGGGCCAGAGCGGCGGAGGCTGGAGCGAATTGCGCCGGCCACGACCAGGTTTCTGGGGAACGTGGGGCGATCGGAGTTGCGAGAGCTTTACCGCGGCTGCGCGGCGTTTGTTCTGCCGGGCGAAGAGGACCTGGGAATCGCCCCGATCGAGGCGCAGGCATGCGGGCGACCGGTCGTGGCGCTGGCGCGCGGGGGCGCGATCGAGACGGTCGTGGAGGGCGAGACGGGCTTGTTTTTCAATGAGGAAGACCCGGCTTCGTTGGCTGGCGCTATTGACAAGCTCGGCACGTTCGAGTTCAATAGTGCCGCCATCAGAGCGCAGAGTCTGAGGTTTTCGCGGCAGATCTTCGAGGAAAGGCTCAGGGAGTTGACCACAGAATTCTGGAACGAACGGCAATGCTGAAACGCCGTGCGCGCATTACCGTCTTTCTTTTCGCAAGTGCCGATCTTCTGAGCTCGATTCTGGCCTATCTTCTCTCGATCTATCTGCGTTTTACTCTTCAGGTCGTCCCGAACACGAAGGGCATGTTTCCGATCAGACAGTACCTGTATCTCGTTCTGTTCATGGTCGCCGTATGGCCGTTGATTTTCCGCGTCCACGGGCTGTACAGGCTCAGGCGGGGACGCAGCCGCATTGAGGAAGTGTTCTCGATCGTCACGAGTGTCGGCCTGGGAATTCTGATCATGTTGGCGACGGTCAACTACATGCAGGTGTACGGGAGGACGACGTTTGAGCTGAGCCACTGGATGTTGGTGATTTTCTTCTTCGCCAACGTGATCCTGACGACGGTCGGACGGCAGTTGCTCCGGTATCTCATGGAGCTGGCCTGGAAGCAGGGCAAGAACCTCCTCCAGATTCTGATTGTGGGCGCAGGCGACGTCGGACAGAACGTCGGCGAACGGATCTTGCGCCACAGCGAGCTCGGTTACAAGATCAAGGGGTACCTGGACGACGATCCCCGGAAGGCGGGAACCGAATACCATGGCATCCCTGTGATCGGCACGACGGACCAGTTCGACCAGATCGCGCGCGAACGATCGATCGACCTCGCCTACATCGCTCTGCCCATCGAGGCGCACAAGAAGATCCTCCGGATCGTCAATCTCGCGAGCCATGAGTGTCTGGAAGTGCGGATCGTGCCGGACCTGCTCCAGTTCATGGCGATCCGGACGAGCCTCGAGGACATCGATGGCATGCCGATCATCAATCCGCACGACACGCCGCTCAAAGGCTGGAACAGCGTCACGAAGCGGCTTATGGATATCGTCTTCTCAGCCGCGGCGCTGGTCGGCCTGGCCATCCCGTTCGGTGTCATCGCGGCTCTGATCAAGCTCACCTCCCGCGGCCCCGTCTTCTACGCGCAAGAGCGCATGGGAATGGACGGCGGGAAGTTCATGATCTACAAGTTCCGCTCGATGCAGGATGACGCCGAGAAAGAGACCGGGCCGGTCTGGGCACGCAAGGACGACCCGCGGCGGACGGGGATCGGCTCCTTTTTGCGGAAGTACAGCCTGGACGAGCTGCCGCAGTTCTATAATGTGCTGCGTGGCGACATGAGCCTGGTCGGGCCGCGGCCCGAACGCCCCAACTTCGTCGAGGAGTTCAAGGAGAAGATCCCCCAGTACATGCTGCGTCACAAGGTGCGGAGCGGAATCACGGGATGGGCCCAGGTGCACGGATGGCGCGGCAACACCTCGATCGAGAAACGCATCGAATACGACCTCTATTACATCGAGAACTGGTCGCTCAAGCTGGACATCAGAATCCTCTGGCTCACTCTCAGACGAGGAATGCGTCACAGAAATGCGTATTGAGTTCAAAGTTCAAAGTTCAAAGTTCAAAGTTCAAAGTTCAAAGTTCAAAGTTCAAAGTTCAAAGTTCAAGGCACGTGGTTGGGATTGCACGCGTTGGATGAATGAGACCCTGCGGATGACCAGTAGACTGCTCGGATTCTCGTGCGTGAGTCCCCAGCCCGCCCTGCCCGATGTACAGTGATGGCTGGGATTGGGCGTTTCGAAGAGATCGAGGCGTGGAAGGCAGGTCGAGCGCTCGGTCGTGAGATCTACCTGATCACAGCGGGGGAGCCTTTCTCTGCTGATTGGGGACTGCGATCGCAGATGCGAGGTGCAGTGGTCTCAATCATGTCCAACACCGCTGAGGGCTTCGAACGTGGCGGGAACAACGAATTCATCCAGTTTCTGGCACTTGCTAAGGGATCGTGCGGCGAGCTGAGGTCTCAGCTTTACGTGGCGTTGGACAACAACTACATCACTCAGAAGGAGTTCGAACGCCTCTCTTCAATGGCAATTGAGATCAGCCGTATCCTGGCTGGTCTCATGTCCTACTTACGCCAGTCCAGCTTTCGGGGACCCAAGTACAAACAAAAGAACCCCCGGCCACCAAATCCTTCCGCCTCACCCACCGAGTGATCTTGAACTTTGAACTTTGAACTTTAAACTTTGACCCCGAAGATGCCTCGTGCCCTCGTGACCGGCGGCGCCGGATTCATCGGCTCACACCTCTGCGACTACCTTCTCGCAAAGGGGTTCTCCGTGATCGCCATGGACAATTTGATCACCGGCGACATCGCCAATATTGCCCACGTTCGCAACGAGAATTTCCTCTTCGTGAAACAGGATGTGACCAACTACATCTATCTCGAGGGCCCGATCGACTATATCCTCCACTTCGCCTCGCCAGCGAGCCCGATCGACTACCTCGAGCTGCCCATACAGACCCTCAAGGTCGGCTCGCTCGGAACCCATAAAGCCCTCGGCCTCGCGCGCGACAAGAAGGCCGCATTCCTCCTGGCGTCGACAAGCGAGGTCTACGGCGATCCGCTCGAGCACCCGCAGAAAGAGACGTACTGGGGCAATGTGAACCCGGTCGGGCCGCGAGGAGTGTACGACGAAGCGAAGCGGTTTTCCGAGGCACTCGCAATGGCCTACCACCGCGTCCATGGCGTCAATGTGAAGATCGCCCGGATCTTCAACACGTACGGCCCGCGAATGCGCGTCCGGGACGGCCGCGCCATACCCGAGTTCATCTCCCAGGCCCTGCGCGGAGAACCCATCACCGTGTTCGGAGATGGGAGGCAGACGCGAAGCTTTTGCTACATCGCCGACGAGATCGAAGGGCTCTTCCGTCTCATGACCTCCGATTCCAACAGGCCGGTTAACATCGGCAACCCCCAGGAAATGACAATCCTGGATCTGGCCGAACGAATCATCAAACTGACCGGCAGCAACAGCCGGATCGATTTTCACCCACTGCCCCAGGATGACCCCAAGGTTCGGCAACCGGACATCGGCCTCGCCCGGCAGCTGTTGCAGTGGGAACCCAGGACGTCGCTGGACGACGGTCTTGCAGCCACAATCGAGTACTTCAGGCAGCGGATGTGATAGAGAGAGATCTCGAGCAGACCTTGCGAGCGGATTTGGTTCAAAGTTTAAAGTTCAAAGTTCAAAGTTCAAGAAGATAGCGCAGGTCGGTTGTGACCGTTGATTCTGGAGCTTGAGCCGCGACGGAGTCAGAAGATGCTCGGTAACGCCACTCGTAACCGGCGCAGGCTCAGGTTTGCGATGGCTGCGGCCGTCGCCGGCCTCATGGCTGCCGTGGGGTGGGTTGCACTCCGCCATGTTCCTGGGAAACCGTGTCAGCGCCCGAACATCGTCCTGATCACCATTGACACGCTCAGGGCCGATCACCTCGGCTGCTACGGTCGCGTGGGGGCGATCACTCCTACCATCGACGAGGCAGCGACGCAGGGCATGCGCTTCCAGCATGCCTTCGCTCACGTGCCTCTCACCCTCCCATCGCATGCGTCGATATTGACTGGACAGCTCCCGTCCCAGCACGGTGTTCGCGACAACGGGGCCTTCCGGCTGAGCGCTGATAGCCCTGTCGTCAGCGCGATCCTCGCCGGTGCGGGGTACCGTACGGCGGCCTTCGTCTCTGGCTTTCCACTGGACTCCCGTTTCGGGCTCGACCGGGGCTTCCACATTTACGACGATCACATGCTGCGAGGCAAACCCGGCAGACTCCCCTTCGTCGAACGCCCGGCCGACCACACCACCGACGCGGCATGTCAGTGGCTCCGCCAGGCGCAGGCACCGTTTTTTCTGTGGGTCCACTACTTCGATCCGCACGCTCCATACGAACCGCCGGCGCCGCCGCAGAACGGCGAGTCCCCCTACGACGGAGAAATCGCATCCGTCGACCGCGAGATCGCCCGACTCCTCGCATCCGTCGATCGAGGGCGGACAGTCGTGATCATCACGGCCGATCACGGAGAAGGCCTCGGCGACCACGGTGAGGATACTCACGGTCTGTTCATCTACGACACGACGATCCGAGTGCCCCTGATCATCGTCGGCCCTGGCATCCGCCCGGCGGTCGTCGAGGAGCCCGCCATGCTGGCCGATATCGCTCCAACGATCCTCCGCCTCGCCGGCGCCCACCCGCCGGGCGACTTCCGCGGCAGAGTGCTCCTCGATCCGCTGCCGGCCGGACGCGGGATCTATTCCGAGTCCCTCTTCGGGCAGATCAACTGCGGCTGGGCTCCGCTGCGTTCGATAAGATTCGAGAATACCAAGTTCATCGACGCACCGACGCCTGAGCTCTATGACGTTGATGAGGACGCGCAGGAGTCTGTCAATCTCGCTCCGGCGCGGCCCGCCGAGGTCTCTTCGATGCGACAGAAGCTGTCAGCGCTTGCGCCCACATCGGACCCTGCTGCCCCCCTGCCCATCGAGCGCCAGACAGCCGAGCGGCTGAGGAGCCTCGGGTACGCTAGCGGTGCTGGCAGGGCTCCCGTGCCTGCATCAGGGAGAGATCCCAAGGACATGGTCTCAGTGGCCAACAAGCTCGAGCGCGCAGTTGCCGCGTCGACCGTCGACCCGGCCACCGCCCTCAGACTGCTCCGCGAGATCCGATCGGAGGATCCGCAAAACAACATGGCCATGAGAGTGCTGGCCACGGCGCTGACCCACGAGCGGAGCTACGAAGAGGCCTCATCGATTCTCGAGGAACTCCACGCGCGCGGCGACGACTCGGCGGAGACCCTCTCCTACCGGGCCGACGTGTACCGGCTCGCCGGCCACTCCGAAAAGGCGATCGAGACTGCGAAAAGAGCCGTCGACAGGTATCCTGATTCGGTCGAGGCTCGGATCTCTCAGGCGAAGGCCCTCGCGGAATCCGGCCGTGTCGATGAGGCACTCGCGGTCGCGCAGGCTGGTATCTCGATTGCACCAGATCATCGGGACGCGCTCCAGGTAACGGCCGATCTGCAGATCTTGCTGGGAGATTTCCGCGCGGCTGCGGATCTGCTGCGTCGCGTGCAGGAACTGGACCCCGACGACTCGGCAGTCGGGCTCAAATACGGCACCTGCCTGGCACGTGCTGGCGAGTCAACACGAGCCTCGGCGGTGTTCAGAGCTATCGTCGAACGCGAGCCAGAGAACGGACCGGCGCTGGCAAGCCTCGCGGCGACCCTGGCCAAGACGGGTGACCCGGCCTCCGCTGCTGTCTATTTCGAACGGGCCGTGAGGACCGGGCTGATCACAACCGCCTGCTACAACGGCCTCGCCATGGCGCGCCTGGAATCCGGTGACCGCCACGGTGCGCGAGATGCTCTCGCCCGTTCCCTCGCGCTGGATCCACACCAGCCCGGGATTCGCCGAATGTTGGAGAGCCTCCCGCGGTAGTCTCTTCGGCCAAGAGCTTGGGAGCGGGGCGGCGGCCGCGCGGTTCGTCGTGAGCTGGATCGGCTGCGCGCAAACAGAGACCCGAAGCTCGCTCACCCAAGCAGCGGGAGCAGCCTAGGTGAGGACCATGTAGCGCACGAGAAACAGTAGCGCGAACGTGTGCACGAGCCAGTGTGCCTCCCGCCAGCGACCGGTCACGATCTTGAGAAACGAATGCGAGATGAATCCGAACGCGATTCCTTCTGTGATGCTGAAGGCGAGAGGCATCAGGATGATCGTCAGAAACGAAGGGATCGCCTCTGTCATGTCGTCCCAGTCCACCTTGCGGACTCCGTGCATCATCATCGTCCCGACGACGATCAGCGCAGGGGCGATGACGGGATAGAGCATCCGGCCGTCGGCCGTCTGATAGCCACCGCCGATCATCTTGACGAGCGGGTAGAACGGCAGAGCAAGAAGGAAAAGCGCCGCCGTCACGACGTTGGCCAGCCCGGTGCGCCCGCCGGCAGCCACTCCGGTGGCGCTCTCGATATAAGCCGTGACCGTCGACGTACCCAGTCCAGCGCCGCAGACGGTGCCGACCGCGTCGGACAGGAGCGCCTGCCGGGCGCGTGGCAGAGTGCCTCCCCTCATCAGGCCTGCCTGTCCAGCGACGCCGACCAGGGTCCCGACCGAATCGAAGAGAGCGAGGAAGAAGAAAACGAAAATGACCGCGACCATCTGCGGCTTCAAGGCGCCGAGGATGTCGAGCTTCAGCAGGGTCGGCGCCAGGGATGGCGGCGCGCTGAATACACCCTGATACTGGACGAGATCTGTCGCCAGGCCCGCGACGGTCGCGGCCAGCATTCCGCCGAGCACCGCTCCGCGCACCTTCAGCGCAAACAGCGCCGACATGACCGCCAGGCCGAAAAGACACAGCAGGACCGGTCCGCTGCGGAGGCTTCCCAGTGTCACGAGTGTGCCCGGCGAATCCACGATGATCCCGGCCCACTCGAGGCCGACTACGGCGATGAGCAGCCCGATGCCGACGGCGATCGCATGCTTCAGACTCTCCGGGATCGCAGTGATCAGCTTTTCGCGCAAACCGATCCCGGCGGTCAGCACGAACAGGATGCCGGCGACGGCGACACCGCCCAGGGCGACCTGCCACGGAACTTTCATCCCGACAACGACCCCGAAGGCGAAGAAGAAATTGTGGCCCATCGCGGGCGCGACGGCGATCGGATAGTTCGCAAGAAAAGCCATGAGCAGTGTCGCGATCGCGCTCGAGATGCAGGTCGCCACCACGACAGCTCCGAAATCCATCCCGCAGGCGCTCAGCACCACCGGCTGGACGAAGATGATGTAGGCGAGCGTGAGAAACGTCGTGACACCGGCGAGAATCTCGGTCCTCACCGTGGTCGCGTTCTGAGCCAGAGCGAAGCGCCGCTGGAACCAGCTACTGCCACTCACCGTGCTCATGGCCATATCAGCGGGTCGGCTTGGCGGAGGAGAGTGCAAAGAAGACCCGGCCCAGCTCCGCCACCGATTCGTGTTCCAGCCACATCCGCGCAACGCTCCCAAGACTGGCGACACCGAACACCGTTGTCGCCGTTACGTGATTCTAACGCGATTCTACTCGCGGACGGAGGGCAATTCAAACGCAAATCGTGACCTGGTGTTGCGCGATGAGCCCCATGAGGATCAGGCGGCGAGCTGTCTGGGGCGACGTCGCCAGGAAAGAAAAAAGGGCGGCCCCTGCTGGAGCCGCCCTTGGAGGAGCCGTGGCAACTAGAACGTGAGCTTCAGACCGAACTGGGCCTGCCGAGGAGCGAACGCGCTCGTCGGGTCGCCGAAGCCCGGGGTGAATGTGTTCGGATCGCCGAGACCCGACCTGACGTTGGTAATGTAGCTGTCCACATCGAGGTTGGTGTGATTGGTGATGTTGAAGACCTCGAACAGCGCCTCAACACTCGCCCTGTCACCAAGCCTGAAGATCTTCGACGCACGGATGTCCAGGCTGACGTAGTTGCCGGCGCGGTTTTCGTTCCGCACGCCGCTGTAAGTCGAGCCATCCGGGAGGGTCTCACCCGGATTCGGGCGGTCGGCACCCGAGCCGCCCACGTTGTCCAGGTTCGTGCCGGCGCGGGTGTTGTACGGCTTGCCGCTGCGGGCGGCGATGACCGAGCTTACCTGGAAGTCCCACGGGAGCGCAACGACCCCACCCAGCGCAAAGACGTGGGTTTGGTCGTTGGGCGTGAAACCCCAATCCGCTTTCCAGTTGTTCTGGTTGCTGGGCTGCGTGAAGAAGTCGTTCACGATGTTCTTCGCCACGCTGTACGCGTAGGATGCCTGGATGGACGCCTTGGCATATCGGGCCCTCATGGCCACCTGGAGCGCGTCGTACCGGGAGTGGCCGTAGTTGCTCTCCAGGTAGATCGGCCCATAGTCCGGAAACAGCGTCGCAATGCTGCGGTCCTCATACCCTCGATCTGCCGGACCACCGTTAATCGTCCTCCGGGCCACTTCCTTGAGGCTCAGGGTGTGGACATAGTCCGCATCGAACGCGAGGTGCTCGGCAACTTGACGGCTCACACCAATCGTTGCCTGCCAGCTATAGGGCATGACCAGGTTGTTGTCGGTCATGCGGAGCACCTGTCCTTCCCAGGTTTGACTGAAGAAGAGGTTGCGGTAGAAGTCAATGTTGGCAACGTACTGCTCAGGGGTAAAGTCCGGATTGGCGAAGCTCACGAACTGCGTCGCATTCTCCGGGTTCATCCAGCCTTCGTACAAGGTGATGTTCTGAAAGATCTCGTCGTAGTAGATGCCACCGCCACCGCGGATGACGGTCTTGGCGTCGCCGTTCACGTCATAAGCGAATCCGAGCCGAGGACCGAAGTTATTCTTGTCGGTCTTTCGGTCAGCGGCTTTGGCAATGCCGGCGCCATCGGTGAGGGTGTTCACGAGCTGGTGCGTGATCGAATTCGGCCAGTCGACGTCGAACGGACCCGTCTCGACCTCATACCGCAGGCCTGCGTTGATTGTGAGCTTGTTGCTGACCTTCCAGTCGTCCTGCAGGTAGAAGGCGTAATAGTTCCAATCGTCGTCTGCGCCGCCGCCGCCCTGGGAGACCGGCTTGTTGGAGGCAGAACCGCTGAAGGATGTCGCCTGGGCATTCTGGTAGTCGTCGGTGTCATACCGGAACACGCCGTACAGGGTCGGAATGAAAAACCCGCCGAAGTGCGTGCGGATGATCTCGCCGCCGATCTTCATGTCGTGATCGCCCATCCAGCCGGTCTTTCGCAACGAGAAGTCGTCGCGCACCTGGATGCGCTTTTGAACCGTCTGCTGAGGAGTGTTCAGGTTTGCCCCGAGGTTGAAAGACGGCGTGACGATCCCCGGGAGCGTGTTGAACTCCGCCGTGATGTCGTTCTTGAAGTACGAGTACTGGAAGTGGATCTCGTTCAACTTGTCCGCCGAGAGGACCCACGTGTCCGCTGCCAACATCGAGTGGAACTTGTTCGTGTTCAGAGCACCGGAGGTGGACAGCGTGTTGCCACCAATAAAGTCGTGCTCGCGCTTGTTGTTCTCCAACCCGTACCGCACGTACATGCTATTGTCGCTCGAGAGATTCCAGTTCGCCTTGGCGACGAGCATGTCGTTCTTGAAAGGCTTGGCGAAGTTGCCCTCTTCGTAGACCTTCGTGGCACTCTTGGCAACGATCGTCGTGTAGTCGTTCCTCTTGTTCCTCTCGTACGCGAAAAAGTAGAACGCTTGATCTGCTGAGATCGGCCCGCCGATCGATCCGCCAAATTGCTGCTGGCTGAACGGCGGCTTGTCGGCCGTATCCCCAGCGGGCAGTGCGACGTCATCCCCCCTAATGTTGATGTTCTCGTTGAAATACGCGTTGGTGTTGAGCGACTTGTCGCGGAAGAATCCGAAGACGCTGCCCGAAAGCGAATTCGTGCCGCTCTTCGTTATGACGCTGACAACACCCTGCGGCGAACGGCCGTGCTCGGCGCCGAACCGCTGGGTTGTCACCTCGTACTCTTGGATCGATTCCTGCGGGTACTGCTGCAACAGACCCCCCACGACTGAGTCGCGGTCGTCACCGCCGTCGATCGAGAAGAACGTGGTGCGCCCTTGCTGGCCGCCCATCGACGTCCCGCCGATTTCTGTCTTCGTCGGGTCGTAGTAGTTGCCCGTGCGAACTCCAGGCGCCAGCAGAGCGAGATCCTGGAACTTGCGGCCGTTGAGCGGCAGGTTGGCAATCAGCTTCTCGTTGACCACGGTCGAGAGGTCCGACTGCGATGCCTCGACCAGTGGCGCTTCCGCACTCACCGTCACCGTCTCCGACACCGTCGCGGCGCCGATCTGGAAATCAATCCTCGCCACTTTCCCGACGTTCGCCGTCACGTTCTCGCGCACGGTCGTCGCGAAGCCGGACAGCTCAACCGTGATCGTGTACACACCAGGCTGGAGAGCCGAAAGACGATAGCTCCCGTTTACCGAAGTGGTATCCGCACGCGTCATCCCCGTATTGACATTCTTGCCCGTGACCGTGGCGCCTGGCAGCACCCCGCCATCCGTGTCCGTGACCGTCCCCTCGATGATGCCCGTATCAGCCTGCCCGAACAATAGCGGGGTGGCAAGCAGCACGGCAGCGAGGGTCATGAGCACGTTCGTGCCGGTGATTCTACCCTTCATTCGATTCTCCTTTCAAAAGGTAACAAAAGTCCAAAATCTCAAATGCAACGGTTCGCCCTCCCCCCCTTGTCTCACCTCCTTGGGCCTTGATCTTCATTGTCGGTGGATGCAAAGCGTCCCTATAAGCAATTGCGGTGCCAAATGCCGAGCGGAGTGGCCGAGATCAAGTCACTAATTATCAATCATTTATGGCACAGCGATGGCGGTACTCTGGGGAAGTGATCCAAAGATTTGAATTTGGGTACAAAATGCTGAATTGTCCAGGTGAGGATGGGGATCCTTCGTCGGCGGCCGTTGGCCGCCTCCTCAGGATGACAGTTCCCGAGCGCTGAAGATATGATGAGCCGGTGAGAATCGCGCCGGCCAGTCTGATCCCGTGGCTCCTCGCCGCGCCCTCCGCCTGCTCACCCATGAAGGTGCCACAGAACGTCGTCATCATCTCAATCGACACACTGCGAGCCGATCATCTCGCGTGCTATGGCCATGGGCGATCGACCTCGCCTGCCATCGATGCCCTCGCCCGCCAGGGCACCCTGTTCGAGAATGCGTTCACGCCCGTCCCGCTGACGCTTCCCGCACACACCTCACTCTTGACCGGACTCTACCCCACTCGCACCGCAGTTCGCGACAACGGCTTCTACCGCGCGAGTGAGGAGCTTGTGCTTCTCGGTGAGTCGTTGAAGGCGCGGGGATTCAGGACCGCCGCGTTTGTGAGCGGCTTCCCGCTGAATCGACGCTTCGGGCTCGACCAAGGGTTCGACACATACGACGACCGGACCAGTGCGCACAACCTGCCCGCGCACCACTACCCCGAGAGGCCAGCCGGCGCCACCGTGGATGCGGCCATCAACTGGCTGCGAGAGACAGCATCACCGTTTTTCCTGTTCGTCCACCTCTTCGACCCGCATGCGCCCTACAGGCGACACGACGAGTATGCGGGGCTGACGCCCTACGACGCCGAGATCGCCTACGCCGACGCCGCGGTGGGCCGGCTCGTCGCAGCCATGGACGATCTGAACCTGAGGGAAAAGACGCTCATTGTCGTGACCGCGGACCACGGCGAGAGCCTGGGCGAGCATGGCGAGCCGACGCACGGTGTCTTCCTCTACGACTCGACGCTCCGCGTTCCCTTGATCATCTGTGGGGCCGGCAGCGCCGGTGGCGTCCATGCGAATGGACTGGCATCGCTGGTCGACATCTACCCCACGGTGCAGAGCGCGTTGCGGATTCCACTTAGCCCCGGCCTCGATGGGCGGGATCTCTTCTCCGGTGCGGCGCGAGAGAGCATCTATGCGGAGAGCTTCTATCCGCGACTCGACCTCGGCTGGTCGGAGCTCCGTTCCATCCGGACACGATCGGAGAAGCTCATCGACGCACCGAAGGCGGAGCTCTATCGGCTCCTCGATGACCCACGCGAGCTGCATAACCGGTATGCAGTCGACGGGGAGCGAGTCGAGTCACTGCGAAAAGAGCTTGCCCCGATCGTCCGTGACGAGCGATCCCCCCTCACCCCCACCGCTCCGGACACCGAGACGCGCGAAAAATTGCGATCACTGGGATATCTGCAGGCCGGCACAAGCTCCTCCGCGCCCCTGCCCGATCCAAAGGACCGGGTACATCTTCTTGTCAAAATCGACGAGGCGATCGCCGCAATCGAGAAGGGCGATCTCACGGCGGCCTTGTCCACCCTGCGCGAAACTCTCGCCACGGATCCGGGCAGCCCGGAGATCGCATCGCTCTACGCTGACCTTCTCGAGCGCTCGGGCGCGTCGGAAGAATCTTGTCGATTCCTCGCAACGACGAGGAATCTGCGCCATCCGAGGCTCCTGCTCGCCCTCGCCCGTTGCCAGGCGGACCGTGGCGCGCGCAGTGAGGCCAGGGAAACACTCCGCGAAGCCGCCGCTGCCGGTGCCGACGACGCTCAGGTTGCCAATGAAACCGCGATCACCTACGCCCTGGAAGGCAACCGGGCCGCCGCCGTGGAGCTGTTCCAGCGCGCACTCGCTCGCGACCCCAACTTCCTCGAAGCATGGGTCAACCTCGGACACCTGCACAACCAGCAAGGGCAGTACAGTGAAGCGTCAAAGTGCTACGACCGGGCACTGGCGATCGGCGAGCCGACCGCATCGCTGCTGAACGGAGCAGCCATCGCGATGCTGAACGGCGGTGACCCGGCCAAGGCCGAATCCCTCCTGCGCTCGTCCCTCGCGCTACAGCCGGAATCACCCGGGGTCCAGCTGAACCTCGCGCGCGTGCTCTCCGCACGGGGCAAGAAGCAGGAGGCGCTGGGCCTCGTCGAAGGAGTGCTCAGCCATCATGGCATCCCTGCTGACATCGCGAACGCCGCCCAGGCGCTGCGGCGCGAGCTGACAGGCGGGCATTAGTGTCTAAGAAGTGGAGTGCTGACACGAAATGGCAAGAAACCTTTTCACCGCGGAGACGCAGAGGTCGCGGAGAAAGATTCCCGCTCTGCGCTCTCCGCGCCTCTGCGGTGAAATGGCATACCCATGAACCCGCGGCTCTTGGTTGCGGCTCCGCCGCGTTAGGAAGGGTCAGGCCGACACGAACCGCGCGAGCTTCCCGCGCAATCGCTCCCGCCCTCTGCTCAACCGGCTCATGACCGTCCCGATGGAGATCTTGAGAGCCTGCGCAATCTCGTCATAACTCATCTCTTCGAACACGCGCAGCGTGACCACCGCCCGCAACTTGGGAGGGAGCGCCGCCACCGCATCTCGGGCTGCGCGTTCGAGCTGCCCGGATGCGCACGCCGCATCGCTCGTCTCCGCCGCGTCCGTCGCGGCGTGAGTCTCCGCAAACCCCTCGGGGAGTGGTTGATACGTGCTTTCGCGTGCGGCAGCCGTGAGAGCGCGGTTGACGGCGATTCGGGTGAGCCACGGCAGAAACGGCCGGGTCTGGTCATACTTCTTCAAGGCGAAGTACGCGCGAACGAACGCGTCCTGTGCGGCGTCTTCAGCGGCGCCCTCGTTGCATGTAATGCGATAGCAAATCGCGAAGACCCGGCGTTCGTACTTCCGCATCAGGAGGCGATACCCCTGCTCGTCACCGGACAGGACGCGCCGGACGAGATCGAGATCATCGCTCGCGGGGCTTTCGGATTCTCCCGTCGTTGGCATCCTGACCTCACAGTATCAGACGTTCGCACCGGTTGTCAGCATGGCCCCGCGGGCGGATTCCTCCACAACCGCACGCCTCTTGGTGTATATTCACAAGCACGGAAGAGAATCCGAAATCGGGACATGCCAGCGATCGGGTTGACCAAGCGACAGGCCGATATCCTTGGGTATCTGCGCGCCTACATCTCCGAAAAGGGATTCTCGCCATCCATTGTGGAGATCGGACAGCATTTCAGGCTCTCCTCATCGGCCACGGTCCACAAATACCTCAACCGGCTCGAAGAGCGTGGGCACATCCGGCGAGCGCCCAATCGGAGCCGCAGCATCCAGATCTTGGAGACGGATGATTCGGTTCGGGTCGAGGTCCGAGGGGTGATCGGCGCGAGAGCCCATCTCCAGAAGCTCGAGCCGCCGGAAACGGTGACCGTCCCGCGCGGCATGACCTCTGGGGCTCGCATCTACGCGCTGCGGGTGATGGGTGATGCCCTGCTGGACGAGCAGATCCGCGATCACGACCTGCTGATCCTGGAAGAGCGAGCGCCGCTCGATGGGGAATCCGTCATCACGGCCGATGGCAGGTGGCTCGGAGCCGTCCCAAGACACGCCGCCGACCTCCCCAGCCTGTCCGAATCTCCATCCGCAGCCGAGAATACCGGGGCTGATGCCCGACCCTCGCCGGATCGGATTCCCGTCGACGGCGTGCTCGTCGCACTCCTGCGCCAGTATCGGTAGAGCGGCATGGGACGAGCCGGCACGGCGGCATGAACGGCTGTCTCCGGCGCCTCGGCCCGGCAGGGTGGCCCCGGAGATCACCTCAGAAGGTCGACCCAGCGCCGGACAGCCGATGCGGCGCCGGTCTGGGGGTGGCGTTCGAGGTAGGCGCGGGCGTGATGGCGGGCCCGCTCCCGCTCAGAAGCGTCCTGCGTCTTGTCGTAGAGCAGATAGCTCATCTGCGCTCGGTAGAACATCGCACGCTCGATTTCCTGCTCACCCAAAACATCCAGGCGTATATTCTCCCAGACGCTGAGGCGCAGGCGAAGGCTCGGAGCGTCCATCGCCTCCGCGTTGATCGCCTCTTCGAGCAGGACGGCCTCCTGATACGAGGAAGACGCAGCCAAGCCACTGCCTGGGTACCGGTGTTGCAGTTCCATGAAGAGCGCCAGCGCATCGTCACTTCTCCCGTTCCGCACAAGCTCCATCCCGCGATAGTAAAGGGTCCGCGCGTCGGCCTCGTCCGGAGCTGACAGCTTGCGCAGCGGGGGCGAGGGCTCCACGCCTTCTACTACCGTAGTATTTTCTGATTGCGGCACCCTCGCCACCTCCGTCTTCTCAGGCGGCCGGAGAAACCAGGCCCCGACCGCGATCGCGGCGATCGAGGCCGCAGCGGCCAGAGCCCAGTAGCTGAAAACCGGCGACGCACCTCGCGCCGCGACGGCGTCCATCACCGCGTCTTCCACGGATCTCGAGCGTCGCGCAGCCGGCAGCGGCCACGACCGCAGGACCACATCGAGTCCTTGAAGCTCCCGCAGTCGCCCGGCACACACGCCGCACGACTCCATGTGAAGCCGGTACGGCGTGGCGAGGCCATCGGGAATCTCGCCATCGTGGTAGGCCCCGATCGACTCTTCGAATTCCCTGCAATCCAATGATCTGTCTCCGCACCGCCTCCGAAAACGGCGGCTCAATCACCTATACCCGGTGCCCAGGTAATCTATTCCGGAATCGAACCGCTCAGGAGCTCGCGACGATTGCTGCGTCACGCTCTGAGCAGTCCCCCCTAGCTTGCGAGAGCCTTTTCCCTGAGGTAATCCCGGCCGGCCTTGGTGATTTTGACCCAGCTGTAAAGCTGCTCGTTGGGCGCCAGAGTCGCAACCTTGACGAAGCCCAGGCCCAAGAGGTCCTGGATGACCGCCTGGACCTCGTCTGTCCCCAGGCCGGTCTTGGCGGAAAGATCGTCGACGTTGACAGAGGTCGAGGTAGTCTCCGTCCGCCATTGGTACAAGACCTTCAAAAGCCGCTCCTTCGCATTCACCGGATCACGAAACATCAGTCCCCCCTCCGGCTCCAACCCGGAGTCCAAGGTCCCGATCGGCCCGGGGGGAGTTTGAACCTTGGGCGTTGGACATCGGACTATTCCCCTATGAGCTGACAGACGAGCTCCCGGCGCCGGGGTCGGTTGTCAAAGTCCATGAAGACGACCTGCTGCCACGTACCCAGGCACATCTTTCCACCTGAGAAGGGGATCGTGAGGGAGGGGCCGATCAGAGAGGCGCGCAGGTGTGAGAAGCCGTTCCCGTCGCCCCACGCCGCGTCGTGGTGATAAGCAGTCCCGCTCGGCACCATCCGCTCCATCAGCTCGTGCATGTCCGTCAAGACGCCCTCTTCGTATTCGATGGTGGTCAGGCCGGCAGTAGAGCCCGGCACGAACAAGGTCACGTTTCCGTTCCGGAGCCCCGCCTGACCAATGATCCCGGCCACCTGCCCCGTGATGTCGATGAAATGATCTGGCCCCCGCGCCTGCAATTCGAGCGAGCTCGTGATGACCATGTTCCCTATACTAGAATATCGGACCCCGGCTACAAAAAGTCAATCACGGGGGCGACGCCACGTGGCCGTGAGCCGTTAGCAGTCGGCCCGAACGAGATTGCTGCATGTGGGGACCGCCCCTCCGGAGCTGACGGCTAAGGCCTAACGCAGCGGAGCCGCAACCAAACAGGCAAGATCCAGGCACGCTGCAAGACCCTTCCGAGCACCTCTCAGGAA
>JACPPM010000148.1 GCA_016191015.1 Acidobacteriota bacterium | reverse complement strand
CAGGGCTGCGGCAAAGTCGAGGCGCCGACTCGGGCGAGGCCGTTCCGTGCGAAACCGGAGATGGCGCAGATTTCCGCGCAGATTACGCAGATTCTTCCAGCATTCAACCGACGAGCAACTTGCTCCTCACTCTCGGGCCGGCGCGAAGCAATCGGCGACATCTGCGAGTCAATCTGTGAAATCTGCGGTTACCGGGACTTTGCCGTAGCCTTGAGATCACGGCTGAAGCGTGGCGCAGGGGCGCATCGTGAGATATGATGAGAAAAATGAACGTTCCGGGGTGCCAGGGCAAGGCTCTCCTCCTCAGAACCTGGTCTGCTTTCCACATAGGAGCACGGTAGTCATGAAGGGGTCGTCGAGGATTCGCGTACTCATCGCCGACGACCATCCTCTGGTGCGTGCTGGCATTGTGGCGGCGATTGGCGAGCACGAGGACATGGAGGTGGTCGGCGAGGCAGCGTCCGGAGCTGAGGCCATGGAACAGTTTCGCAGCCGGCGCCCGGACGTCCTCCTGCTCGACCTCAGCATGCCCGTCATGGAAGGGCTGGAAGCTCTGGATGCGATCCGGTCCGAATTCCCCAAGGCGCGCATCATCGTGCTGACGGTCAGGGACGGGGATGAGGACATTCGGAGGGCGATGGATGGCGGTGCGTGTGGCTACCTTCTCAAGAACACCAGCCCTGTGGCACTTGGCGCCGCCGTTCGATCGGTGCATGGCGGGCTGCGTCTTTTTCCGGACGAGGTGTTGATGCGCTTGGGGGAGTCGCGGGTAAAGCTCACCGAGCGTGAGACGGTGATCCTCCAGCTCATCGCCAGGGGCTTCTCCAACCGGGAGATCGGAGGGTTGTTGTCGATCACCGAAGGAACCGTGAAGACACACGTGGTCAGCATCCTGGCGAAACTTTCCGCACGCGATCGCACTGAGGCTGTGACCATTGGGTTGCAACGTGGAATCCTGCACATCTCGTGACGAGCACAGCGAAGGCTCACCCCCGTCCGACTTCCGTAAGGTGAATCCGGGCTCCTGGACCGAACGCCGCGACCTACGTTACGATGCGCGAATCAAAGGACTTCGCACGCCGGGATGCATATCAGAGAAGATCCAGAGCCACATGCGAACGTAGGAGTCATGCCGAGATGCGTCATGCGCTGCATGCCCGGCCTTCCGATCGCAATCGCTCTCACTGCCGCGGTGGCGCAGACAGCGGTTGTGGCCGATCCCAGTCCCCTAGTTTTTGCGTCTGAATACCACGTACAGAATTGGCAGGTGGAGGACGGACTTCCACAGAACTCTGTCAACGCGATTGCGCAAACTCCGGACGGCTTCCTCTGGATGGGGACTCTCAATGGTCTTGTGCGATTCGATGGGAGCAGATTCGATTCCATTGGACTGTACGATTTCCCGGAGTTCCGGAGTGATCCATACGTGTGGTCGCTGGAGGTGAGCCCCGATGGTGTTCTTTGGATCGGCGCCCAGAGGGGCCTGTTCCGCTTGGAGAAGGGGCGGTTCAGCCGGCTGGATCTGCCCGGACTCCCGCACGGTGGCCATGTAGGCAGCCTCTATCACGATCGAGCAGGAGCTTTGTGGATTGGAACAAACCAGGGGGTGCTCTTCTGCCATACAGGCGGAACGGTCAGGCGATACGATCAGAGGGACGGCCTTCCTGGCGAGGCGATCACGACGATTTGCAAGGATTCGTCGGGCGTGCTTTGGCTGGGTACAACAGGGGGGCTGTACCGCTTCGATCGCGTGAGCGTTCAGAGTTGTGAGCGACAGGCTGGTGCACCATCCGCCACAGTGTACGCGCTCGTCCCGCACCCCACTGCGGGGGTTTGGGTAGCGACAGGCAGCGAAGGGGCGTTCCACCTGAGTGATGCAGGGATCGACCGGTCAGCACTCATGAGCTCTCCGCAAAAACAGATCCACACCTTATACCGTTCTCGAGAAGGAACGCTATGGATCGGTCTCGCGTACAACGGACTGGAAGTGATGCGCGCCGGCGAGCGTCGCCGAGGATTGGTCCTGGACCCGTTGCTCGACAGGGAGCACATCCATTGCATTTTTGAGGATCGTGACGGCAACTTATGGATCGGCACCGAGGGCGCCGGACTGTTCTGCCTTCGCTTGAAACCGCTGCGCGCGGTCACAGTGGCCGACGGGCTGCCGAGCGATTTCGTGAGCACGGTATTCGAGAGCAGGGCCGGCTCCGTCTGGGTCGGCACCGAGTACGGGCTCGCACAGATGGAGGCTGGCGGGAGGATTGTCGTCCATCGGAACGGTGATCGATTCGAAGATAACTACATATGCGCGCTGGGAGAATCCTCTGGCGGCGACCTTCTCATCGGCACATCCTCGGGCCTGTGGAAGCTTGCCGCCCGGGGCTTTCACCGTGTTGCGCCGTTCGCCGGGGTGGTCTGGAGCATCTGCACGGATTCGAAGTCTGACACGTGGGTGGGGACGTCGAGCGGCCTGTATCGGCTCAGGGACGGCACTCTGAGGAAGGAGTCCGGGGACCCGGTGCTCGCGTCCGCAGAGATCTCTCAGATCCAAGCCGATGCCGCGGGAGCTGTCTGGGTCGGAACCCGGGTCGACGGAATCTTCAGGATTGATGGCCGGTCCTGCACTCGATTCACCGAGAAGAACGGTCTCGCCGACAGGGCCATTGCGGCACTCATGGTGGGTTCGGACGGAACGACCTGGGCAGCCACCCGTTCGGGACTGGCCTCGTATCGACGAGGATCCTGGCGATCTCTGCGGGCTCCCTTCGCGTCGGCCGAGTTCACAGCCATTCTGGAAGATGGGGAGGACTTGTGGCTCGGGAGCGCGAAGGGGATTCTGAAGGTGAGCAAGCGGCAGATCGAGGAGCAGATGAACGGGCGGGATGAGGTCATCGTTCCGGCGGTTTTCGGACGTCCTGAGGGGATGATCAGCAGCGAGTGCAATGGGGGCAGGTATCCGTCCGCGATTGCCACCCGCCAGGGTCTGCTTCTCTTCAGCACCATCAAAGGACTGGTCATCCTCGACCTTCGGCGCCTGCACGGGAGGCCCTCGC
Organism: Acidobacteriota bacterium; assembly: GCA_016191015.1. Classification (GTDB taxonomy): domain Bacteria; phylum Acidobacteriota; class CAIWXX01; order CAIWXX01; family CAIWXX01; genus JACPPM01. The sequence continues at coordinate 11,841 of JACPPM010000148.1, read as the reverse complement.
CGCCCACGCCGTATGTCGTGGACGCCTCGGTCGACGGCCACCGGATATCGACGGGCTTGGCCTTCACCGCCCAGGCCGGCGCGCGATCATTCGACTTCGCGTACTCGTGCATCGATTTCGCATCCTCTGAGTCGCCGCAGTTCGTGTGCATGCTGGAGGGGTTCGAAGAGGCGTGGAGGTCCGCCGGGTCGGACCGCCTCGCGCAGTACACAAATCTGAAACCGGGCCGATACCGGTTTCGTGTGCGTGCCTGCAGCCGCGACGGGATATGGAGTCACGATGCCGCTGAAGTTGAATTTCGGCTGTTGCCGCTTTTCCGCCAGACGTGGTACTTCATCGCCTTGTGCGCGGGCGCGGGGGGCACGGCCGTCTGGCTCCTGTATCTAGTGCGTCTCCGTCAGATCAAGGCACGATTCGGCGCCGTGTTCGCCGAGAGGCAGCGTATTTCGCGTGAGTTGCACGACACGCTCGCACAGGATCTGACATCCGTGTCGCTGAAACTAGCTGCGATCGGAAAACAACCCGGAGGGGAGCCAGCAGCCACCGAGGAGATACTGACTCTCGCGCGGGGGCTGATCGGCGATGGGCTGCGTGAAGTGCGCCGCTCCGTGGCTGACCTTCGTCTCCTGGCGCTGGAGGGGCACGATCTTCCTCACGCGCTGCTGGAGATGGTGCGCAAGGGGGTGGCAGGCACGTCGGTGAATGCGCGTGTCGATGTGATAGGTGCGGCGAGGCCACTCCCGTACCGGACGGAGTTGAATCTGTTTCGCGTAGCGCAGGAGGCGGTTGCCAACGCAGTGAAACACTCGCGAGGAAGTGAGGTTGTGGTGGAGGTCGAATATCGGCCGGCCAGTATCGCGATGCGTGTCAGGGACCATGGGGAGGGCATGGCGGCGTCAGAGGCGCCGCCGCGAGATGGCGGCGGCTACGGGCTGGTCGGGATGCGGGAACGGGTTAGTCTGCTCGGGGGGACAATGGAAGTGAGGAGCCGGGAGGGCGAAGGCACCGAGATCGCGATCGAAGCGCCAGCGGAGCGCCGCTGAGGCGGAGCCGCGTTTCATCGGCCAGGATGCCGAACAGCATGTCGGCGCGAACAATCCTCCAGACGCCGCTACTTGTTCGACGTCTTGTACCCCGCGGGCACCGTGAATTCCGTGTCCGGGATCGGATCTGTCGAGACAGCGGTCGCGACGCTGTTCATCGTGAATCCCATCCTGCCCATCATACCGGCCATCATCTCGTTGCCCTGGAACTTCATTTCGAGGTCTGTGGCGTAGGCGAGCCCGCCAAGACTGGCCATGGCCTTGTACATTTCGGTCAGGCCTTTCGACTGTGCCGGCATGACCTTCATCTGTTGCGGGTTGCCGAAGAAGAGCCCTCCCTGGGCAGCCGCCTTCCAGAACGCCTCGTAGTCCGCGGTCCCCGGGGCTCCCTTCGCAATCCAGACGTGTCCCGTCATGGAAACGGTCATGGCCATGTTCGGCTGGTTCCCAATGGTCATCGGGACCGTGAGCAGAAGGTCGTATCCGGCGCAGCTTTTGCCGAGAATCGGCTTCGAAGATCCGTTCGGCGTGATCTGTGCCTTCACATCGGAGGCAGCGACCGATTTCTCGATCTGAGCGCCGATGGTGGCCATGTCCGTGATTTCGGCAGCGCGCTTGTCGTGATTGATCGTGGTCATCAATCTCGCCGCGGCGTCCATGATGGTGGTCGTGCGACCCTCCGGCATTCCGCTGCGGTCGATGCGCATCCTGGGCCCCTTGACCCAGGTCACGGTTTCGCCGTTGATCATCGCCCCCAGCCCCTGACCGGTATTCGTCGCCGTTATTTTCACATCGGCCGAAAGAGGGAGCGCCGCCAACAGGAGCGAGCCAGCCAGTATCGATGCGTACTTCAACATCATCAACCTCCATGTCAAGAAACGAAATCTGATTCTATCACGGCGGCCATCATGATGGTCACTTCTGCGACAGTTTTGAACCGATCGCGGCATTGTCTAGAATGCGAGGATGAAGATGCAGCCGGCGGGATCCGTACCGGCCACACCGAGAGTTACAGACATTCACGTCCACGTCGAACCGTGGACTATGCTCAAACCTGCCATTCGGGCGACGTTCGAGCAATCGTTCGAGTTCAAGCATCTCGACGCGATCACGGCAAGCCCTGCCGCGTTCCTGGATTTTCTGGACGGCCAGGGTGTCTGGCGAGCGGCCATCATCAACTATGTGTCGCCGGAGATCATGGGCTTCACGGCCGGGGTCAACGAATTCTGCGCCAGGTTTTGCGATCACGACAGAAGGCGGCTGATCCCGTTCGGGTGTCCGGACCTGGCCAACTGCTCGGATCCGAGATCTGAGATGCGGATGCTTTTCGACGGCCTGGGCATCCGAGGGATCAAGATTCACCCTCCTCACCAGGCAATCTCGCCTGCCGCGTACAGGGACGGGTTTCGACCGCAGGCGATCCTCTACGAGGAATGTTCCGCGCGGGGTGTGCCGGTGATGATCCACACCGGCACCAGCATCTTCAAAGGCGCCCGATCGAGGCTCGGCGATCCGATGCCCATCGACGATGTGTGTGTGGACTACCCGGATCTCAAGATCATCCTGGCTCACGGTGGGAGGCCGCTCTGGATGGATGAATGTTTCTTTCTGCTTCGCAGGCATGCGAACGTCTATCTCGACATCTCTTCAATACCGCCGGCATCACTGGTAAGATACTTTCCGAGGATTGAGGAGGTGGCGTCGAAGACTATGTTTGGCTCCGATTGGCCCTCCCCCGGCGTTCCCGAGATCAGGCGCAACGTGGATCAGCTCAAGGCTCTCCCACTCAGTCCAGCGGCTCTCCGCCAGATCCTCGAGACCACGGCCCTCTCGATCTTCCCGGATGCGTGAACGAAGATGAGGCAGGGCGATTTCTTTGCCAGGATCGCGGAGCTGCTCGGAGAGGGGAGATCCTTCGCCGCCGCGCGGCTCCTTGCCACCGAGGGGAGCGTTCCGCAAGAGACCGGCGCGGGGATCCTGATCTTCCCGGATGGAGCGACCGAGTTCACGATCGGTGGGGGCCCTTTCGAAGCGGCTGTGATCAAGGACGCACTCGGGTTGCTCGAGGGCGGCACACTCCTCCACAAGACCTATGAAATCACGCGAGCGTCTCTGGGGATGTATTGTTGCGGGCGCGCGGAAGTCCTGATAGAGGCCTTCCCGCAGCCCTGGGAGCTGTGGGTTTTCGGAGGGGGACATGTGGGACAGGCGCTGGTGGACCTGGCCTCACGACTGGGACTGTTTCGAATCACCCTCATCGATGACCGCGCCGAATTCGCGTCACGACAGAGGCACCCTCATGCCGACCGCGTCGTTCTGACCGACAGAGACTATCGTGAAGGGGTGGGAGTGCCGGGGATTACTACGTGTGTAGTGATCGTGACCCGATGCCATGAGACTGACCGGACGCTCGCGGCTCGTTTCGTCGGCACTCCCTCCAGATACGTCGGGATGATCGGCAGCGAAACCAAGCGGCGCACGATTGTGCGCGAGCTCGTGGACGAGGGAGTTCCCGCTTCGGCCCTCCAAAAACTCGAGACGCCAGCGGGCCTGCCCATCGGAGGGAAGAGCCCGGGCGAGGTTGCGCTGAGCATCCTTGCGCGTGTCGTCCAAGCGAAGAACTCAGCAAGTCCCGACAGGCATTTTGACACCGTCGCTGGCGCCGTGGAGGAAGCGTAACCGAGGTCGTGGGGTGCGCTCAGAAGGGCCGTCGCCTCGAGCTCCAGGATCGCACACCGTGTCCAAGACCACGGCAAAGTCCCGGAAACCGCAGATTTCACAGATTGACTCGCAGATGTCGCCGATTGCTTCGCGCCGACCTGAGAGTGAGGAGCAAGTTGCTCGTCGGTTGAATGCTGGAAGAATCTGCGTAATCTGCGCGGAAATCTGCGCCATCTGCGGTTTCGCACGGAACGGCCTCGCCCGAGTCGGCGCCTCGACTTTGCCGCCGCCCTGCGGTCGATGGACCGCGCTTGTTTGTGGCTCTGAACGCCTTGAATGAATGATTGCCGCCCATCCTGGTCCTCCCTGTGACCGATTCCTTCACTCTCCCGTGTGTCGTTCAGAAGGGCACGTTTCGTTCAGGTTGCGAGCCAGAGACGTGGCGAAGCTCGTCTCCGGGCCTGATTCCTCTCCGATCGATGTCTGAAAGGGCCGAGCACGTCCTCCACCACCGGCCTTTATTATAGGGGTGGCCGGGATTCCTTTCAATGATCATGAGATGCGTTGTCAACATGGGGCGGACCGGATCTTCAGTTGGTCAGTGGCTTTGAGGGCGCCCGGCACCACGCGTGAGCCCGGTGCATGAGGCGGGCTGCCCGAGTGGAATTCGACTGAGGCTACCCGCGGGATTTCAACATCCGCCATCCCGCAGATCGGCCGCTTCAGGCCGATGCGAGGGCGCCATCAAGGATCGGTCCGAGGGCCTGCAAGGAAATCGTGGACTCGGTCCGCAAACCCTTTCGGATTGATCTCTAGGATGACGCCCAGATTCCCAGTAGCCGACGGGCCGCAATGAGAGCGCCAACGTGGTAGGCATTGTGATCGGAAACCAGCAGTAGCTCACGCAGGTACGTCTGTCCGTTCCCGTGCGGAATCGTCGCAAAGAGGTCGAGAGCAGGATCGGCTGCGAGCTGCTTCAGCATCCGGCGGTCCCTTCGGAAATCTCCGACGCTTTGCTCCCAAGCCTCGGCTGTCGGTGGCTCAATCGTCTTGGGCCAGTACTCTTCGGGCTTCATTTCCTGGTAGTCGGGATTGCGGCAAAAATCCAGGATATCCCACTGACAGATCCTCATATGTTCCAGGCACTGCCAGAGCGAGTGGGGCAGGCCAGCGGGTTTTACACCACGAAGCGCCGGCGGAATGCCTTCAATCGCGGCATCGAATCCCACGTGCGCATCCTGCCAATCCAGAAGCCTCTGTAGATGTGTCCGTAGCGCCTCGTCGTGATTCATGTCAACAAGCATATCAAGATTCGGCCAGAGAAGTCAGGGTGCGAGACCCGACAGCGCAATGCTGCGGCAAAGTCAGATCCGCGGCCCCTTCTGGTCAATTCGTACCCATGCCCCTTCCCGTACCCCTGCCCGAAATGCCTGATTCCGGGTACGGGTACCGGCATTCGGCCTCGGTGCGGAACGGTGATGGGCGGATTCCGGGACTTTGCCACAGCCCTGCCCCGACAGCGGGCGCCACGAGATCTGCAGTTGACGCTCCCTCGGGCGCGGGCCTAAGATGACGGCACGTTCGAAGCGGGCGGAGGAGAAACATGCAATTGCCCGATGCCTTGAGTGCTGCGATCGAGTTTGAGCACAAGGTGAGAGACCAATACGGGCGCGCAGCCAAAGCCGTGGAGGACCCTCAGGGGCGGCGCGTATTCGAAACCCTGGCCAAGGAAGAGCAGGGGCACGTGGACTATCTGGAAAGTCGTCTCGGTGAGTGGAAGCGCACGGGCGCCGTGACGGACGCCGAGCTGCCGACTCTGCTACCGCCGGCTGCTTGGCTGAAGGCGGAGGCCAAGAAGCTGAGCATCCGCAGGGGCAACACGACCCCCGGACATACACCCGAGATCTCGTTCCTGAAAGAGGCACTCGAGAATGAGCGCAAGGCCACCGAGTTTTACGAGGGCCTGGTGGCCGAGCTGGATCCCAGGTATCGGGCACTGTTCGAGCGTTTTCTCGAAATCGAAGGCGGGCACACGCTTATTGTCCAAGCCGAAATCGATGCACTAGCCGGCCACGGTCACTGGTTCGACTTCATGGAGTTCTCGCTCGAGAAGTAGCTCCCGGGTCGCCCGAGAGCGCCGCCGGAATTGGTATACTGGCCGCCGTTCCCGCACACTCCGCGGGGTGGCCCTTGATGATGCCGCCGTGCTCATGCTCCGACCGATCGACGGGCGGCGTGAGCGCCGGCACAGCGCGCCTGCTCTCCCGCCGAGATCCCATGGCGCCATTGGCTCCTCCTGAGGCTGACTTTGATTTCGCGCGCCGAAAATATTGGACTGGTCTTAGACTAGGGCGACTGAGGTGAATGCTCAGGCGCGGTCAAGCCGGAAGCAGTGCGGCTGATGCGGCAGGCATTCGCCCTCGATCGCCTTGGACGGCATCAGTTGCCCTGGCTCACGTCCGGCAGCGATACAGCGGATTCTCGATCGCGCCAAGAGATAGGTGGCAGCTCGGCTACTGGCGGGGCGTGGCCTTGCCTTCGAGCTCGGCCCAGCGCTTGTAGAGTCGGTCCACGTCAGCTTGCGCGGCCTCGAGCGCTGCGAGTCGATCCAGCAGCGCCAGGTGATCGGAGGCGATCGCAGGGTCGGCGGCCGCGCTCCGGCAGGCTTCCAACCGCTCCTCCGCCTCCAGGATGCGCGCCTCCATCTCGTTCCACTCTCGCTGCTCCAGGTAGCCCAGCTTCCTTGATTTGCCAGCCTGCGCGACCGGCTTCGCCCGCGCCAGTTGCGGGCGGGCGACGGCTTGCGCCGCCTCGTCTGACGCGACGCGGAGACCCCGCTCCCACTGCTCGTAGTCGGCATACGGTGTGGCGCCTCCGCGGCCATCGAGGGCCAGGATGCGAGTGCAGACCCGGTCGAGGAGGTAGCGGTCGTGCGTCACGAGTACCAGCGCGCCGGAGAATTTCAGGAGACTCTCCTCGAGGATGTCGAGGGTATCGATGTCGAGGTCGTTCGTGGGCTCGTCGAGGAGCAGCAAGTCGGCGGGTTCGAGCATCAGCCGGGCCAGCACCGCGCGAGCCTGCTCCCCACCTGAGAGCCGGCCCACGGGAGTGTCGAGCTGCTCGCTGCGAAAGAGGAAGCGCTTCGCCCAGCCCGACACGTGAATGGCGCGGCCCTCGCAGACTACCGAATCCCCGAACGGTGCGAGTGTGCGCCTGAGCGAGACCGCGGGGTCGAGATGCTGCCGGTGCTGGTCGAGCATCACGATCTTCAGGGCGTCGGCATGTTCGATCGTGCCCGCGTCCGATTTCTCCTGCTTCGTGAGCAACCGCAGGAGCGTGCTCTTGCCGCTGCCGTTGGCGCCGATGAGCCCGAGACGCGTCCCCGGCGAGAGGACGAGGTCGAGGCCGCGGATGATGTCCCTGTCACCGTAGCTCTTCGCGAGGCCCGAGGCGACGAGGAGCCGCTTGGTGCGGCGCTCGGTTCCGGCGATCTCGAGGTCGAGCACGGCACTCTTCGACCGCGAGTCGAGGTCGGCCAGCTCCTCCTGTAGGCTGTGGGCCACGTCGATGCGCGCCTGCGCCTTGCGAGTGCGCGCGCGAGCCTTGCGCGAGAGCCAATCGATCTCTCCCCGCACGCGGTTGCGCAGCGATTCCTGGTAAGCGGCCTGGCCGGCCAGTAGCTCGTCCTTCTTTTCAAGGAAGCGGCTGTAGTGACCACGCACGTCCAGGAGTCCCTCGGCGAAGGCGCGGTTGAGCTCGATCACGCGCCCCGCCACGGCCTCAAGGAAGTAGCGATCGTGACTCACAGCCACGAACGCCTTGGGCTCGCGCGGCAGCAGCTCCTCGAGCCACAGGATGCCCTCGACATCGAGGTGATTGGTCGGTTCGTCCAGGAGCAGGAGCTCCGGCTCACGAACCAGCTCGCGGGCCAGCGCCAGGCGCTTCTTCCAGCCACCCGACAACGACTCCGCCGCTTGCGTGCGGTCGGCGAAGCCGGTCTTCCCCATCGCCACACTGATGCGCGCTTCGGCCTCGTGCTCATCCAAGAGGTCGTCGCTCAGAGCCTCGCGCAGTACGGCGCCGACCGTCGCACCCGCCGCGAACACCGGGTCCTGTGGCACGTACCCGATCCGCAGCCGCTTGCGCGCGGTGCGCATCCCCGATGAAGGCGCCTCGATCCCCGCGAGGATCTTGAGGAGGGTGGACTTGCCGGATCCGTTCGGCCCCACAAGACCGACCTGATCGCCCTCGAAGAGACCTAAGCAGAGTCGATCGAAAAGCGGTGCAGCACCATACGACTTGGAGACGTCCTTGCAGGAGACGAGAAGCTCAGGCATCGACGTCACCCCTCACGGGCCATGCATCGGAAGCGAAGGAGCGCTTGTGGGTCAAATGGTTCGACTGCCACTGCATCGAGATTCCAGTCTGGGAATAGAAAGGCAACCCAGCTCAGGCTGACCAGCGCCTATCCGGCGCGGTGCGCACAGGGATGAACCGCGCTAGTGGCTCGCGAGCGCATCGCCAAGGCGTCGGATTTGAGCGGCGTGGTTGTGGGCGTGAGCAGCGTAGATCCGTAACCAGTCTTCTACACCGTAACGTCCGCTTTCCGTATGCCATCCTTCGCGGTGCCAATCGTCCTCGGTCATCGTGGCGAGGAGTTGGACGCTCGTGGCGCGAGCAGCGCGCAGTGCCTCTAGAGCCGGCGCGATGTCCCGTTCATTGTAATGAAGGCGCGTTGCAAAGGCCTCCTGGTCGTACCCGTAGATGATAGGATGCTCCTCAACCAGCAGTGTGCGAAGCCGAATGGCACTCGTCATCTCGCTATCCGCCAGGTGCTGCACGATCTCGCACGCGCTCCATTTCCCCTGGATCGGATGGGCACTCAGCGCGTCGGCGTGAAGCCCATCGAGACTCATTCGTACTTCTTCGTAACCCGCCGCGTACTGATCGATGTAGCGCTGTCTTTCGTTCGGTGTCATGACTCGGCTCCTTTCCCGAGGTCGTCGCGTGGCGTTGCCTCGCTATGCCCTTCCCGCGAACTCCCGCGTCTCCGTGTGGACCTTGATCTTCTCACCTTCCTTGATGAAGAGAGGTACGCGGATCCGCAGGCCCGTCTCCAGGGTGGCAATCTTGGTGACGTTGCCGCTGGCCGTGTCCCCCCGAGTGCCGGGTTCGGTGTGAGTCACAGCGAGCTCAACGTGAGGCGGGAACAAGAGGCCGATCGGCTTGCCGTCATATCGTTCGATCTCGACGATCATGTTCTCGATGAGCAGCTCCTTGTCTTCCCCGAGCATGTCGGGTCCAAGGGTGACGGTTTCGAAGGTCTTCTGGTCCATGAAGTTGTATCCGTCGCTGTCGGCATACAGATAAGAAGCAGGCACAGTGTCGAGATCCGGCTCCTTGAATTTTTCGCCCGCCTTGAAGGTCCTGTCAAAGACTGCGCGCGTCAGAAGGTTCCGCATCTTGATGCGCACGAGCGTCTGGCCCCCGCGCGCCGTAGGCGTCGATACCTCGACGCTCAGACATTGGTAAGGCGCGTCCTGGTATTCGAAAAACATCTTCCGCTTGATGCCGATCGCTTCGATCAGTGACGACATGGATTTCTCGTCATGGCTTGTTGTTGCGCTCCCACATTCCGAACGACTCCGGTCACGCCCGTCAGCGCGTGATCCCCATTTCGGCGAGGATGAACGTGAATTCGAATCCTCTATCCTTGTAGTAGTCGTATCGTCCCGAGGCGCCGCCATGGCCGGCGGCCATGTTGGTCTTGAGCAGGAGGGGATTCTGATCGGTCTTGAGGGTGCGGAGCTTGGCGACGTACTTGGCCGGTTCCCAATACATGACCTGGCTGTCATTGAGGGAGGTGGTGACGAGAATCGCCGGGTAGTCCTTGGCGGCGAGGTTCGTGTAGGGGCAGTACGTCTTCATGTAGTCATATTCGGACTTGTTGTTCGGGTTGCCCCACTCGAGGTATTCGCCGACAGTCAAGGGGAGCGAGGCGTCCAGCATCGTGTTGAGGACATCCACGAAGGGGACGTGGGTCACGACCGCATGGAAAAGATCGGGCCGCATGTTCGTGACGGCGCCCATGAGCAGGCCCCCGGCGCTCCCGCCCTCGATCACGAGCCGATCCTTCGATGTGTACTGCTCGTTGACGAGGTACTCGGCGACGGCGATAAAGTCCGTGAACGTGTTCTTCTTGGACATCATTTTGCCGTCATCGTGCCACTTTTCACCCATCTCTCCGCCGCCGCGGATGTGTGCCGAGGCGCTGATGACACCCCGGTCGAGCAGGCACAATTCAGCGGGGCTGAACGTGACCGGGATGGCGAAGCCGTATGAACCATAACCCTGGAGATGGAGTGGCGCCGTTCCGTCCTTCTTCAGCCCTTTGCGGTAGGCAATTGAAATCGGAATGGCCGTCCCATCCGGCGCTTTTGCGAAAATCCGCTCGGCAACGTAGTTTGCTGAATCAAACCCACCTGGCACCTCGGTCTGCTTCATCAACACGCGCGTCCGCTTCTCCATATCGTAGTCGTACAACGTGCTCGGCGTGATCATCGATTGATACTGGAGGCGCACGGTGGTGGTATCGAACTCGGGATTTGCATCGAGGAAGACTGAATAGGCCGCGTCCTGGAACTCGATCAGGTGCTCCTCCCCGGTGCGCAGGTCGATGATACGGATCTTCGGAAGCCCGCCCTCGCGCTCATAGGTCACTCCATGATGAGCGAACATATCCAGCCCCTCGATGCGAATCCCTTCGCGGGCAGGGAGGAGCTCCTTCCAGTTCTCTTTGCGCGGGTCATCGGCCGGCGCCCACACAGCGCGGAAATCTTTCGCTCCGTCATTGGTCAGGATGTAGAACCGGTCGCCATGGTGCTCGACGTAATACTCGTGATCGTTCACACGCGGCAGAATCACGCGAAGCTCTGCCCCCGGCGTGTCGCTCGGGACATACCGCACCTCTGTCGTCTCCGAGCTCGCCGAATTCAGGAAGAGATACTTTTGGTCTCTGGAGCGATCGAGCCAGATCCGGTACAGCTCGTCCTTTTCTTCGTACACGAGCGCGTCCGGCTGTTGGCTCGACAGCTCATGCCGGTAGAGCTGGTACGGCCGCTTCGCGGCGTCCTCGATGGTGTAAAACAGAGTCTTATTGTCGGCCGCCCACCGCACACTGACGACTTTCTCCTGGGTGTCGGGCCGCAGGGCACCGGTGCGCAGGTCCTTCACGTGCAGCGTGTACTGCCGGAAACCGGTGAAATCGGTCGAATACGCCAGGAGATTCCCGTCGTCGCTCACAGTGAAAGCTCCCAGCCCCATGAACTTCTGCCCCTCCGCCAGTCTATTCAGGTCAAGCAGGATCTCCTCCGGGGTTTCAGAAGCAGGCCGGATTTCGCCAGCCACAGCCTTTTTCCGGCAGTGAATGCGATACTGTTTGCCCTGCTCGGTGCGGTAGTAGTACCAGTAGCCGCGGAGTCTGAACGGTACCGAGAGATCCGTCTCTTTGATGTGGCTCAGGATCTCTTTGTACAGTGCATCCTGGAACGGTTCTGTTCCCTTCATTGCTGCCGCCGTGTAGGTGTTCTCGGCCTCGAGATACGCCGTGACGTCCGGGTTGGTCTTCTCCCGGAGCCAGAAGTAGTTGTCCACCCTGACATCACCATGGACCGAATCCGTTTTCGGCACCTTCTTCGCTACCGGTGGCGTGGCCGCCTTGGGATTGACAATCGGCTGCTCCGCAACTACCCATGCGGTCACCGACACCATCAGGACCGCGCTTGTCATCGCTCTTGTGAATCTCATACTGAGCTCTCCCGCGTATTCACGACAATCTACGACCCACGACACTAGCTGTGCGCACGAGCAGTGTCAAATGCCACGGATCTTGCCCTGAGATTCGGAGTACGGGAAGTCATAGGTCCTCCTAACGCAGTGGAGCCGCAACCAAACAGGCAAGATCCAGGCACGCTGCAAGACCCTTCCGAGCACCTCTCAGGAAAGCAGGAAGTTAGGAAGGCAGGAAGGGGTCTGTTCGATGCCACCCTGAGCACCGGAGATGACTGCTCCGTTCCTGCATTCCTCCCTTCCTGCTTTCCTGAGAGGGGTTCGGAGGATCTCACCCACTCGAACGTTT